>NZ_JAEUMN010000007.1 GCF_016793225.1 Phenylobacterium sp.
GGACCATGCTCGCCGCCCTCGACGATCTGGAGGACGTGCGCCTCGTTGCGCTGGCGGTCGCTGTTCTTGCCGAACAGCATGACGCCCCCCGCCGTCACCTGGGGCGTCGCCACGACGGTGTCACACATGGTTCCTCCCGGGGTCGGCGGGGAGGCTAGCAGCGCCGGGGAGAAGGGCAACGGACCGGCGCGCCCGGTCCGGCCCTGCGCGGCCGATGGGCAGGGAGCGCGCGAGGCTTCGTGCGCGCCGGTCATCTTGATCCAGGTCAATGCCCCGTGCGGCCATCTGGTTTCAGGCAGCCTGGCGCGACAACCGCAAGTTGGTCCCGATGAGCGCGAAGGCGCCACCCGCTCTGCTGCCGCTGGTGACCGACAGCCCTTCGGCTGTCGCGATGTTCGACGGCGACATGCGCTATCTTGCTGCGAGCGAACGCTGGTGCATGGACTATGGGCTCCCGCAGGTTCCCGTCGGCCGCAGCCACTACGATGTCGTTCCGGAGATCGGCGAGCGGTGGAAGAAGGTCCACCGGAGAGGCCTCCGCGGCGAGACGGTCCGTGTACACAAGGACGGCTTCGAGCGTGCGGATGGACGCATCCAATGCGTCGACTGGCTCGTCTCGCCGTGGTTCGAGCCGGATGGCCAGGTCGGGGGCATCCTCATCGCCTCCTATCTGCTTTCCGATGCGGAGGCTCGGCCGCAGGACGCCGCGCCGTCCCGCGCCCCGGTCGAGGAGGGCCCGGCCCACTCGAAGGGGGCGCCAGCCGCCCATGCGGACCTCGTCGACGAACTTCGTTTCGGAAACCTGGTCCTGGCGGACATGCCCGACGAACTCTTCGGCCTGATCCGAGAGGACCTCGCCGCCGTCTGCCTCAGGGCCGGCGATGTGATCGTCTCGCACGACCGGGTTCCCGACGCCGTCGTGTTCCCGCTCCAGGGCCTCTGTTCGGTCGTGCGGCGGTTCGCAGATGGTTCGTGCTTCGAGGTCGTGAAGGCCGGGCGTTTCGTCCATGGAGCCTTGTCCTTGCTCCCCGGTTCGGAAGGGATCGAGGCCGATACCGTCGTGGTGATCGGCGGGGCGGCGCTTTCGATGCGTTCGCAACGCCTCAAGCTGCTTCTCGACACGAGAGCGGAAGCGCGAGACTGGCTGCAGTCCCTCCTGGCGGCCTTTGCCTTCAACGTCTCGATCTCGGCGGCTTGCGCTGCGCGGCATACGGCTCCTGCGCGCCTGGCGCGATGGCTGCTCCTTGCCGCCGAGCACGCCGGCCTGGATGTGCTCCCCGTCAGCCAGGAGACCCTGGCGGCCCTTCTGGGCATCCGGCGGACGGGTGTCTCGGAGATCGTGGCGGACCTGCGGCGCGACGGCCTGATCGAAACCGCGCGCGGGACGATAGAGCTCAAGGACAAGGCAGGCCTGCTGGCCGGTGCGTGCGAATGCGCGCGTGAGGATCTGGAGCGCCGACGGGCTCGCTTGGTGAATACCGCCGTCGGGCGGCGGTACAAGCCCGTCGAGGACGTCTTCAGTCGACTGGAAGCTCACCGCGCGCAGCCGGCGTGTCGTCCACGGTCTGAGGCGTCGGTCCCCAATGTCCGGTAACGGAACGACGTTCACCAACCTAGAGGTGCAGCGTGCAAGCGTCCAGCACACGTCGGCGAAGGCGCCGGCCCGGGATCAAGGGAGGCGGCGGTGAACGACCTTGCCGAGTTTCTGGAGGGTGCTCGACATTGGCGCGTCCGCTACCACGCGCGCCAGGTCATCTTCGATGAAGCCGAGCCCTCGAACGCGGTGTTCCGCATCGAGACGGGTTGCGTGCGCCTTCAGATCATCGGCGAGAGCGGACGCCGCCAGATCCTGGGATTCCTGTTCGCGGGGGACATCTTCGGCGTTTGCGCGCCCGAGCGCATCACCGCGGCCGAGGCGGTCACGGACGTCGAGCTCATGCGCTACTCGCTGGAGTCGGTCCTGCAACTGTCGTCGAAATCGCGCGAGTTGACGGTCGAGCTCATCCGGGCCGCGAACAGGCTGTTCAACGACGTCGCACATCACCTCGAACACGTGGGTCACATGTCCGCAACCGAGCGCGTGCTCTGGTTCCTGACGTGGCTCGCCCATCGGCAGGGGCGTGGAACGGGCGAGACGGTCAGCCTGCCGATGACGCTCCGCGACGTGGGCGACTTCCTGGCGCTCACGCCCGAAACCCTGAGCCGCGTCCTGCGGGAACTCGAGAGCGATCGCCATCTGTCCAGGCGAGGGCGCGGCGCGTTCGCAATTCGCCAGCCGTCGTTCGCCCTGCGCATGCTGGAGAGCGGGTCCGAACCGATGGCGTCGCCGACGGCTTCAGTGAAAACGGTGAGCCAGAACAAAAACTCCGAGGAACTTATCCACCGTCAAGTCCGGCTCGATCGTTGATCCTAAAGTGACGCTTGGAGCGTCACGGCAAGAGTGAAGAAGAGCGTCGCGGAGTTCATGTCGTCATGCGTCGGAAATCTCCGACGTCCTATTCGCCGAAGTTGTGACTGTCTTCGTCAAATGAAACAGTTGGAGCTTGAGACATGATCTTCTCAAGGTTTTCCCGGCCCGCCTCTTGGGCGGCGACGGCCGGATGCGCGGCGGCGCTCATCGGCGCCGCGGGGCCAGCGGCGGCGACGGTCACCGTCTACGAGGACCTGCCCACGGCAAACGCCCAGCCGCCGAACATCTCCTGGCACAACGCCAGCGGGCCCGTGATCGCGGACGACTTCAACCCGATCAAGGGGGGCTCCGTCACGCACCTCACGTGGTGGGGCAGTGAGGCCGAGGCGCTGGATTTCGAAGTCGTCCTGCAGAACGACAACCCGGTGCTGCACCAGCCCGCGAACACGCCGGACGGCAACACGTTCAGCGGGGGGCTGAAGCAGTTCGTGACGGCGACCTCATTCGCCTACAGCATCCCGGGGATCTTCCAGTTCGAAGCCGACGTGGCGCCGGGCTGGAACATCGCCGCCGGGCAAACCTACTGGCTGACCGTGGCCAACGTGAACAACGGTTGGCAATGGACCCAGGCGCTGAACGGACCCACCGTCGGCTCAGAGGCCTACAACGCCCACTGGTCCACCGGGCCGGGCTGCCTGGATGGCGGTCCGCATTGCGGTCCGTGGACCGATCTCCATACCGACTTCGCGTTCCGTATCGGCGCCGTTCCCGAGCCGGCGACGTGGGGGCTCATGATCATGGGCTTCGGCGGCGCGGGAGCCATGCTGCGGCGCGCCCGGCGCGCCGCGGGGGCGGTCCTCGCCTGACAGAGACGCGGGCGGGCCGAGCGCCCGCCCGCGATCCTCGATGCAAACCCGGGGCGGGGCATGCTGGAAGCAACCATTCTCGAAAACCTTGGCGACGCCGTGGTGGCGCTGGGGCCGGACTGGCGGATCGTCTATCTCAACGGCAAGGCGGAGCGCCGCTTCGCCGTCCGCGCTCAGGACGTTCTGGGCGCTAGCGTCTGGGATCGCATCCCTGCGCTGTCGGGGACCGACTTCGAGGCGGCCGCCAGGACGGTGATGCGCGAACGGTCGCCGCTGAGGACCACGCTGGGTTCGGCGGACGGGGGCCGCTGCGAGGTCCGGCTGTTTACCATCGAGGCGGGCGCGATCGCCGCGGTGTGGTCCGACATCTTCGACAGCCAGAAGGAAGCGCTCATGCTGCGCGGCGAGCTCGAGCGTCAGGGGCTGATGCTTGTCGAGCTCGCACACCGCGTCGCCAACAACTTCCAGGACATCGCCGCGCGGCTGCGCCTGCAGGCGCGATCGCTGACGGACCCCGAGGCGCGGGAGGTCTGTCTGCAGTTGGCGGATTCGGTCCACTGCATGGCGCTGGTGCAGCGGCGGTTTTATCTCGATCCGGCGCAGAGCGGCGAACGGGACCTCGGCCAGTACATCGAGGCGCTGTGCGCGGACCTGCGGAAGGGCGTGCTGCCGCAAGAGGTCGCGCTGGAGATCCGCTCATGTCCGGACATCCGCGTCTCGTCGGACGCTGCGACGCTGCTGGGCATGATGATCGCCGAACTGGTCACGAACTCAGCGAAGCACGCCTGGGGGCCGCACGCGGAGGGCCGGATTTCCGTGACCCTGCGCCGTGATCGCGCGCTTATCGACGTGGAGATCGCGGACGACGGGCGCGGCTTCGACTGCAGGCCGCGGGGCGGCCGCGCGGCGCCGGGGGTGGGCCTCGGGCTGCTCGAACGCCAGATCGCACGGCTCGGCGGAAAGATGACGGCGTCGCGCGCCCGCAACGGCGCCACGGTCCACCTTAGGTTCCCGGAGACGTCGGCGGCGCGTGGACCTGATACGTCAGCGCATCACTAGATCGTCCGGGACTTGAGCCAAGGCTCTCCGTCGACGCGCCCGGCCGCGGTCGGCGTCAGCAGGCGCTTATGGGGCGCGCCGTAAGCGGGGCTGCACTGTGGCCGCACGGCCGCACGGTCCAGTTGGCGTTCAGCCGCAACCGGAGACGACCGATGCAGACGCTGGAAGTCCGGCGATGGGACCCGCTGGTCCGCCTGACCCACTGGGGCGTGGCGGCCGGGGTCGTCGCGAACGGCGTGTTCACGGAGGAAGGCTCGGGGCCTCATCAATGGGTTGGCTACGGCGTGGCCGCTCTGCTGGCGCTGCGGTGGGCGTGGGGCTTGATCGGGCCGCCCGAGGCCCGGTTCACCGCCTTTCGCCCCAGCCTCGGCCGCGCCGCCCGGCATGTGCGGGAGATCGTCCGCGGCGCGCCGGCGTCGACGCACCGTTCTCACAATCCGCTCGGCGCACTGATGGTGTACGCGCTCTGGGGCACGCTGGCGGTCGTCATCGGAACCGGCGTCGCCATGAGCGGGCCGCCCGGCGTCTCGACTCCACGGATCGAGGCGGACTCTATTGCGCAGCCGGTCGTAACGGCGGATGCAGATGACGACGATGATCGGCGTGGCGGGGACCGCGAGGACCGTCGCCGGGGCGAGGGGGGCGGCGAGGCGGTGGAGGAGGCGCACGAAGTGGGGGCGAACCTGCTCTTCGGACTGGCGGGCCTGCATCTTCTCGGCGTGGCCTTCGAGACGCGGCGGAGCGGCCGCGGGATCCTGCAATCGATGCTGCCCGGCCGGCGCGCGGCGCGGTCCGCCAGATGAGCTCGAGGTCCTCCCCAAGGCTCGAGCCGCGGGCCGGCGCCATCGCCGCCGTCGTGGCCCTCCAGGCGCTGGCGGTGACCTTCTTCGTCGTCGACGTGGCCGCCGATATCGCGGCCCGCGTGGGCCCCGCCCACGTCACGTTCGAGGCGATGGCGGTGCTGGCGCTTCTGGCCGGCGTGGTGGTGGGCTTGCTGCAGCTTCGCGCGCTGCTCGCCTCGGGGCGGCGCAAGAGCGAAGCGCTGGCCGTCGCAGCGGGCGCCCTCAGTGAGGTCATCGAAAGCCGCGCCCGCGAATGGGGCCTCACGCCGGCGGAGAGGGACGTTGCGGTGTTCGCCCTCAAGGGCTGCGACATCGACGACATCGCGCGTCTGCGAAACGCGGCGCCTGGGACCGTGAGGGCGCAACTCACCCGCGTCTACCAGAAGGCCGGTGTCGGGTCGCGCGCGGCGCTGGCGAGCCTGTTTCTCGACGAGCTGATCGGCGCCCCGCTCGCCCGAACGTCCGACCCCAAGGGCTGACGGCGAGACCGCCGCCCACCGGGCCACCTCTCACCAACGGGTCTGATCCGCTCCCGGCCTTCGCCGCCGGACCGACCTGCCACGCCTCGACTTCAACTCAGCAGCCACCAAGGAACCCCCATGTCACGTCACCTCAGCTCAACACTCGCGGCCGTCGTCGTCGCGCTCCTGGCCGGGAGCACCGCCCAGGCGGCCGTCTGCATCGGCGCCTGCGGGACGCTCGGCGCGGACGGCGACGTCACGGCCCCGCCGGGCGGATCAAGCTACGGCTGGGTTTCCACGGCCGGCGGCGTCACCGGCAAGGGCCAGATCGACTCGGTCGGCGGCACGAACGGCTCGGCCTTCATCACATCCTCGTTCGCCGCGAACGCCGGCGACAACCTGCACTACGACTTCAACTTCGTGTCCTCGGACGGACAGAGCGGCGAAGGCAGCTTCATCTACGAGGACTACGCCTTCGTGCAGCTGGTCGACGCGTTCAGCGGCGACCTGATCGCCATGCTCTTCAACGCCCGGACCGAGCCCGCCGGCCTGATCTCGCCCGGCCTCGGGCTGCCGCCGGTCGATCCGGGCGTCACCCTCACGCCGCCGACATCGCCCCTGACGCTCGGCTCCGGCGCCAACGGCGGCCCCGTCTGGTCGCCGCTCGGGTCCTACTCGGGGGCGTGCTGGGGGCCGGGATGCGGTCTGACCGGCTGGATCAGCGCGGACTACACCGTCGCCGAAGACGGCGACTACCGGCTGGTGTTCGGGGTCTCCAACTGGGGCGACGAAATCTACGACACCGGCCTCGCCTTCACGGGGATCAAGGTGGGCGGCTCCGACATCGGAGACCACGAGGACCCGGGCGATGACGACGACGGCCCCGGCGCCGTGCCCGAGCCCGACGCCTGGGCGCTCATGGTGCTCGGCTTCGGCGGCCTGGGCGCGATGCTGCGCAGCGGGCGGCGGCGGCGCCTGGCCTGACCGAGCGGCAAGCGCAGGGCGACGCCGCCCCCTGGCCGCCTCAGGCCTGCGGCCGATTTTGACAATCCTCAAAGGCCAAAAGTTATCATTGATTAACAATGCGTAGCTTCACCGATGGAGGGTGCCCATGAAGAAGTTCCTCTTAGCCACATCGATGCTCCTTGCCCTTGGCGCCGCATCGTCCGCCAGTGCTGACATTTCCCTGCTCGTGGTGGACAGCTATGCGCGCTCGGGCGCTTTCGGCCTCGCCTACGACGGCGCCAACATCTGGTGGTCCGACGACGGCGGCAGGATCCACGAGATGACGACCTCTGGCGTCGACACCGGGAAGACTGTCCAGGGCCCCTACTGGTCCGCGCTGGCCTACAACTCGGCGAACCAGAAGCTGGTGACGATGCAGGGCGGCAGCATCACCCAGTTCGACCGGGCCACCGCCGCGGGCCAGCACTACACGTCCCTGAACCCGACCACCACGGCGATCGCCGGCGGATACGGCGGGCTCATCGACGGGCTCGACGTGCAGGGCGACACGCTCTGGTGGTCGCCGGACGTCGACCGCGTCTACCACTCGCCGGTGGCCGGGGGCGGGTCGGCGACCCTGTTCCTGGGCGGCGCCGGCGGCTATTCGGGCGTGGAGTTCCTGACGGTCGGCTCGACCGACTATGTGTTCGTCGTCAACGACGCCTTCATCCCGCGCAAGCTCTGCTACCACAGCCTCGCGGGCGTCGAGCTCGGATGCGCTCAGCTTCCCAACTCGCGCTACGAGGACCTGGCGTTCGATGGCCGCTACCTGTGGGCAGCGGACTTCTATGGGCACCGGATCGACAAGATCGACGTCATCGGCGACGGCGGCTCCGTCTTCGAACCGCCGGGCGGCGTGCCGGAACCGGCGACCTGGGCGCTGATGATCCTGGGCTTCGGAGCGGCCGGCACGGCGCTGCGCCGGCGGCGGACCTTCGCCCGCACCGCCTGACGGCTCAGACTGGGACGCCCCGCGGCTCGCCGCGGGGCGTTTGTCCGGCGCAAGGGCCGGAACGAGGCTGCGAAACGCTGAAAACGGCGCCGGACGGCGTCCGCGCTGGAAATATTCGTGTAACGTGGATCACGGACAGTCCGCGGCTGCCCTCGTGCGCGGGGGCGGTTCGCATGCACCGGACAGAGGGACGCTTCCGATGATCCACGCCCGCCTGGGCCTCGCCGCCCTCCTGGCCTCGACGGCCGTCATCTCCTCCTGCGCCACGGACCAATCCACGACCGCCGCGCTCACCGGCTCGGCCGTCGGTGCGTCGGTCACGACGCCGGCGACCGTCGACAACTTCATGCTGGTGGACGCCAACCTCGAGGCGCACGAGCTCTACCGGCTGGCCGACGCCCCGGCCGTCGTGATCGTCACCCAGGCGAACGGCGATGCGGTGCTGCGCGGCGAGGCCTCGGCGCTCAACGCGATGGCGAAGGCCTACGGCGCCAAGGGCGTCGAGTTCCGCATGCTGAATTCGTCCCTCAAGGACAGCCGCGAGTCGGTCCGGGCCGAGGCCGAGAAGGTCGGCTACGCCCTGCCGATCCTCATGGACAACAACCAACTGATCGGGGAGAGCCTCGGCGTCACCCGCTCGGCCGAAGCCTATGTGATCAACCCGAAGACCTGGACGGTGGTCTACCGCGGTCCCGTCCAGGGCGCGCAGGCGGCGCTGGACGCGTTCCTGGCGGGCAAGCCGGGCCCGGCCGCGACGATGGCCTCGAACGGCGCCCTGATCGCCTTCCCCGAGCGCGGCGCCGACCACGCCAAGCTGACCTATGTGAAGGACGTCGCGCCGATCATCGAGAAGAACTGCATGGCCTGCCACCAGGAAGGCGGCATCGGTCCCATGCAGCTCACCAGCTACGAGATGGTGAAGGGCTTCTCGCCGATGATCCGCGAGGTGATCCGCACCGACCGGATGCCGCCCTACAATGCCGATCCGCACGTCGGGAAGTTCTCGGACACGAAGAACCTGACCCCCGCCGAGATCAAGACGCTGGTGCACTGGGTGGAAGCCGGCGCGCCGCGCGGGGAGGGCGCCGATCCGCTCGCCGGCAAGAAGCACGTGGCCGCCGAGTGGCCGCTGGGCAAGCCGGACCTCATCCTCAACATCCCGGAGTACAAGATCCCGGCCTCGGGCGTGGTCGACTACCAGCGGCCCTTCACGCTGAACCCGATGACCGAGGGCAAGTGGATCCGCGCCACGACGGTGAAGCCCGGTGACCGCCAGGCCGTGCACCACGTCCTCACCGGCTGGATGAAGGAAGCGCCGGCCAACGGCGTGGCGTCCGAGACCCGCTGGCGCGGTTCGGTGGGCGGCTATGCGGTGGGCGCCGAGTCCAACGTCTTCGGCGGCGACGTGGGCACCTTCCTGCCGGCCGGCGGCGCCGTCGGCTTCCAGATGCACTACACGCCGTACGGCAAGGAGACCGTCGACCGCACGCAGATCGGCGTCTACTTCCGCGACACCGCGCCCAAGTACATGATGCGCAGCGTGGTGGTGATCGACGGCACGATCGAGATCCAGCCGAACGCGCCGCGGCACAAGGAAACCGCCTACGTCGAGTTCCCGAACGACGCGCTACTCTACTCGGCGTTCCCGCACGCGCACTACCGGGCCTACTCGTCCGACCTGTGGCTGCAGACGCCCGACGGCAAGAAGACCCTACTGCTGAGCCTGCCGCGCTACGACTTCAACTGGCAGCGCAGCTACACCTTCGCCGAGCCGATCAAGATCCCGGCGGGCTCGAAGCTGATCGCCAACTACGTCTACGACAACTCCAAGCGGAACCCGGCGAACCCCGATCCCTCGATCAAGGTGACCTGGGGCGAGCAGAGCCACGAGGAGATGCTGTTCACCTCGGTCAGCTTCCGCTGGTTGGACGAGACGGCGGCCAAGCAGGTCGACTCCGACGCCCGCTTCGCCCAGACCCGGATGATCGGGATGATGGACGACAACCTGGACGGCAAGATCCAGAAGGCCGAGGCGCGCGGGACGATGGGCCGGATGATCGCCCGCTACTTCCCGATGATCGACAAGGATGGCGACGGCGCCCTCGACAGGGCCGAGCTGGCCGCCGCCCAGTCCATGCTGCCCCAGCGTCGCCGGGGACAGCAGGCCGACGGCCCGAACGAGAACACCCCGCTCAGCTGATCCGGATCCTGCCGGACGGCGCGAAGGCCGCACCCGCCGGGTGCGGCCTTCGTCGTCTCAGGGCTCCCAGTAGACCTCGATGAGATGGCCGTCGGGGTCGGCGCAGCGGAACCAGACGAAGTCCGGTTCGTGTGTCAGCGGCTCGCGGATCGTGACGCCGGCCTTGTCCAGTTCGGAGAACAGGTCGTCCACGGCCTGCGCGTCGCGCAGCCGGAAGCCGAAGTGGGCCCAGGGCGGGAAGTTGTCGGCCGGGCCGGCGGCCAGCGCCAGGTCCAGGCCAGCCTCGTCGCGGAGGAACAGCGTGCCGTCGTCCTGGACGACGTGCCGCCGGAACCCGAAGTGGCGGGTGTAGAACGCCGCGGCGTCTTCGACCGCCGCCACGTGCAGATGCAGGTGGTTCAGCTGCATGGCCGCAAGCTTACGGCCCGGCGCCCTGGCGCGGGAAGCCCCGTCTATTGCGCGGCCTGCTCCTGCGCGTAGCCGAGCTGCTCGTTGAGGCGGTCCAGCACGGTGATCGCAGCCTCGGGGATGACGGTGCCGGGCGGGAAGATCGCCGCGACGCCCATCTCCTCCAGCGCCTTGAAGTCCTCGGGCGGGATGACGCCGCCGACGAACACCAGGATGTCCGGCCGGCCCAGCCTGGCCAGCTCGGCCTTCAGCTCGGGCACCAGCGTCAGGTGCCCCGCCGCCAGCGAGCTTGCGCCCACCGCATGCGCGCCGGCCTGCACGGCCTCGGCCGCGGCTTCCGCGGGGGTCTGGAACAGGTCGCCGATCTCGACGTCGAAGCCCAGGTCGGCGAAGCCCGAGGCGATCACCTTCTGGCCGCGATCGTGGCCGTCCTGGCCCATCTTGGCGACCATGATCCGCGGCTTCTTCCCGTCGGCCTGGCGGAACGCCTCGGTCATCGCGCGGGCCCGGTCGGCAGCGGGCGTCGAGCCCGCCTCGCGCAGGTAGACGCCCTTCACCGCGTCGGCCTTGGCCTTGTGGCGGCCGAACACCTTCTCGAGGGCGAAGCTGATCTCGCCGACGGTGGCGTGGGCGCGCGCCGCGGCGACCGACAGTTCGAGCAGGTTGCCCTTGCCCGCCGCGCCTGCGGTGAGCGCATCGAGCGCGGCGGCCACCGCCTCGGGGTCGCGCTCACGCTTCAGGCGGTTCAGCTTCTCGAGCTGGGCGTTGCGGACGGCGGTGTTGTCGACCTTGAGCACCGGAATGTCGTCCTCGACGTCCGGCCTGTAGCGGTTCACGCCCACGACGGTCTGCTGGCCGGAGTCGATCCGCGCCTGGGTGCGGGCCGAGGCCTCCTCGATGCGGCGCTTGGGCAGGCCGTCCTCGATCGCCTTCGCCATGCCGCCCAGGGCCTCCACCTCGGCGATGTGGGCCAGGGCGCGCTGGGCCAGGTCGGCGGTCAGCGCCTCGACGTAGAAGCTGCCGCCCCAGGGATCGATGACCCGGGTCTGGCCGCTCTCGATCTGAAGGAAGAGCTGGGTGTTGCGGCTGATCCGCGCCGAGAAGTCGGTGGGCAGCGCCAACGCCTCGTCGAGCGAGTTGGTGTGCAGGCTCTGCGTCTGACCCCCGACGGCCGCCATCGCCTCGATCACGGTGCGCGGCACGTTGTTGAACACGTCCTGCGCCGCCAGCGACCAGCCGGACGTCTGGGTGTGGGCCCGCAGGCTCAGCGAGCGGCTGTCCTTCGGGTCGAAGTGCTGCTTCATCAGCTTCGCCCAGAGCAGGCGGCTGGCCCGCTGCTTGGCGATCTCCATGAAGACGTTCATGCCGGCGTTCCAGAAGAACGACAGGCGCGGCGCGAACTGGTCGACCGTCATGCCGGCGGCGACGCCCGCGCGCACGTACTCGACGCCGTCGGCCAGGGTGTAGGCGAGCTCGAGGTCCAGCGTCGCCCCGGCTTCCTGCATGTGGTAGCCGCTGATCGAGATCGAGTTGAACCGCGGCATCTCCTTCGACGTGTAGGCGAAGATGTCCGCGATGATCCGCATCGAGGGACCGGGCGGGTAGATGTAGGTGTTCCGGGTCAGGAACTCCTTCAGGATGTCGTTCTGGATCGTGCCCGCCAGCTTCTCGTGGGGCACGCCCTGTTCTTCCGCCGCGACGATGTACAGCGCCAGGATGGGCAGGACCGCGCCGTTCATCGTCATCGACACGGTCATCTTGTCGAGCGGGATGCCGTCGAACAGCGTCCGCATGTCGAGAATGGAGTCGATGGCGACGCCCGCCATGCCCACGTCGCCGGTGACGCGCGGGTGGTCGCTGTCATAGCCGCGGTGGGTGGCGAGGTCGAAGGCGATGGACAGGCCCATCTGCCCGGCGGCCAGGTTGCGGCGATAGAAGGCGTTGGAGTCCTCGGCCGTGGAGAAACCCGCGTACTGGCGGATGGTCCACGGGTTCGTGGCGTACATCGTGGGGTAGGGGCCCCGCACGAACGGCGCCAGGCCCGGGAAACCGCCCAGCTCGGCGACGCCGGCGATGTCGGCGGCCGTGTAGGACGGACGCACGACGATGCCTTCCGGCGTCTCCCAGGCCGGGCCCGCCGGCGCCGGGAAGGCGGCCGCTGGGCCGTCGAAGGGCAGCGTGGAGAAGTCGGGGAAGCTCGTCATGACCGGGTCTCCCGGCGGCCCTCGCGCAGCGCCGGGACCGGAGCCGGCGCAAGCGTGGCCTTGCGATGGGGGGGCGGCGCGGACCCGTCGGTCCCAGCCCGGGCCCGGTCGGGCTCCGGCGCCTCGCGCGGCGTGAAAGAGGCGAGGAAGTCGCAGATCATGCGGCGACCTCGTGCTTCTCGGAGAGGCGGACCGGCGTCAGGGGCGGGCAGGCGCCGTCGGGGCCGGGCAACCGGACGTCCGGGGCCTGGGCGCGGGCGCCGGGCTCCACCTCCACGGTCGAGGCCTCGGTCGGGGGGAACGCGGTGACGCCCAGGATGCGCGGCTCCCCGCGCGCCGCCACCGCCTTGGCGACCTCGGCGGCCACGAGGCCCTTCTCCAGGGCGGCCGCCAGGCCGCCTGCGGCCTCGAAGGCCTGCAGGTGCGCCCAGGCCGCGCGGGCCACCTGGTCGGTGAGGCTCTCAAGGTAGCCGGCGCCGGCGCCGGGATCGGCCACGCGCCCGGCGCCGGCCTCCTCCATCAGCACCAGTTGGGTGTTGCGGCTCTGCCGCCGGGCGAAGGCCGTCGGCAGGCCGAGGGCGTCGGTGAAGGCCCCAAGCACCACCGCGTCGGCGCCGCCCACGGCCGCGGCGAAGCCGGCCGCCGTCAAGCGGATCATGTTGGTCCAGGGGTCCTGGGCGGTGAGCATGCGGCGCGACGAGCGCACCTCCAGCCGGGCCTGGGCCCTGCCGCCCGACGCCGTGGCGATCCGGGCGAACACCGCCCGCGCGGCGCGCAGCTTGGCGATCACCAGGAAGTAGTCGGCGTCCGCCGACAGCCCCAGCGTGATGCGCGAGAACGCCTCGTCCACCGCAAGCCCTGCGCGGACCAGCGCCCTGGCGTAGGCGATGGCGGCGGCGGCGGCCACCGCCACCTCCAGCGCCTCGCCGCCGCCGGCCTCGTGCGCGGCCCGGCCGGAGGCCAGGAAGAGCTGCGCGTGCGGGTAGGTCTGGGCGTGCCGCGCCGCGACCGTGGCGGCGCTCACCACGTGGCTCTCCACGGGCCCCGCGCTGCGGCCCGCCTCGGCGAACGCGCCCAGCGGATCGAGGTTGAAGGCGAGCCGGGCGCCGGGGGAGGACTTCGCCACCGCATGCAGGGCGTCGGCCGCCATCGGTCCGGCGAATCCGGCGTCGAGGCCCACGGGCGCGAGTTCCACGATCACGTCCTGCAGCGCCCGGGCCATGGCGTCCGGGGCGGCGTGACCGGCCACGATCACCGAGGCCGCGCCGCCCTCGAGGTCGGCCAGCAGTTCGGCGTTCACCCGCGCGGGATCGGCATGGGCCGAGAGCGTCCGCAGGTCCCAGGGCCGGTCGGCCGCGACGGGCCGGGCCGGGAAGGCCGCGGGCGCCGCGCTCGCCGCATAGAGCGGGGCGATGGGCAGCCCCTCGGCCGTGGACTTCTGGAGGCTTTCGAACGGCTTGTCGCCCAGCGTCTTGGCGACCAGCGCGCGCCAGGCGTCCTCGCCGGCGGGAGGGAATCCGGGATCGAGCACGTGCGGATCGGCCATGGGGCGACTTGCCTCCCGGCCGCGCCGGCCGTCAAGGTCACGTTGCGGGAGCCTCGCCCAGGTGGAAATCCAGCGCCGAGCGGAGCCTTACGGGCCTGCGGCGGCCGCGCCCGCCTCGACGAGCCGATTCATCCGGGGAGGGCTCTTCCGCGACGCAGGGTCAACGAAGGCAACCTGTCTTGCCGCACGTCGATCGATAGTATACGTCGTAAATTATAAGCTGCTCATCGAGGATCCGCCATGGCCCTGCCGCCCGTTCTCCGCGACCGTCTCCGTCTGCCGCTGATCGGCAGCCCGCTGTTCATCATCTCCGTGCCCGAACTGGTCATCGCCCAGTGCAAGGCCGGCATCGTGGGCTCGTTCCCGGCGCTGAACGCGCGGCCGGCCTCGCTGCTGCACGAGTGGCTGCACCAGATCACCGAGGAACTCGCGATCTGGGATCGGGACCATCCCGACACGCCCTCGGCGCCGTTCGCGGTGAACCACATCGTCCACAAGACCAACGACCGGCTGGAGCACGACGTGGAGGCCTCCACCAAGTGGAAGGCGCCGATCGTCATCACGTCCCTGGGCGCCCGCGAGGACGTCAACGCCGCGGTGCACAGCTACGGCGGCGTGGTGCTGCACGACGTGATCACCGACCGGTTCGCCCGCAAGGCGGTGGAGAAGGGGGCCGACGGCCTGATCCCCGTGGCGGCGGGCGCAGGCGGACACGCCGGCACGCTCTCGCCCTTCGCCCTCATCCACTCCATCCGCGAGTGGTTCGACGGCCCCGTCGCGCTGTCCGGCTCCATCGCCACGGGCCATGCGATCCTGGGGGCCCAGGCGATGGGCGCCGACCTCGGCTACGCCGGCTCGGTCTTCATCGCCACCAAGGAGGCGGCGGCGGCGCAGGGCTACAAGGACATGATCGTCGCGAGCACAGGCGAGGACATCGTCTACACGAACCTCTTCACCGGGGTGCATGGCAACTACCTCGCGCCGTCGGTGCTGGCCGCCGGGCTCGATCCGGAAAACCTGCCCAAGTCGGATCCTTCCGCCATGAACTTCGGCTCGGGCGGCAACCAGAAGTCCAAGGCCTGGCGCGACATCTGGGGCTGCGGCCAGGGCATCGGCGCGGTCAAGGACATCCCGAGCGTCGCCGACCTCGTGGCGCGCCTGTCCGACGAGTACGAGACGGCCAAGGCCGAACTCGCGCTCAAGACCTCCTTCACCGCCGGAAAGGCCCTGCTGGCGGCGGAGTAGGCCGCAGAAAAACTGCTAGAGCCCCCAGGGTTAATCCTATTTAGCCGATAGGAATAGAAGGTCTAGGTTCGCCCCTCTTCAACGAGGTGGACTGAACCCATGACTGCGATCACGCTTCGGCGCCTGACGCCCGCCGCCCTGGCGACGGCGCTTCTCTGCAGCGCTGCGCCGGCGGCCCTGGCTCAGGCGGCCGGGCCGGCGCCGGCGGCGGCGGCGACAGAGCACGCCACGCCCGCCGCCGCGGCGGAAGACTCCGACTCGGTCACCACGGTCGGTGAGCTGACGGTCACGGCCAGGCGCCGCGAGGAGACGGTCCAGTCGGTTCCGCTGGCGGTGTCGGTGGTGGGCGGCGCGCAGATCGACGCGATGGGCGCCTTCAACGTCGGCCGACTTCAGCAGCTGACGCCGACGCTGCAGTTCTACTCGTCGAACCCGCGCAACACGACGGTGAACATCCGCGGCCTCGGGGTTCCGTTCGGGCTGACCAGCGACGGCTTCGAGCAGGGCGTCGGCATCTATGTGGACGACGTCTACAACGCTCGCGTGGCCGCCGCGACGTTCGACTTCCTCGACGTGTCGCGGATCGAGGTGCTGCGCGGTCCGCAAGGCACGCTCTACGGCAAGAACACCACCGCCGGGGCCGTGAACATCACGACCAACCAGCCCAGCTTCGACTTCGTGGCGACCGCCGAGATCACGGCCGGCAACTATGACTTCAAGCAGGCCAAGGCGGCCGTGTCGGGCCCCCTCACCGACACCCTCGCCGCGAGGCTGGCCGTCTCGTCCACGACGCGGCGCGGGACGATCTACAACGTGACCAGCCAGCAGCACGTCAACGCCCAGGACAACATCGGCCTGCGGGGGCAGCTCCTGTGGAAGCCGGTCGATGGCCTCGCGGTGACGCTGGCGGCCGACTACAGCAAGCAGGATGCGGAGTGCTGCGCGCAGATCTATGTGCGGACCGGCGCCACCCAGCGGCCCCTGAACCGCCAGTACGCCGCGCTGGCGGCGGCCCAGAACTATCGCGTCGTCAGCACCAACCCGTTCGACCGGCTGACCGACGTGGACGCCAGCCTCAATGCCGGAAACGAGATCGGGGGCGCCTCGGCCCGGGTGGTTTGGAACGTGGGGCCGGGGACCCTCACCTCGATCACGGCCTGGCGGTACTGGGATTGGAAGCCTGAGAACGACCGTGACTTCACGGGCCTGCCGATCGTGTCGAAGTCGCAGAATCCTTCGCAGCAGGACCAGTACAGCCAGGAGCTGCGCTACAACTACGCCGGCGAGCGCATCGACGGCGTGCTGGGCGTCTTCGCCTTCCGCCAGCGCATCGACACGCAGGGGACCGAGCAGCAGGGCGCCGCGTCCAGCCGCTGGAACATTGCGCCGACCAACGTCCTTTCGAACGATCCGACCGTGCTGGCTGGCCTCACGGCGCTGAACACCCAGTCCCTGAAGGCCACGAGCTTCGCCGTGTTCGGCCAGGCGAGCTGGAAGGTGAGCGACGCCTTCACCATCCAGCCCGGCCTGCGGCTCAACTACGACAAGAAGGAAGGCTCGTACGAACGCCGCGTCTTCGACGGCCAGGGCCAGCCCGTGCTCTTCGGGCAGACCGGCGCCCGGCGGGCGGCGCAGCTCGCGGTCTTCTCGCCGCAGGTGAGCGCGCCCAGCTTCAGCGACTGGAACTTCAGCTACGACCTGACCCTGAGCTACCGGCTCCAGCCCGACGTTCTGGGGTATGCGACCTACGCCAAGACCTTCAAGACCGGCGGCATCAACCAGAACGGCCTGCCGACGGACGCAGCCGGCAATCCCATCCTCTCGGCCGGCTCGATCAAGCCGGAGGACGTGGACCACTTCGAGGCGGGCCTAAAGACCCAGTTCTGGGACCGGCGGGCGACCTTGAACCTCTCGGCCTTCCGCACCGAGATCAAGGACTACCAGGCCACGGTCACCAACGGCCAGCTCGGCGTCCTTCGCGGCTATCTCGCGAACGCGGACAAGGTGCGCAGCCAGGGCTTCGAGTTCGACTTTTCTGTGCGGCCGAGCGAGCGGTTCAGCGCCTACGCCAACGGGGCCTACACCGACGCGACCTACCGCCGCTTCGTGGACGCGCCGTGCCCGCCGGAACTCTCTGGCGGCACGACCGTGGGGGCGGGCCAGACGCCCAGCCCGCCGGGTACGCCGGGCGGATTGAGCCCCGCGAACTGCGACATCTCGGGGCAGCGCCTGCCCGGGATCTCGAAGTGGAGCCTCTCGTTCGGCGCCGAGGCCAGCGCGCCCGCGACGTTCCTCCGCCGGTCGGGCGAGGTCTATGTGGGCTACGACGGCAGCTATCGCTCGAGCTTCTCGTCGAACGCCTCGCCGTCGATCTACACCTGGGTGGACGGGTATTCGCTCTCCAACTTCCGCGCCGGCTTCCGCACGGACGACGGGATCAACCTCTACGCCTGGGTGCGCAACGCCTTCGACGAAGAGTACTTCGACTTCCTCGCGGTCGGCCCCAGCAACACCGGACTCATCGCGGGCCAGCCGGGCGATCCCCGGACCTGGGGCGTGACGTTCAGGGCGGCCTTCTGAGCGACGGGCCTCGGCGGTCGCGCCATCGGCGCTTCTCCTGCGGGACGGATGAAGCGATGATCGGCGCCCATCGCCAGCGGGGTCCCATCGCTTGTCTTCCAGGCTGCTCTTCAAGGATGGAGACCGCGCGGTTCCGGAAGCCGTCCCCGACCCGCTGGCGCTCGATATCCGCGGCGTTTCGAAGACTTTCGGACGCGTCGCGGTCCTGAAGGACGTCTCCCTGCAGGCGCGGGAGGGCGAGTTCCTGGCGCTCCTCGGGCCGTCCGGGTCGGGCAAGACCACGCTGCTGCGCGTGCTGGCCGGGCTGGAGGCGCCCGACGCCGGGGCGGTGCGCTTCCGGGGCGAGGACTTCC
>NZ_JAEUMN010000022.1 GCF_016793225.1 Phenylobacterium sp.
AGCGTGGCGCCCTTCGGGGCGGCGGTGCTCAACCTGCGCGCCGGCGACAGCGCCTGCGACGAGGTCTGCGAGCGGGCCTACAAGGCGCTGACGGCGGCGGGCGTGGACCCGCTCTACGACGACCGGGACGACCGCCCGGGGGCGAAGTTCGCCGCGACCGATCTGGTGGGCATCCCGTGGCAGCTGATCGTGGGGCCGAAGGGCGTCGCGGACGGCGTCGTGGAGCTGAAGCGCCGGGCGACCGGCGAGCGGCAGACCCTGCCGCTGGACGCCGCGCTCCAGGCCATCACGGCGTGACCGACGCCCGCGGGGTCACCGGCGCGCGGGCAGCGCCCTTCGGGCCCTGGGAGCGGATGATCGCCGCGCGCTACCTGCGTGCGCGCCGCAGCCAGGGCGGCGTGTCCCTGATCTCCATCATCTCGTTCCTGGGCATCATGCTCGCCGTCGCGGGCCTGATCGCGATCATGTCGATCATGAACGGGTTCCGGTCCGAGCTGCTGAACCGCATCCTCGGGTTCCAGGGCCATCTGTTCGTGACCGGCGGCGTGCTCGACGGCCCCGAGCGCGACCGGGCGGTGGCGCGCATCGTCAAGGTGCCCGGCGTGGTCCAGGCCGCGCCGATCATCGAGGCCCAGGCCATCGCCATCGGCCCCAGCCAGATCACCGGAACCCTGGTGCGTGGCATCAGCCTGGCGGACCTGCAGGCGACGAAGCTGGTCTCGGGCCAGCTGACGGCCGGCTCGCTGCGCGAGTTCGGGAAGGGTGAGTACGGCGGCGACGTGATCGTGGTCGGCGCCCGGCTCGCTCAGTCGCTGGGCGTCGCGCCTGGCGACACCCTGACGCTCATTTCGCCGACCGGCGGGGCGACCGCGTTCGGCGGGACGCCGCTCCAGAAGCCCTACACGGTGGGGGCCACCTTCAGCGTCGGCATGAGCCAGTACGACCAGGCCTACATCTACATGCCGCTCGCCCAGGCTCAGCTGTTCTTCGGCCGCGAGGACACGGCGGACGCCATCGAGATCAAGGTGACCGACCCGGACCACGCGTCCCGCATGCGGGGGCCGATCACCAAGGCGGCGGGGCCGGCGGCCATCGTCAACGACTGGACGCAACGGGACGTGGCGTTCTGGGGCGCGCTGGCGGTCGAGCGGACGGCGATGCGCATCATCCTCGGCGTGGTGATCGCCATCGTGGCCCTGAACATCATCTCGGGCCTCGTCATGCTGGCGAAGAACAAGACCCGCGACGTGGCCATCCTGCGCACCGTGGGGGCGGGCCGCGGTTCGGTCCTGCGGATCTTCTTCATGATCGGCGCCAGCATCGGCGCGGCCGGCACGGTCGCGGGCGTCGCGCTGGGCGTGCTCTTCTCCCTGAACATCGGCCCGATCCAGTCGCTGGTGGAGTGGGCCACGGGCGCCCAGGTGTTCGCCTCGGACGTCTACTACTTGTCGCGCCTGCCCGCGAAGGTGGACTGGCTGGAGGTGTTCTGGATCTCGGTCTTCTCCCTGAGCATGGCGTGTCTCTGGAGCCTCATCCCCGCGTGGCGGGCGTCCAAGCTCGATCCCGTCGAGGCCCTTCGCTATGAATGACGTGGTCCTGTCGATCCGCGGCCTGGAGCGGACCTACGTCACCGGCGCGGGGTCCCTGCCGGTCCTGAAGGGCGTCGACCTCGATCTCCGGGCGGGCGAGATCGTGGGGCTGGTCGGGCCGTCAGGCTCGGGCAAGTCCAGCCTTCTCCACGCAGCGGGCCTGCTGGAGCGCCCGGACGCCGGGCGCATCGCCGTGCTGGGCGCGGACTGCTCGAACCTGAACGAGCGCGAGCGCACGCGCGTGCGGCTGGCCACCATCGGCTTCGTCTACCAGTTCCACCACCTGCTCCCCGAGTTCTCGGCCGAGGACAACGTGGCGATCCCGATGATGATCGCGGGCGCGCCCAAGCGGGTCGCGCGGGAGAGGGCCCGCGTGCTGCTCGCGGACCTCGGCCTCGGCGACCGCACCCATCACCAGCCCGCGCAGCTTTCCGGCGGCGAACAGCAGCGCGTGGCGGTCGCCCGGGCGCTCGCCAACGCGCCGCGCCTGCTGCTGGCGGACGAGCCGACCGGAAACCTGGACCCGACGACCTCGACGGCGGTCTTCGACAGCCTCTACGCCCTGGCCCGGAGCCAGGGCGTGGCCGCCCTGGTCGCCACGCACAACTTCGAGCTCGCCCGCCACATGGACCGGGTGTTCGCCCTGCGCGACGGGCATCTGGAACCCTGGTCGGCGGAATAGAAGCGCGGTCCGGCGCGTCTCCTCGCCAGCCGCGCTCGATGCGGCGAAGCGATGGAGGACATTCATGTCCGTTCTCAAGAGGCTGGCGCTCGCCGCCGTGGCCGGGCTTGCTCTGACGGCCTCGGCCCAGGCGCAGACGGCGACGTCCGGTTCCGGCTCGACCGCCGACGCCGGTGGTCGGGTCACGACCGTGCGGCCCACCGCCGTAAGCCCCGGGCGCCCGATGCCCGTGGACCGACGGGAAGTCAGGCCTGGTCGTGGCGACGGCGCAGACCGCGGCGGCGACCACTTCCGCGACCGGCTGCGAAATGCGTGCTTCAACGACCCGAACCCGCCAATCTCGCTGTGCCGGCGGGTGTTCGGCGACGAGGCCGGCGGCGGACGCGGCGGCTAGACCGCGGTAGGCGGGCGGCCCTCGATCAGCCCGCTCCCGGCCGGGCCGTCCGCCGATCTCTATTCCCGGGACGCGACGTAGCCGTGCCCGAACACGGGGTCGCGGCCGGGATCGCCCAGGTCGCGAGCGCGGTGCGCCAGCGACGCCGGCGTCACGCCCGGCCGAAGCAGCAGGCCCGTCACGACCGGGGCGGCCAGCGAGGTGCCGGTCCACTCGCCGCCCGCCGCCCGGATCTTCACGCCAGGCGCGGCGAAGTCCACATGTGACCCCTGGGTCGCCCGCCGCCAGATCCGAAGGCGCGAGTCCACGGCGGTCACCCCGAGCACCTCGGGCAGGGCTGCCGGGAACGGCGCCGTGGCGCGAGGACCCCCGTTGCCCGCGGCGGCCACGATCACGACGCCCCGCGCGGCGATCCGTCGGACCACGGCCGCGATCGCGGCGTTCGGCGGTCCCGCGAGGCTGATGTTGATCACCTGGACCCGATAGCTGGCCGTCCAGTCGAGCGCCTGGGCGATCGCCGTGGCGCTCGCGCCGGGCAGGGGGCCCGGCTCGGACACATCCGCCGCGAGCAGGACAAGCCCGTCCCGGCCCGCAGTGTCGGCCAGCACCGCCGCGACGGCCAGGGCGTGGTCGCTGGGCCGACCGACCCCGGGCCCGAACCTGCGGGCGCGAAGCGCGACTCCGGCAAGCGCTGGAGCGCCCTCGGGAAGCGCTGTGTCGATGACCGCGGCGAGCCGGCCGGCCGCGCCTGCGCCGGGATCGGCGTGGACCAGCGGGTGGACATGAGATGTCCGGACCGCCTGGAAGACGTAGACGAAGTTGAGGTCGACGGCGTCGTCCGGACGGGCCGCCTTCAACGCCAGGAAGGCGGCCTCGGTCTTCATGCCGGCGGGCGCGGCGAACGTGTGCAGCGTGAGCCCGGCCGCCGGCAGGACCTCGCGCCGAATCTCCTTCAGGCCAAGCTTCTGCGCCGCTTCCGCGGCGCCTGGCTGATCGGCGGCGACGACGATCTCCCCGCGGCGATGCCATCGGCCGGAGAGGTCGCGCTCGTAGGTCGCCGCGATGACTGCCCGTTCCTGCCGCAGGACCTCCCGGGTCTGCAGCGCTGCCGCCTCGGCCGCGGCCGCCGCTTCCCGGCGGACCGCCTGGCGGCGAAGCGTCTCGATAGAATCCGTCGCGCTCGGCCGCATCGGCGTCGGCGCCGGCAACGGGCGCATCGGCGCGGCCGGCCGTGAGGCAGGGCCTCGCTGGCCCGTCGCCGGCGCCGCCGCCAGAACGATCGCCGCGATCGCCGGTACCATCCGCCAGCGCATGCTTCGTCCCTCATGTCGGCCGGTGGGAATAACCACGCCCGCGAAGACGTCTGCGGGTCGAACTCTATTCCGGAGGTAACCTGTGGCCGACGGCCGAGCATGGAGCGAGTCGGGTGGGGCGTGACGACATCGACGCCCGGATCGCCGCGGTGATTCCGCGGCTGCATCGCTTCGCCTGGGCCCTGACGGGGTGCCAGGCCGACGCCGACGACCTGACGCAGGCCGCGTTGGAGCGCGCGCTGGCCAACAAGCCGAAACTGGCTGTGCAGCGGAGCGTGGAGGCATGGATCATCCGCGTGGCGCGCAACCTGTGGCTCGACCAGCTCCGGCGCCGCCGGGTGCGTGACGTCGCCGTGGATCCGTCTCTGCTCGCGAGCGCCACAGAAGATGCGGCGCATGTCCGTCTCGAGGCCGAGGAGGCGCTGCGGGCGCTCCGGGCGCTGCCGCCGGGACAGCGCGAGGTGGCGGCGCTGATCCTTGTGGAGGGCTACTCCTACCAGGAGGCGGCCGACGCGCTGCAGGCGCCGATCGGGACCGTCATGAGCCGGCTCTCCCGTGCGCGGGCGGCGCTGGCGAACCTGTTGCTGGGGCGTGGGGACGCACAAGTGCAAGGAGCGGCGCCGTGACCCTCGACGATGAAACCCTGATGGCCTTCGCCGACGGGGAGTTGCCGCCGGACCGCGCGGCGGCCGTGGAAGCCGCCCTCACCACGGAGCCCGATGCGGTCGCGCGGCTGCAGCGCATTCGCGCGGTGCGCCAGAGGCTCGCCGGCGCGCTGGACGCCATCGCGCCGCCCGTCGACGTCATGGACCGGGCCAAGGCTGCAGTTGCGGCCCGCCGTGGGCCGGGCGGTTGGCCGATGATGGCCGTAGCCGGCGTGGCGGGGCTCGCTGTGGGCGCGTTGCTGACGGCGCCGTTCATGGCCGGTCGGAGCGCGCTCGCCCCCGACTTGACTGCGGGCCCCGCGCTGAAGGCCGCGCTGAACGCGACACCCAGTGGGGCGGTCTCGAGGCGGGGCGGCCGGGCGATCGCGGTTCTCTACTCCGTCATCGGCGCGGACGGACGCCCCTGCCGCGGCTTCCGGATCAGGCGCGGCGAAACGGTGCTGGAGGGTGCGGCCTGCCGGTCCGCGGAGACGTGGCAGGTGCTCGTGCTGGCGCCGGCAGGTCCCGAGCCGGCCGGATTCGGTCAGGCGTCGGGTGGGGAACCGGCGGCCGTGGCCGCCGCCGTCGATGCGCTGCAGCCGGGGCCCCCGCTGGATGCCGCGGCCGAGGCTCGGCTGATCCGGAGAGGCTGGTCGGAATAGACCGGGCGGGCGCCGCGTCTTCCGGCCAGGATCAACTGTCCTGGAGGACGTCATGGCCCCCGTCGCGCTGGTCATGGCCGCGGCGCTCGCGGTCCCCGACCTCGACCTATCGGCCGGTCTGGAGTGGCAGGCGGGTGACTACGGTCTCGGCGAAACGACTACGGCGACCTTTGCGCCGGTGAACCTTTCTGCGGATTTCGGCGCGTGGGCGCTGGGACTGTCGACCGCCTGGGCCAGGATCGATGGACCGGCTGACGTCGCGTTGCTCGACCCCTCCGCCCTGCGGCGTCGCGGCCAGGCGGGCGCGGACGAGCCGCGCAGCGGCTTCACCGACGTCGCAATCTCGGCAGAGTACCGGCCGCCGCCCGCGGCCGCGGCGTGGTGGGCGCTCATCGGCGGGGCCACCCTTCCGACCGGCGATGGCGAGAAGGGCCTCTCCTCGGGATCGATGGACGTCTTCGTCATCGGCGAGGCGGGCTACGACGCCGAGCCCTTCGCCGTGGCGTTGTCCGTCGGCTACCGCATCACCGGCGAGCCGGGCTGGAAGGACCCCTTCAGCCTGGCGTTTTCCCTCCGTCGGCGCTTGGGGGCGGACGCGCTGGCCGGCGTAACGATGGACTACACTCAGCCGCTTGCGGACGGCTTCGGGCCGCAGGCCACTGTCTCGCTCTTCGCGGGGCGCGCGTTCGGCCCGCGCCTCCAGGCGGATGTGCGGGTCTGGAAGGGCCTCAGCCGCGAGAGCGGTGACTTTGGGGGCGGCCTGACGCTGCGCCATGCGCTCGGCGCGGCGGCGCCCTAGCGCGAGGGCCTGTGGCAGCCGGGCTTGACGTCTGGAACAAAAGGAGAATAAGAACGAACCCGGAACGCACCCACAGGTTCTCCACAGGCGCCACACAGGAAGGATGCGGATGATGGTTCGTCTGGCCCGGGAATCGCTGGCCTTTGCGTCGGTGGCGAGCTTTGTGTGGCTGGTCTGCTCGGTGGCCGGCCTGGTGAGCTGACCGCCATGCGAATGGGGGAGTTGGCCTTGGGGGAGAGCGGCGGCGCAGGGTTCGTCCACCTCCGGGTCCGGTCCGCCTATTCGCTCCTCGAGGGGGCCATCAAGGCCGACAAGATCGGCGCGCTCGCCAAGGCCGACGGCATGCCCGCGGTGGCGCTGTGCGACCGGGCCAACCTCTTCGGCGCCCTGGAGTTCTCGGTCGCCACGAAGGGCGAGGGGGTTCAGCCCATCATCGCCTGCGCGCTCCCGGTCCGCGGCGTGGGCGAGGCGCCGGCGGAGCGCTGGGCCAAGGCGCCGACGGTCGTCCTGATCGCCCAGAACGAGACCGGCTACCTGAACCTCTGCGAGCTTTCGTCCAAGGCGTACCTGGACATCGACGCCAGCGACGAGCCGCACGTGCCCTGGGCCGAGGTCCGGCGGCACGCGGAGGGCCTGATCCTCCTGTCGGGCGGCCCCGACGGCCCGGTGGACCACCTCTTCGCGTCGGGGAAGGTCAAGGAGGGACGCGCGGCGCTGAGCGAGATGCACGAGGCGTTCGGCGACCGCTTCTACGTCGAGCTCCAGCGGCACGGGACGCCGGCCGAGGCCGCCGCGGAGCCCGAGCTGGTGGCCTTCGCGTACGACGAGGACGCGCCGCTCGTCGCCACGAACGACGTCTACTTCAAGAACGCTCAGGCCTACGCGGCGCACGACGTGCTGCTCTGCATCGCCGACGGCAGCTTCGTCGGGCAGGACGAGCGCCGGCGCGTGACGCCCGAGCACGGGTTCAAGTCGGCGGCCGAGATGCGCACGCTCTTCGCCGACCTGCCCGAGGCCTGCGACAACACGGTGGATATCGCGCGCCGCTGCGCCTTCATGGTCAACAAGCGCGACCCGCTGCTGCCGCGGTTCACGGGCGGGGAGGTCTCCGAGGCCGATGAGCTGGCCCGGCAGGCGCGCGAGGGCCTGAAGCTCCGCATGGCGGCGGGCCGCGCCAACGTGCGGCCGCCCGAGGAGTACGAGGCCCGCCTGGAACGGGAGATCCAGGTGATCACCCAGATGGGCTTCCCGGGCTACTTCCTGATCGTTTCGGACTTCATCAAGTGGGCGAAGGCGCGCGGGATCCCCGTGGGGCCCGGCCGCGGCTCGGGCGCGGGTTCGCTGGTGGCCTATTCGCTGACGATCACCGACCTGGATCCCCTCCAGTACGGGCTGCTGTTCGAGCGCTTCCTGAACCCCGAGCGGGTGTCGATGCCGGACTTCGACATCGACTTCTGCCAGGAGCGGCGCGAGGAGGTGATCGCCTACGTCCAGCAGCGCTACGGGCGCGACAAGGTCGCCCAGATCATCACCTTCGGAACCTTGCAGGCGCGCGCCGTGCTGCGCGACGTGGGCCGGGTGCTGCAGCTGCCGCTGGGCCAGGTCGACCGCCTGGCCAAGATGGTGCCGGCGAACCCCGCCAATCCGGTCACGCTGGCGCAGGCCATCGAGATCGAGCCGCGGCTTCAGGAGGAGCGACGGCGCGACGAGGCCGTGGCCCGCCTGCTGGAGATAGCGCTGCAGCTCGAGGGGCTCTACCGGAACGCCTCGACGCACGCCGCCGGGGTGGTCATCGGCGACCGGCCGCTGACCCAGCTGACCCCGCTCTACCGCGACCCAAGGTCCGAACTGCCGGCCACGCAGTTCAACATGAAGTGGGTCGAGAGCGCCGGCCTCGTGAAGTTCGACTTCCTGGGGCTGAAGACGCTCACGGTGATCGACCGGGCGCTCAGGTACCTCGAGAAACGCGGCGCGGCCGTCGACATGGCGAAGCTGCCGCTCGACGACGAGAAGACCTACGAGCTGATGAGCAACGCCCAGACGGTGGGGGTCTTCCAGCTGGAAGGGCAGGGCATGCGCGACACCCTGCGCCAGCTGCGGCCCAACTGCATCGAGGACGTGACCGCCGTGGGCGCGCTCTATCGCCCCGGCCCCATGGACAACATCCCGGCCTTCATCGACTGCAAGTTCGGCCGGCGCGAGATCGACTTCCTCCACCCGACGCTCGAGGGGGTGCTGAAGGAGACCTACGGCATCATCGTCTACCAGGAACAGGTGATGCAGATCGCCCAGATCCTGGCCGGCTACAGCCTCGGCGAAGCCGATCTGCTGCGCCGCGCGATGGGCAAGAAGAAGAAGGAGGAGATGGAGGCGCAGCGTGCGCGCTTCATCTCGGGGGCCGAGGCCAAGGGCATCCCGGCGGCGCAGTCCGGGGCGATCTTCGACCTCGTGGACAAGTTCGCGGGCTACGGCTTCAACAAGTCGCACGCGGCCGCCTATGCGGTGGTCAGCTATCAGACGGCCTGGCTGAAGGCGAACGCGCCGGTCGAGTTCTTCGCGGCTTCGATGAGCCTCGACATCGCCAACACGGACAAGCTCTCGGTGTTCTACCAGGACGCCAAGCGCTTCGGCGTGAAGATCCGGCCGCCTTGCGTGAACACGTCGGCCGCCGACTACGAGGTCGAGGGCGGCGAGGTGCTGTACGCACTGGGCGCGATCCGCAACGTGGGTCTGCAGGCCATGGAGCACGTGGCCCAGGTGCGCCGCGAGGGCGGCCCGTTCCGCGACATCTTCGACTTCGTCGAGCGGGTCGATCCCAAGCAGGTGAACAAGCGCACGTTCGAGACGCTTGCCCGCGCCGGCGCCTTCGATGCGATCCATCCGAACCGGGCGCAGCTCGTGGAAGCCGCCGACACCCTGATCGGCTACGCGCAGAGCGTCGCCGCCGACCGGGAGTCGGCCCAGGCCTCGCTGTTCGGCGGCGATCAGGCCGAGGCCCAGCGGCCCAGGCTGTCGAAGGCCGAGCCCTGGACGCCGACGGAGCGCCTGGATCAGGAACTGGCGGCGGTCGGCTTCTACCTCTCGGGCCATCCGCTGGACGACATGGTGGAGGCCCTGCGCCGCAAGCGCACCGACCTGCTCACCGATGCGGTCGCAAAGGCCGTGGCCGGCGCCGAGGCCCTGCGCATGGCCGGCGTGGTCCGCCGCAAGCAGGAGCGGCCCTCGCGCAGCGGGGAGAAGTTCGCCTTCGTCACCTTCTCCGACCCCACCGGCGAGTACGAGGTGCTGTTCCCGCCCGAGAGCCTGCGCAAGTGCCGCGATCTGCTGGAGCCCGGCAAGGCCGTGTCCATCCGGGTGCGGGCCAAGGCCAGCGACGGCGAAGTCCGCTTCTTCGGCGACGATGTGGAGCCGGTGGAGAAGGCCGTGGAGAACGTGGTGGCGGGCCTGCGGGTGCACATCACCCCCCACAGCGCCGAGATCGAAGCGATCAAGAAGCGGCTGGGCGTCTCGAACGGTCGCGGCGGCGAAGTGGTCCTGACGGCGCGGCTGGAGGGAAACCGCGAGGTGGAGCTCCGGCTGCCGGGCCGCTTCACCCTGGACGGCGCCGTCCGCGGCGCCCTGAAGACGGCCCCCGGCGTGGTGTTCGTCGAGGATCTCTGAACCCGAGGCCGGCGAGCGGCTGCGACGACCTGCGGCTCGGCGCGGTCCGGGCGGCGTCGCCTCGCCGCAGGGTCATGGCGACCTGGGCCTGAGGGCAGGCGCGTTCATACTGTTGGGTCCGTTGCCCGCCCCAGCCGCGGCTGCTTCTCTTCAGACGACGGGGAGGCGTCATCCGATGAAGCGGCAATCTGCGATCATCCTCGCGGCGGCGTTGATCGCCGGCCCGGCGGCGGCCCAGGGAACGTTCTCGCCTGGCCAACGCCCGGGGGCGACGTTCGGCTCGCCGGGGTCGTACGAGACGTACAAGCCGAAGAGCTACCTGCCGCAACAGCCTGCGCCGTCGTCGACCTCGCCCAGGCGCTACGGCGCGCCTGAGTCGCCGCAGACGCCGGGTTTCGAACCGTACAGGCCCTTCAGCGGGCGCTCGGTCTACAGCACGCCCTATGGAGCGTCGCGCTCGGAGCCTTGCGAGATCAGCGTCTACGTGAACGCCTGCGGCCGTCGGTAACCGCCGCGCGGTCGGTCGGACAGCGTCAGGCCGCCCCGGCTTGCATTTCTGCCGGTTTCCAACTACATGCGCCGCTCCAATCCACACGCGGGTGTGCGGGCCAGGCGGGGAGACATCCCGTCCTGTCCGTTCCGGTCTCTCCCAGGAGAGGTTGCCCGCGGCGGTCCAACCGGAAGAAAGACGAGTTACAGACGATGGCTCTGCCTGAATTCTCCATGCGCCAGCTGCTCGAGGCCGGCGCCCACTTCGGCCACCAGACGCACCGCTGGAACCCGAAGATGGACAAGTACATCTTCGGTTCGCGCTCCAACATCCACATCATCGACCTGTCGCAGTCGATCCCGCTGCTGCACCAGGCGCTGGTGAAGGTGCGCGAAGTCGCCGCCGGCGGCGGCCGCATCCTGTTCGTGGGCACGAAGCGCCAGGCTTCGGAGCCGATCGCGACGGCGGCCAAGCGCTGCGCCCAGTACTACGTGAACCACCGCTGGCTGGGCGGCACGCTCACCAACTGGCGCACCGTGTCGGGTTCGATCGCGCGCCTGCGCGAGACCGACGCGCTGGTGTCGGGCGAGGGCCAGGGCCGTTCGAAGAAGGAACTGCTGCAGCTGACGCGCGAGCGCGACAAGCTCGAGCTGAGCCTGGGCGGCATCAAGGACATGGGCGGCATTCCCGACCTGATGTTCGTGATCGACACCAACAAGGAAGCGATCGCGATCCAGGAAGCCCGGAAGCTGAACATCCCGGTGATCGCCATCCTGGACACCAACTGCAATCCGGACGGCATCACCTATCCGATCCCGGGCAACGACGACGCGGCCCGCGCCATCCAGCTGTACTGCGACCTGATGGCCGACGCGATCCTGGACGGCCTGGCGGCCGGGCAGGCGGCGTCGGGCGTCGACCTGGGCGCTTCGGAAGCCCCGATCGAGCCTGCGCTCTCGCGCGCGGCCCCGAAGCCGGCGGCCGAGCCTGAGGTCGCCCCGGCCGAAGCGGCGGCGCTGGAAGCGGAGATGTCGGGCGAGCCCGATACCACCGCCGCGGCGGCCGAGACGGCTGAAGGCGGCGCCGGCGCGGCGAGCGAAGAACAAGCCGGCTGACGCGTTCGCGCGCCAGCCCCACCCGAATTGACGTGCGGCGGCCTCCACCTGGGGCCGCCGGTCCCTGAACTTATGAGGAGCTGACCATGGCGGAAATCACCGCTGCGCTGGTCAAGGACCTGCGCGAGAAATCCGGCGCCGGCATGATGGACTGCAAGAAGGCGCTGCAGGAGAACAACGGCGACATCGAAGCGTCGATGGACTGGCTGCGCACCAAGGGCCTGGCCAAGGCGGCCAAGAAGGCTGACCGCGCGGCCGCCGAGGGCCTGGTGGCGGGCAAGATCAGCGCCGACGGCAAGACCGGCGTGCTGGTCGAGTTCAACGCCGAGACCGACTTCGTGTCGAAGAACGACAAGTTCCAGGACGCGGCCCGCGACTTCGCGGACGTGGCCCTGACCGTCGACGGCGACGTGGACGCGATCCGCAACGCCAAGGCGGCCAACGGCGAAGTCGTGCAGGACACGATCACGAACCTGATCGCGACCATCGGCGAGAACATGCAGCTGCGCCGTTCGGCCAAGCTGTCGGTCTCGCAGGGGGCCGTCGCGCTCTACCTGCACAACGTGCAGGGCGACGGCGTCGCCCGCATGGGCGTGCTCGTGGCCATGGAAGGCGCCGGCGACGCTGCGAAGCTGCAGGACGTCGGCCGCAAGATCGCCATGCACGTGGCGGCCACGGCTCCGCTCGCCCTCTCGTCCGACGAACTCGACCCCGAGGTCGTGGCCAAGGAGCGTGAGATCCAGACCCAGACCGCGATGGAGTCGGGCAAGCCCCGCGAGATCGCCGAGAAGATGGTCGAGGGCCGGATCCGCAAGTGGCAGGAGGAGGTCGTCCTCCTGAAGCAACCCTTCGTCATGAACCCCGACCAGACGGTCGAGCAGCTCGTGGCGGAAACCGCGAAGGAAACCGGTTCGCCGGTGGCCCTGAAGGCCTTCGTGCGCTTCGCCCTCGGTGAGGGCGTGGAGAAGAAGGCAGATGATTTCGCGGCCGAGGTCGCGTCGATGAGCGCCGGCGCCTAACGGCGTCGGATCATCGAGACTCCCAGGGGCGCGGTGCGGTCGACGCGCCGCGCCCTTGCTGTATGTTCGCCCAGCTTTCCGAGGATTCTCCGCCGATGGCCTTTGCCAAGCCGCGCTACAAACGCATCCTCCTGAAGCTCTCCGGGGAGGCCGGCGTCGGCGGCGACAGCTTCGGGATCGACCCGAAGACGCTGGGCGCCGTGGCCGAGGAAATCGCCCAGGTGGCGCGCGCCGGCGTGGAGGTGTGCGTCGTGGTGGGCGGCGGGAACATCTTCCGCGGCGCGGCCCTGGCGGAGGCCGGCATGGAGCGGGCCAGCGCCGACTACATGGGCATGCTGGCCACCGTGATGAACGCCCTGGCGGTTCAGGCCGCGCTCGAGAAGATCGGCGTCTTCACCCGCGTCCAGTCGGCGATCCCGATGGAGGCGGTCTGCGAACCCTACATCCGGCGCCGCGCGCTGAGGCACCTGGAGAAGGGCCGTGTGGTGATCTTCGCCGCCGGCGTCGGCGCGCCGTTCTTCACCACCGACTCGGGCGCGGCGCTGCGCGCCGCCGAGATGGGCTGCGAGGCGCTGTTCAAGGGCACCAGCGTGGACGGCGTGTACACGGCCGATCCCAAGAAGGATCCCAAGGCCGAACGCTACCAGACCCTCAGCTACACCGACGTACTGGCCAAGGACCTCAAGGTCATGGACGCCTCGGCGGTGTCGCTGATGCGGGACAACAAGATTCCGATCGTGGTGTTCAACATCCGCGAACGCGGGAACCTGCTGAAAGTCCTCAACGGCGAAGGCGTCTTCACGACCATCGCCTAGCCGCTAAAGTCGGCCCCAAGACCCGAATACGGAGACGCCTAGATGGCCACCGCCGAAAAGCCTGTGCTTTCCAACTACAAGGCCCGCATGGACAAGGCTGTCGCGGCCCTCAAGGACGAGTTCGGGTCGCTTCGCACCGGCCGCGCGTCGGCGAGCCTGCTGGATCAGATCCACGTCGAGGCCTACGGCTCGAACGTGCCGCTCAACCAGGTCGGCGCGATCAGCGTGCCCGAGCCGCGGATGATCACCATCAACGTGTGGGACCGCGGCCTGGTCGTCTCGGTGGAGAAGGCGATCCGCGCCTCCGACCTGGGCCTCAACCCGGTGGTGGACGGCCAGACGCTGCGCCTGCCGATCCCGCCGCTCACGGAGGAGCGGCGCAAGGACCTCGCCAAGATCGCGGGCAAGTACGCCGAGCAGCAGCGCATCGCCGTCCGCAACGTGCGCCGCGACGCCAACGAGGACTGCCGGAAGGCCCAGAAGGACGGCGTCATCAGCCAGGACGAGGAGAAGCGCTTCGAGACCGAGGTCCAGAAGATCACCGACGAGGCGATCAAGCGCATCGACGAAGCCTTGAAAACAAAAGAACAGGAGATCATGCACGTCTGACCCGCGTGCAGGATAGCGTCCACCCCATGGCTGCCGCCGAGATCTCTTCGAACGCGGGCGTTCCCCAGGACGGGGCGCGGCCCCTGCACGTGGCGGTCGTCATGGACGGCAACGGCCGCTGGGCCAAGCAGCGCGGCCTGCCGCGGCCGCTCGGCCATCGCGCGGGCGTGGAGGCGCTTCGCCGCACCGTGTCGGCCGCCCCGAAGCTCGGCATCGGCTGGCTGACGGTCTTCGGCTTTTCCACCGAGAACTGGAGCCGACCCGCGGCCGAGGTCGCCGAACTGATGGCGTTGCCCAAGCGCTACTTCGAGAGCGATCTCGCCCGGCTCGAGCGCGAGGGCGTGAGGGTCCGCGTCATCGGGCGGCGCGAAGGCCTGTCGGACGAACTGGTGCGCCTGCTCGAGGACGCCCAGGCGCGGACCGCCCACAACACCGTCTTCAACCTCAACATCGCCTTCAACTACGGCAGCCAGACCGACATCGCCGACGCCGCGCGCCGGTTCGCGGAGGACGTCGCCGCGGGCCGCCGGCAACCCTCGGAGATGAACGAGGCGGTCTTCGCCGGCCTGCTGGCGACCGCCGACTCGCCGCCGCCGGACCTGATCGTGCGGCCGTCGGGCGAGCAGCGGCTCTCCAACTTCCTGCTCTGGGAAGCGGCCTACGCGGAACTCGTGTTCCAGGACGTGCTTTGGCCCGACTATGGGCAGGAGCATCTTGAGGCGGCGCTCGCGGAATTCGCGGCCCGGGATCGGCGCTATGGCGCAATCGCATCCGATGACGTCCTCGCCGCCGGCTAAGCGGTTCGACTGGTCGAACCTCGGCCTGCGCGCGGCGTCGGCCGTGGTGCTGGCGCCTGCCGTGGTCGCGGCCGTCTGGTTCGGCGGCTGGCCCTATCTGGTGATGATCGCCATCGGGGTCGCGCTGCTGGCCATCGAGTGGGGCGGTATGAGCGCGCCGGTGTCGCCCACCCGCGTGGCCGCGGTCGTGGCCGCGGCTGTTCTCATCAGTGTTTTCGTGGGTTACCGCGGGGACTTCGCGTGGGCCTGGGGCGCGATCCTGCTCACCGCCGCGGGCGCGGCCGTCGTGGCCCGGGGGGTCGCAGAGCGGCCGGCGGACGCCGCCTACGGGGTCCTCTACATCGCGCCCGCCGCCCTGTGCCTCGTCTGGCTGCGTCAGACCGATCAGGGACACTGGTGGGTGATGATGCTGTTCGCCGCCACCTGGGCCGCCGACATCGGGGCGTTCCTCGTGGGCAGCGCGCTCAAGGGGCCGAAGCTCTGGCCGCGCTTCTCGCCGAACAAGACGTGGTCCGGCTTCGTGGGCGGCCTGCTGGCGGCCACGGCGGTCGGCGCCATGATGGCGGCCTTGCCGGCCTTCCGTCTGAACCTGCTCGCGGCCGCCTTCGTGGGCCTCGCCGTGGGGCTGGCCACCATGGCCGGGGACCTCTGGGAGTCGGCGATCAAGCGGCGCTTCGGCGTGAAGGACTCGGGCGACCTCATCCCGGGCCACGGCGGCCTTTTGGATCGCGTCGACGGCCTGATGTTCGCCGTGGTGGTCATGGCGCTGGCCCGGCTCGCCAACCAGTGGGGGTGGCATTGAGCCTGCCGCGCAAGGTCAGCATCCTGGGATCCACAGGCTCGATCGGCCTCTCGACGCTGGACCTGTTCGAGCAGGCGCAGGTCGAGGTCGAGATGGTCGCCCTGGCCGCGGGCCGCAACGCCACGCGGCTGGCGGAGCAGGCGCTTCGCTGGCGGCCGCGCATCGCGGTCATCGAGGACGAGGGCGCGCTGCCCGAACTGCGCGAGCGGCTGAAGGGCTCCGGGATCGAGACCGCCGGCGGCGCCGCGGCCGTCCGGGACGCCGCCGCGGCCGACGCCCAGTGGGTGATGTCCGCCATCGTCGGGTTCGCCGGGCTCGCGCCCACGCTGGCCGCCGCGAAGGCCGGGGCGGTGATCGCGCTGGCCAACAAGGAGAGCCTGGTCTGCGCCGGGCCGTCCCTGCTGCGCACCGCGAAGCTGGCGGGCGGGGCCGTCGTTCCGGTGGATTCCGAGCACTCGGCGATCTTCCAGGTTCTGGACCCGGCCGTCGCGGCCCAGGTCTCGCGCCTGATCCTGACCTCGTCGGGCGGACCGTTCCGGAACGCGACCCGCGAGGAGATGGCCGCCGCGACGCCCGAACGGGCCATCGCCCACCCGAACTTCTCGATGGGCGCCAAGATCTCGGTCGACTCGGCCACAATGATGAACAAGGGGCTGGAGGTGATCGAGGCGGCGTACCTGTTCTCGATGCCGGCCGAACGCATCGAGGTCCTGGTGCATCCGGAACAGATCATCCACTCACTGGTGGAGTACGCGGACGGCTCGACCCTGGCGCAGCTCGGCCCGCCCGACATGCGCCCGCCGATCGCCTGCGCCTTCGCCTGGCCCGACCGTCTGCCGTGGCCGGCCCCCAAGCTGGACCTCGTCACGGCGGGCCCGCTGACCTTCCAGCATCCGGACCCGGACAAATTTCCGGCGCTTTCCATCGCCAAGCAGGCGCTGGCGACGGGCGGCCAGGCGCCGGCCGCGATGAATGCGGCCAACGAACGCGCGGTGTCGGCTTTCCTTGACCGACGCATCGCCTTTCTGGATATCCCGAACGTCGTTGCGGAAACGCTGGAGCGCATGGACCGAACCAACGACTTCTCCGCCCTGAACGACGCGGTGGAGAGCGCGCGCGAAACCGATGCGGCCGCCCGCCGCGTGGCGGATGAGGTCGTCCACGACCTCGCCGCGGCCTGAGGAGCCTTCATGCAGATCCTGCAGAGCGTCCTGCTGACCGTCGTTCCCTTCCTGCTGGTGCTGGGCGTGGTGGTGACGGTTCACGAGCTCGGGCACTACCTGGCCGCCAAGTGGCTGGGCACCAAGATCGACCGCTTCTCCATCGGCTTCGGATCGGCCATCGCGCACTGGAAGGACAAGGACGGCGTCGACTGGCGTATCGGCTGGCTGCCGATCGGGGGCTACGTCCGCTTCTCGGGTGACGACAACGCCGCCTCGATCCCCGACGCGGACGACCTCGCCTCGATGCGGCGCGAACTGGTCGAAGCCGGGCGCGGCGCCGAGATCGACCGATACTTCCACTTCAAGCCGATCTGGCAGCGCGCGGTGATCGTCGCTGCAGGTCCCACGGCGAACTTCCTGCTCGCCATCGCCATCTTCGCCACGATCCTGGCCAGCCTCGGCGACATGGTCCTGCCGTTCCGGGCCGAGACCATCGCCCCCGGCAGTCCGGCGGCGGCGGCGGGCTTCCGGCCGGGCGACCGCATCGTGGCCGTCAACGGCCGCGAGATGACGAGCTTCAGCCAGATCGTCCAGGCGATCGAGGTCCGCGGCGGCGTGCCGACCACCTTCGGCGTCATGCGCGGCGAGGAGCGGCTGGTGCTCACCGCGACGCCCCGTTGGCAGGTGAAGGAAGACCGGATCTCGGGCGAGCGCCGGGTCGGCGCCATCGGCATCACGCCGGCCCAGGGCGCCGACGACTACGTGCGCGTGCGCTACGGGCCGATCGAGGCGATCGGCGCGGGCGTGGCCAAGACCTGGGGGGTGCTCGAGACCACGGTCTACTATCTCGGACGCATGATCACCGGCCAGGTGAGCGCGGACGAACTGCGCGGCCCCCTGGGAATCGCCGACGTCACCAAGAAGGTCACCTCCGTGAGCGCGGAAGGGCACACCGACATCGGCGCGATGGTCGCGGCCGCCGCATTCGGTCTCGTCCAGCTGGTGGCGCTGATCTCCGTCAGCATCGGGTTCATGAACCTGCTGCCCGTGCCGGTGCTCGACGGGGGCCATCTCCTGTTCTACGCCTACGAGGCGATCGCGCGGCGCCCTCTTGCCGCCAAGGTTCAGGCTGCAGGATACCGTGTGGGTCTTGCACTGGTTCTCGGTTTGATGTTGTTCGCCACCTGGAACGACTTGCAGCGCCTGCGTGTGTTCAATCTGTTCGGCGGGCTATTCTCCTGAGCCCGATCGTCCCCTCAAACGGCTGATTCGATGCATCAAAACCGCGTACCTTGCGCCGCGCTCGCCACGAGCCTTGCCTTGCTCATGGGGACAGCGGCCGTCGTTGCGCCCGGCGTCGCCGCCGCGCAGCAGCAGCAGGGCGGCGTCGTCCAGCGGATCCTGGTGCAGGGCAACGAGCGGATCGAGCAGTCGACCGTCGTCTCCTACCTCCCGGTGCAGCCGGGTGAGATGGTCGATTCGGCGAAGATGGACCTGGCGCTGAAGGCGCTGTTCCGCACCGACCTGTTCGCCGACGTGAAGGTCGATTTCCAGAACGGCGACCTGATCGTCACCGTCGTCGAGAACCCGATCATCAACCGCGTGATCTTCGAAGGGAACAAGGGGCTCAAGGAAGACAAGCTCCGCGACGAGGTGACCGTCCGCCCGCGGGGGATCTTCACGCGCGCCAAGGCGCAGGGGGACGTCCAGCGGATCGTCGAACTCTATCGCCGCTCGGGCCGCATCTCGGCCACGGTCGAGCCGCAGATCATCGAGCTGCCGCAGAAGCGGGTCGACCTGATCTTCAAGATCGACGAAGGCCCGAAGAGCGGCATCCTCTCGGTCAACTTCCTGGGCAACAAGGCCTTCAGCGACAACGACCTGCGCGACGTGGTCGTGACCGAGGAGAGCCGCTGGTACAAGTTCTTCTCGAACAACGCGAACTACGATCCGGACCGGCTCGAGTACGACAAGGAGCAGCTGCGCAAGCACTACCGCAACCGCGGCTACTACGACTTCCGGGTGTCGTCGGCCGTCGCCGAGCTCGCGCCGGACAAGAACGGCTTCGTGGTGACCTACACGGTCGACGAAGGCCCCCGCTACCGGTTCGGCAAGCTGCAGGTGCAGACCACGCTGCAGAAGCTGGACAAGACCGTGCTCGAGGCCCTGGTGCCGATACGGTCGGGCACGACCTACCAGGACGAGGCGATCGAGCAAGCGACCGACGCGCTGACCTTCGCCGCCGGCGCCGCCGGCTTCGCCTTCGTGGACGTGCGTCCGCGCTACACCCCCGACCGCGCCAAGGGCGTCGTCGACGTCACCTTCGAGGTGAACGAGGGCCCGCGGGTCTACGTCGACCGCATTGACATCGTCGGCAACACCCAGACGCTGGACTACGTCATCCGGCGCGAGATGAGCGTGGTGGAGGGCGACGCCTACAACCGCGCCCTGGTCGACCGCTCGAAGCGGCAGATCCGCGCCCTGGGCTTCTTCAAGGAAGTGGACATCACCGAGGTCCCGGGCTCGGCCCCCGACCGCACGGCGATCCAGGTGAAGGTCGAGGAGCAGCCGACCGGCGAGCTCTCGTTCTCCGCGGGCTACTCGTCCGTGGACCAGCTCGTGCTGGACCTCGGCGTGACACAGCGCAACTTCCGCGGCCGCGGGCAGGACGTGCGGGCGCGCATTTCGGTGGGCTCCCTCCGCCAGCAGATCGACCTCGGCTTCACCGAGCCCCGGTTCCTGGGACGCGACCTGGCGGCGGGCGTGGACCTCTACGCCTACCGCCTCGATTACTCGGACTTCTCGGCCTACAAGACGTCGACCGTCGGCTTCACCCTGCGCGGCAACTTCCCGCTCAGCATCGATAGCCGCGGGGCCGTCCGCTACGTACTGCGGCAGGAAGACATCGACCTCGACGGCTTCTTCTGCGACCCGACGCAGGGACAGGTGCTCTCGACCGCGCTCTGCAGCCAGATCGGCAAGCGCCTGACCTCGCTGGTGGGCTATGGGGCCCGCCTCGATCGTCGCAACGACTACCTGAACCCGACGCGCGGCTTCTACATCGACTTCAACCAGGACCTCGCGGGCCTGGGCGGCGACGTGAACTACGTGCGCACCGACATCGAGGCGGCCTGGTTCCACGGCTTCACCAAGGACTTCATCTTCTCGGTGACCGGATCGGCGGGCTATGTGCTGGGCTGGGCCGGCGACGACGTGCGCATCAACGACCGCTACTACAAGGGCGGCCTGACGTTCCGCGGCTTCGAGACCGCCGGCATCGGCCCGCGGGACATCTCGCTCCAGAGGGCGGACGCGCTCGGCGGCAAGGCCTATGCGATCGGCACCTTCGAGCTGACCGTCCCCACCTTCCTGCCCGAGCAGTACGGGATCAAGGCGGCCCTGTTCACCGACGTCGGCACGCTGGGCAAGCTCGACAAGCGCGACAAGACCTACCAGCCGGGCGACCTCGACTGCCTGCAGCCGAGCATCCCCGATCCGGCGGACCCGACCAAGTTCATCAACAACCCCGCGGTGCCGGGCACGCGCAACGTCTGTATCCGCGACGACCTGTCGCTTCGCGCCTCCGCGGGCGTGAGCGTCTTCTGGAAGTCGCCCATGGGCCCGATCCGCTTCGACTTCAGCCGAATTTTGGCCAAGGAAGACTACGACAGGAAGGAACTCTTCCGGTTCTCCACTTCAACCAGGTTCTAGGAAATCATGACCTTCAAGACCTTCGCCGTGACGAGCGCCGCTGCGGCTCTCGCGATCACGGCATCCTCGGCTGCGGCCCAGCAACAGCCCGCCCGTCCGGCCACGCCGGCTCCGGCGGCTGCGGCCCCGCAGGTGACCCACGGCGCGGCGCCCGCCGGCCTCTGCGTCGTCTCGCCGGAAGGCGTGCTCGCCAACTCGACGGTCGGCAAGTACGTGCAGACGCGCATGCAGCAGCTGGCCGCCCAGGTGAACGCCGAGCTGCAGTCGGAAGGCACGGCCATCGACAACGAGGCCAAGCAGATCGACGCCCAGCGCGCCTCGATCGACCAGAACACCTTCGAGCAGCGCGCCGCCGCCGTGCAGGTGAAGGCCAACGCCTTCGCGCGCAAGCGCCAGCAGCGTGAGAACGAGCTGCAGCTCACCCAGCAGAAGGCCATCAACCGCGTGGGCGAGGAGATGGAGCCGCTGATCCGCCAGGCCTACCAGGCCAAGGGCTGCGGCATGCTCTTCAACCGCCAGGTGATCGTGCTGGCCAACCCGACGACCGACATCACCCCGCAGGTGGTGACCGCGCTGAACGGGAAGATCACCCAGTTCACCTTCGATCGCGAGCGGCTTGACCAGCAAGCGACCCCGGGCGCCGCGCGTCCAGCGGCCGCGCCGGCGCGATAGCAGACGCGCGGGTCGAACTGGCCTATAGCGGCGAAATGCCCGACCCGCGCTTCTTCGAGGACCTGGGACCCGTCCGGCTGGGCGAACTGGCCGCGCTTGCGGGGGCCGAGCTTGCCGATCCGGCCGACGGCGAGCGCATGATCGCGCGGGTGGCGGTGCTGTCCCACGCGGGGCCCGACACGATCACCTTCCTGTCCGATCGGCGCTATGCCGCGGAGCTGGCGCGCGCGCGTCCGGCCGCCTGCGTGCTGCCCAAGGGCGCGGAAGCGCTGGCGCCCGCCGGCTGCGCCGTGCTGACCGCGCCGAACCCGCAGGGCGCCTACGCCCTCGCGGCGGCCAGGCTGCACCGGGCCAGGGGCGGGGGCGCGCAGACGATCGCACCGGACGCCCTGGTCGAGCGCGACGTCGTGCTGGGTCCGGGGGTCGTGGTCGGGCCGGCGGCCCAGATCGGCCGCGGGACGCGCATCGGGGCCAACACCGTCATCGGCCCGGGGGTCGCCATCGGCCGCGACTGCGACATCGGTCCGAACGTCACCATCGGCTTCGCGCTCGTCGGCGACCGGGTGAAGATCCTCGCCGGGGCGACGATCGGCGAGCCCGGCTTCGGCGCGACGGCAGGCCCCAAGGGGCTGATCGACATCCCGCAGCTGGGGCGCGTCATCATCCAGGACGGCGTCTCGATCGGCGCCAACAGCACCATCGATCGGGGCGCCTACGACGACACGGTCATCGGCGAGAACACCAAGATCGACAACCTGGTTCAGATTGCTCACAACGTGCGCGTGGGTCGCAACTGCGTGATGGCGGCCCACACGGGAATCTCGGGCAGTGTCACCATCGGGGACGGAGCCCAGTTCGGCGGCCGCGCCGGTGTGGCCGACCACGTGGTCATCGGGACCGGCGCCCGCGTCGGCGCGGCGGCGGGCGTGATGAAGGACATTCCGGCCGGCGAAACCTGGGGCGGCATGCCGGCGCGCCCGATCCGGCACTGGCTGAAGGAGACGGCCTGGTTGGCCCGGATGGCCAGCCGAGGGGGGAGGGGACCACAATGACGCGCAAGGCGCCCGCGGGCAGCGACCCGACGAAGATCGACATCACCGAGGTGCTGGAGCGGATACCCCACCGGTTCCCGTTCCTGCTCGTCGACCGGTGCGAGGAGTACAAGCAGAACGAGAGCATCGTCGGCATCAAGTGCGTGACGGTGAACGAGCCCTTCTTCCAGGGCCACTTCCCCGACTATCCGGTGATGCCCGGCGTGCTGCTGATCGAGGCCATGGCGCAGACCGGCGCGGTGCTGATGTCCAAGTCGCTCGAGGTCGACACCGAGGGCAAGGCCATCTTCTTCATGAGCGCCGACAACTGCCGCTTCCGGGCGCCCGTCCGGCCGGGCGACGTCGTGCGGATGCACGTGCGCGTGGTCCGGCACCGGGGCGACGTCTTCAAGTTCGCCGGCGAGGCCAAGGTCGACGGCAGGGTCGCCGCCGAGGCCGAGTTCGCCGCCATGGTGGTGGAGACCTGACCGCTTGGCCGTAGAGATCCATCCGACCGCCATCGTCGCCGCAGGCGCCGAACTGGCCGACGGCGTCACCGTCGGCCCCTATTCGATCGTGGGCGAGCACGTCCGCGTGGGACCGCGCACCCAGATCCTGGCCCATGTGGTGATCGAGAACCGCACCACGATCGGCGCGGACTGCTCGGTCCGCAACTTCGCCAACCTCGGCGGGCCGCCGCACCACACGGGCTACAAGGGCGAGCCCACGGAACTGGTCATCGGTGACCGGAACCGCATCTGGGAACACGTCACGATGCACATCGGGGCGCCCGGCGGGGACGGCGTGACGCGCGTCGGCGACGACGGCTTCTTCATGGCCACCAGCCACATCGGCCACGACTGCGTGGTCGGCGACAATGTGGTGCTGGCGCACGGCGCGACGCTGGGCGGGCACACGATCGTGGGCGACTTCGTCACGGTGAGCGGGCTGGCGGCGGTGCACCAGTTCTGCCGCGTGGGACGCTACGCCTTCGTCGGCGGGCTTGCGGCGGTGACCAAGGACGTGATCCCGTACGGCATGGTGTGGGGCAACCACGCCCACCTCGAAGGCCTCAACCTCGTGGGGCTGAAGCGGCGCAACTTCGACCGCGACACCGTGAGCACCCTGCGCTCGGCCTACCGGCTGCTGTTCGCCGAGGAAGGGACCTTCCAGGAGCGGATCGACGACACCGCCGCCGCCTTCGGGCATTCGCCGCCGGTGATGGAGATCATCGACTTCATCCGCGCCGACGCGAACCGGCCGCTCTGCCTGCCGGAGCGGGAACTCTAGGTGCAGAAGCTCGGCCTCATCGCCGGCGGCGGAGGCCTGCCGGTGGAGATCGCCCAGCACTGCGAACGTTCCGGACGTCCGTTCTTCGTCGTCCGCCTGAAGGGCTTCGCCGGCGGGGACCTGGCGGACTACGCCGGGGCCGAGGTTGGGCTGGCCGAGCTGGGCAAGTGCCTGAAGGCCCTGAAGCGCGCGGGCTGTGAGTCGGTCTGCCTGGCGGGAAACGTGGCCCGGCCGGACTTCGCGAGCCTCGTGCCGGACCTGCGCGGCCTCATGCTGCTGCCGCGCGCGGTCGCCGCCGCGCGCAAGGGCGACGACGCGCTGCTGCGCCTCCTGGTGGGCGAGTTCGAGCGGGAAGGCTTCCGTGTCGAGGGCGCCCACGAGGTCATGGACGACCTGACCCTGCCGGCCGGCTACCTGGGCCGGGTGACGGCCGGCGAGGCCGACCTGGCCGATGCGCAACGCGCTGTCGAGGTGGCCCGGGCCGTCGGGCGGCTCGATGTCGGCCAGGCCGCCGTGGTGGCCCACGGGCTCGTGCTCGCCGTCGAGGCGCAGGAGGGAACCGACGCCATGCTCGCCCGCGTGGCGGACCTGCCGGCGCACCTCAGGGGCCGGCCGGGCGCCGGGGCGGGCGTCCTCGCCAAGGCGCCGAAGCCGATCCAGGAGACGCGGGTCGACCTGCCCACGATCGGGCTCGCCACCATTCACGGCGTCGCGCGCGCAGGCCTGGCGGGGATCGTGGGCGAGGCGGGCCGGCTGCTGGTCCTGGACCGCGAGCAGGTGATCGCGCTCGCCGACGACCTGGGCGTCTTCATCCTGGGCGTGGAGCCGGCGCAGGCGCCATGACCGCGCGGCCGCTCACGATCATGCTGGTGGCGGCCGAGGCGTCGGGCGACGACCGCGCCGCGGGGCTCATGCGGGCGCTGAAGCGCCGGCTGGACGGCGCGGTCCGGTTCGTGGGCGTGGGCGGGCAGAGGATGGCCGCCGAGGGGCTGGACAGTCCCTTCGACATCTCCGAACTGTCGATCTTCGGCCTGACGGAGGGCCTCCTGGCCTATCCGAGGGTGGTGCGTCGCGCCGACGAGACCGCCGCCCTGGCGGTGCGGGAGCGGCCGGATGTCGCGGTGCTGGTGGACTCCTGGGGCTTCACCCTGCGCGTGGCCCAGCGCCTGCGCCGCCAGCAGCCGGGACTCCCCCTCGTGAAGTACGTGGCTCCGCAGGTGTGGGCCTCGCGCCCTGGCCGGGCGAGGACCGCGGCGCAGTGGTTCGACCTCCTGCTGACCATCCACACGTTCGACGCGCCGGCCTTCGAGCGCGAGGGCCTGAGGACGGTGTTCGTGGGTGACTCGACCCTGGCCATCGCGTTTTCCGCCGCCGATCCGTCGCGGCTGCGGAACGCGATCGGCGCCGTGCCGGACGATCCGATCCTGCTGGTGCTCCCGGGCAGCCGTCCGTCCGAGATCGAGCGGGTGATGCCGGCGTTCGAGGACGCCGTGGCCCGGCTGCTGGCCGAGCGGCCCGACCTGCACGTCGTCGTCCCGGCCGCGCCGACGGTCGCGGACGCGGTGAAGGCCCGTGTCGCCCTCTGGCCTGGCCGCGCGCACGTGGTCGAGGGCGAGGCCGCCAAGCGGGACGCCATGAAGGCCGCGACGGTGGCGCTGGCCTGCTCGGGCACGGTCACGACGGAACTGGCGTTGGCGGGCTGCCCGATGGTGGTGGCCTATCGCCTGGCGCCGCTGACCTACGCCATCCTGAAGCGTCTCATCCGCACGAATTACGTCACCCTCTTCAACATCGCGGCGCAGGATTTCGTCGCCCCGGAAATGATCCAGGCGGACTGCAACGGCCCGGCCCTGGCGGCGGAGGTCGCGCGACGGCTCGACGATCCCGCCCTGCGCAGGATGCAGGTCGAGCGGCAGAATGCGGCGCTGCTGAAGATGGGGCGGGGCGGGCCGGACCCCAGCGACGCCGCCGCCGACGCGGTCCTGAGCCTGCTGGGCTGACCCGGACGAAGCTGACCCAGATGAAGCCGACCCAGACGAAAGGGGCCGGCCCCTTCCGGGACCGGCCCCCTCGCGATTCCGATGAGCTTGGGCTCAGCGCTTGTCGATCGGCGCGTAGCTGCGCTGCGGAGCGCCCGTGTAGATCTGCCGCGGACGGCCGATCTTCTGGGAGGGATCCTCGATCATCTCCTTCCACTGCGCGATCCAGCCCACAGTGCGGGCCAGGGCGAACAGCACGGTGAACATCTCGGGCGGGAAGCCCAGGGCGCGCAGCGTGATGCCGGAGTAGAAGTCGACGTTCGGGTAGAGCTTGCGCTGGATGAAGAACTCGTCGTTCAGCGCGATCTTCTCGAGCTCCATGGCGACCTGCAGCAGCGGGTCGTTCTCGGCGCCCACCTCCTTCAGGACCTGGTGGCAGGCTTGCTGCATCACCTTCGCGCGCGGGTCGTAGTTCTTGTAGACCCGGTGGCCGAAGCCCATGAGCAGGTAGCGCCGGTCCTTCACGCCCTGGACGAACTCGGGGATCCGGTCGACGGTCCCGATCTCCTTCAGCATGTTGAGCGCTTCTTCGTTCGCGCCGCCGTGCTTGGGGCCCCACAGCGAGGCGATGCCCGCGGCGATGCAGGCGAACGGGTTGGCGCCCGAGGACCCCGCGAGGCGGACGGTCGAGGTCGACGCGTTCTGCTCGTGGTCGGCGTGCAGGATGAAGATGCGGTCCATGGCCGCCGTCAGGACCGGATTGGGCTTCCAGTCCTCGGCCGGCACCGAGAAGCACATGCGCAGGAAGTTCTCCGCATAGGAGAGCTCGTTGCGCGGATACACGAACGGCTGGCCGCGCGAGTACTTGAAGGCGCGCGCCGCGATGGTCGGCATCTTGGCGATCAGCCGGTGCGCGGAGATCATCCGCTGCTCGGGATCGTTGATGTCGGTGCTGTCGTGGTAGAAGGCCGACATGGCGCCCACGGCGCCCGTCATGATGGCCATCGGGTGAGCGTCCCGACGGAAGCCGTTGAAGAAGCGGTCGAACTGCTCGTGGACCATGGTGTGGTACACGATGTTCTTCTCGAACTGGGCGAACTCGCCCGCGTTCGGAAGCTCGCCGTGGAGCAGCAGGTAGCAGACCTCGAGGAAGCTGGACTTCTCGGCCAGCTCGTCGATGGGATAGCCGCGGTGCAGCAGCACGCCCTTGTCGCCGTCGATGAAGGTGATCTTGCTCTCGCAAGAGGCGGTCGACGTGAAGCCCGGGTCATAGGTGAAGACGTCAGCGTCGCCGTAGAGCTTGCGGATGTCGATCACCGCGGGCCCGTCCGTGCCCCGCAGCACTGGCAACTCGACTGTCTTGCCGTCGATTTGGACCTTCGCCGTTTCGCCCATGAGACCCCCTTCGCGGCTGCGAGATGAAACACTCGTTCGAGGGCTTATACCTCTTTACGCGAGGAGCGAAAGCGCATCGTCGATGCGCCCTAGGCTCTCCTCGCGGCCGAGCGCGGTCATGGCCCCGGCAAGGTCCGGAGCCGGCGCGCCGCCGGACAGGACAGAGCGGAGCTGCGGGCCGAACTTGCCGAGCCCGATCCCCTGCGATTCCGCGAAGTTGCGCAGGCATCCTTCGAGCGTGGGGACGTCCCAGGCCGGCGATGCGGCGAGCGCGGCCCGCAATGCCTGAAAGCGCGCCGCCATCTCGGGCTCGGCGAGCTGGCTCCGGGTCTTCTCCGGCAGTTCGAGAGGCCGCGCCTTGAGGGCGAACACGACCGCGTCGGCGAGGTCGAGGGTGGTCTTGGCGCCGTCCCGCACGAACGGAATGGTCTGGGCGATCAGCGTGTCGTCCCCGGCCCGCAGTCGCACGTCCCGGCTCTCCAGGACCTTGCGCACGAGGCCGGCCAGGCGAACCGGGTCGGCCTGACGGATGTAGTGGTTGTTGAGGTGGTTCAGCTTGTCCCAGTCCAGGCGGGCGGGCGCGCTGACGACGTCCTTGATGTCGAACCACGCGGCGGCCTCGGCGTCCGAGAAGATCTCGTCGTCGCCATGCCCCCAGCCCAGCTTGGCCAGGTAGTTCCGCATGGCTTCCGGCAGGTAGCCCATGTCGTCGAACTCGCTCACGGCCTGCGAGCCGTGGCGCTTGGAGAGCTTCTTGCCGTCCGGGCCGTTGATCATCGGCAGGTGCGCCCAGGCCGGAACCTCCCAGCCGAGGCCCTGGTAGATCAGCGTCTGTCGCGCGGCGTTGTTGAGATGGTCGTCGCCCCGGATCACGTGCGTGATCCCCATGTCGTGGTCGTCCACCACGACGGCGAGGTTGTAGGTCGGCGTGCCGTCGGTGCGCAGGAGGATGAGGTCGTCCAGCGTGCGGTTCTCGAACCGGATCAGGCCCTTCACCTGATCGTCCACCACGGTCTCGCCGTCCTGCGGCGCCTTCAGGCGCACGACGAACGGGCGGTCGGGGGCGTCGTTGGGCGACAGGTCCCGCCAGGGGGAGCGGATCACGCGCCCTTCGGCCCGCGCCACCTCGCGCTCGGCCTCCAGCTCCTCGGGCGTCATGTAGTCGCGATAGGCGGCGCCGCGGGAGAGCATCTCGTCCACGACCGCCCGATGCCGGTCGGCGCGCGCGAACTGGAACACCGGGGTCTCGTCCGGCTCCAGCCCGAGCCACGTCAGGCCGTCGAAGATCACCTGGACGGCGGCGTCGGTGGAACGCTCGCGGTCCGTGTCCTCGATGCGCAGCAGGAACTTCCCGCCCGTGTGACGGGCATACAGCCAGTTGAAAAGCGCCACCCTGGCCGTGCCAATGTGCATCATGCCGGTAGGCGAAGGGGCGATCCTGGTGCGGACGGGACGGTCTGACATCGAACTCGAGGGGATAGGGGAGGGGCTGGCCTCGACGGCGGCGGCGCCTCTTAACACGCGCGTTCCGCGGCTTCCTAGCCTGGGACGCATCCGGGCCTGGGTCGCCACGCAGGTGGAGCAGCAGGCCGATCGGTGGACTCTGTGGGCGCCGGTGGCCTTCGGACTCGGCTGCAGCCTCTATTTCGCACTGATGCGCGAGCCGCAGGCGTGGGTCGCCTGGCTCCTGTTGCTCGTGTCGGCGCTGCTGCTGGGCGCGACGCGCTGGAGCTACTGGCGCGCCGCGACCATGGCGCTGGTCCTGAGCGCCGGCGTGGCGGGGGGCTTCGCCGTGGCCAAGCTGCGGGCGGAGGCCGTCAAGGCCCCTGTCGCCCAAGCTGGCGCTCGGCCCCAATGGGTGGACGCCTGGGTTGTCGATGTGGCCGCGCCGGGCGAGGGCGGACAGCGTCTCCTGCTGGCGCCGACGCGCGTCGGCGGCTGGGACGCCGAGGCGACGCCGATCCGCGTCCGGGTGACGCCGAAGCCCGGCGCGGCGTTGCCGGCGCCCGGGGAGTCGGTGCGGCTGCTGGCGATCCTCAATCCGCCTCCGCCGCCGGCAAGCCCGGGCGCCTACGACTTCGCCCGCGACGCCTACTTCGAGAGCGTCGGCGCGGTCGGCCTCGCGCTGCGCGCCCCCGAGGCCACGACGCCTCCGGCCGAGCCGCCCTGGCGGCTTGCCCTGGCGATGCGGGTCAACGCCGTGCGCTGGGATCTCACCCGCCGGATCGTGGAGGCGCTCGGGCCCGAGACCGGGGGGCTCGCCGCGGCGATGACGACGGGCCACGAGGCCTTCATTCCGAAGGAGCAGGTGGAGAACCTGCGGGCCGCCGGGCTTGCGCACATCGTCTCGATCAGCGGCCTGCACATGGCCATCGTCGGCGGCTTCGCCTTCGGGCTCGCGCGGCTGCTGATCGCCGCTTGGCCGTGGCTGGCGCTGCGCGTGCACGGCAAGAAGGCGGCCGCGCTGTTCGGCCTCGCGGCCGTCGCCGGATACCTGGTGCTCTCCGGAGCGCCGCCGCCCGCCGAACGGGCCGCCATCACCGCCGCGGTGGCGTTCGCGGCGATCCTGGCCGACCGTCAGGCGATCAGCCTCCACGCCCTGGCGCTGGCCGCCCTGGGCGTCCTGCTGCTCCAGCCGGAAGCGGTGACCGAGCCCGGCTTCCAGATGTCGTTCGCGGCCACCGCGGCCCTGGTGGCCCTGGCCGAGATCTGGCCGCGGCCGGTGAAGGAGATCCAGGCGCCCTGGGCGATCCGGGCGTTTCAGGCCGCGGTCACCTGGACCGCCGCGAGCATCGCCGTGAGCTTCGTCGCGGGACTGGCCACGGGCCCGTTCGCGATCCAGCACTTCAATCGGGTCTCGACATGGGGCCTCTTCGCCAATCTCGCCGTGGCGCCGATCTCCTCGTTCCTGATGATGCCCGGCCTGGCGCTGGGGGCGGCCCTGACGCCCCTGGGACTGGGTCAGGCGCCCCTGGAACTGGCCGGCTGGTCCATCGGGCTGATGAACCAGGTGGCCGCCTGGGCGGCCCGCGCCCCGGCGGCGGAGATCCTCGTCCCGAGCGCGCCGGCCTGGGTGCTGCCGGCCAGCTTCCTGGGCCTGCTGTTCACATGCCTGTGGCGGGGTTCGCTGCGATGGATCGGCGTTCCGCTGGCCATGGCGGTGCTCTGGGCCCCCCGACCCGCGGCGCCCGACGTCTGGGTCGCCGCGGACGGCGCCGCCGTCGCCGTGCGGGACGGGCGCCAGGCCGTCCTGCTCCGGCCCGACGCGAAGCTGTTCGGCGCCGAGTTCTGGGCGCGCCGGCGTGGACTGGCCGCCGTGATCAGCGAGGACGAGCGCGACCGCCGCTTCGCGTGCGATCGCTGGAGCTGCGCGCCCGCGGCGGGGGCGCCGATACGCCTGGCCGCCGCCTGGAACCTGCGCCGCCCGCTGAAGGCCGGCCGACTGGAGGCGCTCTGCGCCGCCGCCGACATCGTCGTCCTGCGCAACGATTTCCGGCCTCAGGACTGCGCCGCGCCGCTCGTGCTCACGGGCAGGGACTTCGCGAAGGGCGGGTCGGCCGAGATCTACCGGGAGCGGAACGGCTGGCGCGTGGCGTGGGCCCAGGACCTGCGCGGCCGGCGGCCCTGGACCTGGGGGTTCGACCCGCGATGATGTTCGCCAGGCCGCTTCGCGCCCGGATCCGGGCGGGGGAGATCACCTCCAGCGTCCGGCTGTGGCTCACGCCCCGCGTGAAGGTCGGCGGACGCTACCCGCTCCTGGACGGCTTCGTCGAGGTGACGCGGCTGCAGGAGGTTGACCTCGCCGACATCACCGACGCGATCGCGCGGGCCGGCGGCTTCGCGGACGTCGAGGACCTCATGAAAACCGCCCGCCACGGGCTTGGCGAGCGGGTCTTCATCGTCGATTTCGTGTTCGTGCCCGCCCGAGCGGGCAGGATAGCCTAGTGGTAGCGGCGGATCAGGCCGACCAGCTTGCCCTGCACCGACACCCGATCGGGGCCGAAGATGCGGGTCTCGTAGGCCGGGTTCGCCGCCTCGAGGGCCACCGAGGCGCCCTTCTTGCGCAGGCGCTTCAGGGTTGCTTCCTCGCCGTCGACCAGGGCCACGACGATGTCGCCCGAGACCGCCGTGTCGGTTCGGCGGATGACCACGAAGTCGCCGTCGAGGATGCCGGCGTTGATCATCGAGTCCCCGGCGATCTCGAGCACGAAGTGCTCGCCGGCCCCGAGGATGGTCTCGGGCACGGGAATGCGGTCCTTCTCCTGCTGGATCGCCTCGATCGGCGTGCCGGCCGCGATGCGGCCCAGGATGGGAAGTTCGCGGGTGTCGTTGGCGACGGCGGGCATGGCGCTGCCGGCGTCCACCAACTGCGGCTTGAAGGGCGCGCGTCCCTTGGGCGGCGCCGCCGCGGTGGCCTGCTGCGGGAGCTTGACCACCTCCAGGGCCCGGGCCCGGTGCGGCAGCCGCCGAAGGAAGCCGCGCTCCTCCAGCGCGGTAATCAGGCGATGGATGCCCGACTTCGACGCGAGATCGAGCGCCTCTTTCATCTCGTCAAAGGACGGGGAAACACCCGTTTCCTTGATGCGCTCATGGATGAACATGAGCAATTCGTGCTGCTTGCGGGTGAGCATCTCGGGCCCTCGTAGAACAAACCGCCAACTTCTGAGGATGTTCTCTAGGTGTTCCGCGTTAATGTCAAGTTACGCGGCGAGGCTCTGAAACTCTTCGGGAATTTGCGGCGTCAGGCGGGAATCAGCCGCCCAGCAACGCGCGAGTCGCCGCGGTGACGTCGGCCTGCCGCATCAGGCTCTCGCCCACCAGCATGGCCTTGGCGCCGGACCGCTCCAGGCGGGCGGCGTCGTCGGCGCCGAAGATCCCGCTCTCGGTGACCAGCAGAGCATCGGCGGGCGCAGCGGCGGCGAGGCGCTCGGTCACGGCGAGGTCGGTGACGAAGGTGCGTAGGTCGCGGTTGTTGACGCCGACGAGGTCGGCGCCCAGGGCGCCGGCGCGGGCCATCTCGGCCTCGTCGTGCACCTCGACCAGGGCGTCCATCCCGAGCCGCCGCGCCTCGGCCATCAGGTCGGCCGCGAGCGCGTCGTCCACCATGGCCAGGATGACGAGGATGGCGTCCGCGCCCAGCGCCCGGCTCTCGGCGACCTGCCACGGATCGACGAGGAACTCCTTGCGCAGGCAGGGCAGGGCCGTCGCCTCGCGGGCGACGGCGAGGTAGGCGTCCGCGCCCTGGAAGCTGGGGCCGTCGGTGAGGACGGACAGGCAGGCCGCGCCGCCGGCCTCGTAGGCGCGGGCGAGAGCCGGCGGGTCGAAGTCGGCGCGGATCAAGCCCTTGGAGGGCGAGGCCTTCTTGATCTCGGCGATCAGGGCGAGGCGTCCGGGCGCATGGCCGCGCTCGAGGGCGGCCCGGAAGCCGCGCGGGGGACCGGGCGCGCGGCCGGGGTCGGCGGGACCGGCGGCCTTCCGCGCGGCGACCTCCTCGCGCTTGTAGGCCGAGATCTTCTGCAGGATGTCGCCCATCAGCCGTCCAGCGAGCGCGGGGCGATGGCGACGAGCCTGTCCAGCGCGGTCTGGGCCCGGCCATCGTCGATGACCCGCCCCGCGAGCTCGACGCCCTCGCGCAGGGTTTCCACCTTCTCGCCCACGAGGAAGGCCGCTGCGGCGTTGAGCAGGACGATGTCGCGGTAGGGGCCCGGCTCGCCCTTGAGCAGCCGGCGCAGCGCCTCGGCGTTCTCGGCCGGCGTGCCGCCCGTCAGGTCGGCCAGAGCCGCGCGCTTCAGTCCCACGGCCTCCGGGGTGACGGTGAAGAGCCGCACCTGGCCCTCGCGGAACTCGGCCACGCTCGTCTCGCCGGTCGTGGTCATCTCGTCCATGCCGCCGCCGTGGACGACCCAAGCCCGTTCCGACCCCAGGGCGCCCAGCACCTGCGCCAGCGGCGCGACCCAGCGCTCGGCGAAGACGCCCACGACCTGCCGCTTCGCGCCGGCGGGGTTGGTGAGCGGACCCAGCAGGTTGAAGATGGTGCGGAAGCCGAGCTGCGCGCGGAGCGGCGAGACGTGCCGCATCGCGCCGTGGTGCGCCGGAGCGTACAGGAAGCAGATGTTGGCCTCGTCCAGCGCCTTCTGCTGGCGCTCCAGGCCGGCGTCGATGGCCACGCCGAGTTCGGAGAGCACGTCGGCGCCGCCGGATTTCGAGGTCAGGGCCCGGTTGCCGTGCTTGGCGACCTTCAGCCCGCCCCCGGCCGCCACGAACGCCACGGCGGTCGAGATGTTGAGGGTGTGCAGGCCGTCGCCGCCGGTCCCGCAGACGTCGATGACGGGGTAGGGCGGTTCGAGGTGGATGGCCGCCTTGCGCATGGCCCGCGCGCAGGCCGCGATCTCGCCCAGCGTCTCGCCCCGCATCCGCATGGCGGTCAGGGCCGCGCCGACCTGAGCCGGCGTCGGCTCGCCCCTCAGGCAGGCGGCGAAGAAGTCCTGCGCATCGTCCTCGGACAGGGTCGCGCCGTCGGCGAGGCGCATGAGCAGCGGCTTGAAGGCGTCGGACATGGGCGGAAGCTCAGACCTGCGCGATCCGCCTGACGCCGGCCAGGTCGAGGAAGTTGCCGAGCAGCTCGTGCCCGCATTCGGTCGCGATCGACTCGGGGTGGAACTGGACGCCGTGAATCGGGCGCGTGCGGTGCTGCACGCCCATGATCTCGCCGTCCTCGGTCCAGGCGGTCTTTTCCAGGACCTGCGGCAGAACGTCCTCCTGCACCGACAGCGAGTGGTAACGGGTGGCGGTGAAAGGGTTCTTCAACCCGGCGAACACACCCGTGCCGAGATGATGGATGAGGCTGGTCTTGCCATGCATGAGCGCGCGCGCCCGCACGACGGTCCCGCCGAAGGACTGGCCGATCGCCTGGTGGCCCAGGCACACGCCCAGGATCGGCAGGTTCTCCGGCGCCTGGGCGATCAGGTCGAGGCAGATGCCGGCCTCGTTCGGGGTGCACGGGCCGGGGCTCAACAGCACCGCTTCCGGCCGCAGGCCCAGCGCCTCGTCGACGGTGAGCGCGTCATTGCGGTGGACGAGCGTCTCCGCCCCCAGCTCGTTCAGGTAGTGAACGAGGTTGTAGGTGAAGCTGTCGTAGTTATCGACGACCAGGATCATGCAGGCTCCATAGGCTTTGCCGCGCCGACCGCCAAGCGGGATGCTCACGCCATGGGACTTCGCGATTCGGCCCTGGACCCCGACGAGCTCTCCAACGCCCGCAGCCTGCTGCAGCCGGCGGTGCGTCGCGACAGGGCGTGGCCGGCGCTGCTGGCGGCGCTCGCGCTGGCCGTCACCTCGGTGCTGTTTGCGAGCGCGATGGTGCTGGCCCCGCCGGTCACGACCAACCACGCCGCGCAGGGCGCGCCGGACTGAGCCGGTCGGCCTACCCACCCGCGGCAGAGATGGTAGGTGGAGGCGATTTGCGCCGGAGACCGCGATGGAAGGCCCCACGTCCCACTTCTACTTCTCGCAGCGTCTGAAGCTGCACTACGTGGACTGGGGCAATCCCGACGCGCCCCCGATGCTGCTGGTTCATGGCGGGCGGGACCATTGCCGCAACTGGGACTGGGTCGCCGAGCGACTCCGTGACCGTTACCACGTGATCGCGCCGGACCTGCGCGGCCACGGCGACAGCGCCTGGGCCATCGGCGGCGGCTACGACATGGCCGCCTACATCTACGACGTGGCCCAGATCGTTCACCAGAAGGGCATGGCGCCGGCCACCATCATCGCCCACTCGCTGGGCGCGGGGATCGCCCTGAACTACTGCGGCGCGTTCCCCGAGGCCGTCCGCAAGGTCGTCGCCATCGAGGGGCTGGGACCATCTCCCGCGGTGATGGCCGAACAGGGCAAGCGGCCGATCGAGGAACGCATCCGCGCGCAGGTGGCGGACCGCCGAGAGAACTCCGGCCGCGCGCCTCGGCGCTACGCCAGCCTCGATGACGCCGTCGCGCGGATGGCCAGCGAGAATCCCCATCTGAACGAAGCGCAGGCGCGTCACCTGACGGTCTACGGCGCGCATCAGAACGAGGACGGGACCTACTCCTGGAAGTTCGACAACCACGCCCGCTGGGGCGGCGGCGTCGGCGGCCTGTCGCACGCCGACCAGCACCGCCTCTGGAGCCGGATCACCGCGCCGGTGCTGCTGGTGCGCGGCGCCGAGTCCTGGGCTTCGGACCCCGTTGTGGACGGCAGGATCCGGCACTTCCGGAACGCGCGGCTCGTGAACTTCGAGGGTGCGGGGCACTGGGTCCACCACGACCGGCTGGACGCCTTCATGGAGACGGTCGAAGCGTTCCTGGCGGAATAGCCGCCGGCCTCAGACGAACCGCCAGCTCTCCTCGGCGGCATCCCGCAGGGCGCGGGCCTTGTGCAGGGTCTCGTCGTACTCGGCGTCGGGATCGCTGTCGGCGACGACGCCCCCGCCGGCCTGGACGTACATGACGCCGTCCTTGAAGAGGGCTGTGCGCAGCACGATGCAGGTGTCGACGCTGCCGTCGGCGCCGAAGTAGCCGACCGCGCCCGCATAGGCGATGCCGCGCTTCTCGATCTCCAGCTCGTCGATGATCTCCATGGCCCGAACCTTGGGCGCGCCCGAGAGCGTGCCGGCGGGCAGGGCCGCCATGACCACGTCGACGGGATCCAGCCCCTCGGGCGCATCGCCTTCGACGTTGGAGACCAGGTGCATGACGCGGGCGTAGCGCTCGACGAAGAAGCTGTCGGTGACGCGCACGCGGGGACCCTGGGCGCGCGGCTGGGGCTCGTTGGCGCCGGCCTGCTTCAGCATGGCGACGCGGCCCACGTCGTTGCGGCCCAGGTCGAGCAGCATCAGGTGCTCGGCGCGCTCCTTGGGATCGGCGATCAGCTCCTGTTCGAGGCGGCGATCCTCCTCGGGCGTCGCGCCGCGCGGGCGGGTGCCGGCGATCGGACGGATGGTGATCTTGCCGTCGCGCAGCCGCACCAGGATCTCGGGGCTGGAGCCCGCCACGTGGAAGGCGCCGAAGTCGAGGAAGAACAGGAACGGCGAGGGGTTGCTCCGCCGCAGCGAGCGATAGAGCGCGAACGGGTCGCGCGTGAAGGGCGCGCGGAAACGGTGGCTGGGCACCACCTGGAAGATGTCGCCGGCGCGGATGTACTCCTTCGCCTTCTCGACGATCCCGCGATAGGCCTCGCGGCTCACGGGGGTCGTGAACCTGTCCGGCTCAGGCGTCGCATCGCCACGCAGGCGCGGCGCCGACTTCCGGAAGTCGTCCGCGACCGCCTGGATCCTACGCTCCGCCGCGGCGTAGGCGTCCTTCGCCGAGGTCGCGCCGTCGGGTCGCACCGGCGTGACCACCAGGATCTCCTGCGCGATGGCGTCGAAGATCGCGACGATCGAGGGGCGCGCCATGACGCCGTCGGGAAGGCCCAGCGGGTCGGGATTCACGTGCGGCAGCCGCTCGACCAGGCGGATCGTGTCGTAGCCCAGCGCGCCGAAGACGCCGGCCGCCATGGGAGGCAGACCCGCGGGCATCTCGATGCGCGAGGCGGCCAGCAGATCGCGAAGGCTGTCCAGCGCGCCGCCATCCTGCGGCGTGAATCGGCCCGCCGCGATGTCGTCGCCTCGGGCGATCTCGGCACGGTCGCCCTGGCAGCGCCACACCAGGTCGGGGTTCATGGCGATGGCCGAGTAGCGCGCCCGGAACGCGCCGCCTTCCACCGACTCGAACAGGAAGGCGTACGGCTTGCCGTGGCCGATCTTGAGGTAGGCCGAAACCGGCGTCTCGAGATCGTCGATCAGCCGCGTCCAGACAACCTGGGGAGCGCCGCCGTCGTAGGTGGAACGAAAGGCCTCGAACGGCGGCTCGCAGATCACTTCTTGGGCTCCGCCTTGCCCTTCTCGGCCGGCGCGAAACCGGCCGCCGACCGCGCGAGTTCGGCGTTGGTCTTCACCTTCAGCTTCGTCCGGGCGTAGGCCTGGGCGCTGTCGGCCATCTCGCGGAAGATCGCCTGGGTCAGCTCGCCGCGGTTGGTTTCCGCAAGCCGCGCGGCCGTGGGGCCGGCGTCCATGCGCACGTTCGAGACCTGGCCCACGGCCAGGCCGTTCGGCGCGCGGGCGCTCCAGGCCTCGCCGGGCTTCGCCGCGAAGGCGCGGCCGATGACCTCGCGGCCAAGCTGCTGCTGCGTCTCGGCCGTCTGGCGCGTCAGGCCGGGCACGCGCTGCACGGACACGCCCGCGGCCGAGGCGACCGTTTCGATGCTCTCGCCCTTCTGGACCCGGGCCGAGAGCTCGGTGGCCTTGGCCTCCAGCGCGCGGATCACCTGCCGGCGCATGTACTCCTGGGCGAGCTGCGGCCGGATCTCCTCCAGCGGGCGCATGTGCGGCGCCACCACCTTCTCGACCTTGACGACGAAGTAGGCCCCTTCGCCGAGTTCGGTGATCTCGCTCTCGCCGCCGGCGGGCAGGGAGAAGGCCGTCTCGAGGATCTTGGGCGGGATGCCGCCGTACTGCCGGCCCTGATCGTCCACGCCCTGGGCGTTGATGGGGCCGATCGTCTGGGCCTGCACGCCGGCCTTGGCGGCTGCTTCGGCCACGCTGCCGCCGCTCTGGTGGGCGTCGTCGTAGGCCTGGGTCTGGGCGTAGACCTTCTCGGCGACCATGTCCTTGCGGATCTCGGCCTCGAGCATGGGGCGCGCCTCTTCGAGCGAGACCTCGCGGCCCGGCGAAACGGACACGACCTTCACGACGGCCAGACCCAGGTCGCCCTGGACGGGCGCGATCTGGCCGGCCTGCATGCGGAACGCCGCCTCGGCCACCTTGCGGTCGGCGATCGCGGTGCGGGGCTTCTCCTCGTAGGTCACGGCGTCGACGCCGAGCGCGCGCGCCACGGCGGCGGGGGCCTCGCCGCGCTGGAGGCGGGCGGCCGCCTGCTGCGCCGCGGCCTGGTCCTTCGCCGGGATCTGGACGACCGTCCGGGTCTCGGGCTGCGAGAGCGTGTCCTTGCGGAACTGGTAGCGCTTCTGCAGCTCGGCCGGATCGATGGGGCCCGATGCGGCGCTCGCGGCGACGGCCTGCGGCGTGAACGGCACGATCGTGAGAACGCGCGTCTCGGGCACGGTGAGCGCCTGCTTGTTCTCGTTCATGAACGCCCGGAGCTGGGCGTCGGTCGGCGCGGCCGGCTGCGGCACGGCCGAGGGCGTCAGGATGAAATAGGCGAGGTCGCGGCTCTCGAGCGCGTAGACAGAGGCGAGGGCGCCGTACGACCGCGGCACGGCCAGGCCGTTCTGGATCGCCCGGGCCCAGTGCATGGCGGCGATGTCGTCGCGGGCGCCCCGGTCGAACATCTCGGGCGTCAGGCCGTTCTGGGCGAGCTGGGTCTCGAACGTCTTCTTGTCGAACCGCCCGGTGATCGGGTCGAAGAAGGCGGGGATCTTCTCGACCTGCTCCAGGACCAGCTTGTCGGCGGGGCGAATGCCCGCTCGCCACAGGAGTTCCGCAAAGGCCTCGCGCGTGGCGACGCCCGTCAGGACGGTCGCGTCGAGCCGGTTCTCCTCGGCCATCTCCTGGGTGATGGTCTGGCCCGACTGCTGCTCCAGGCGCTTCTTGTAGTTGTCGTACTCGCGGCGGAATTCCTGCATCGACAGGCTGCGCGAGCCCGCCTTGATCACCTCGTTCGCGGGGATCATCGACACGCCGACGCTGTTCGCGCCCCAGCCGACGAAGCTGATGGCGAGGATGCCCATCAGGATCCTGGCGGGCCAGGACTTCGCGAATTCGCGGATGGAAGAGAGCATTCGGGCGGGGTCCTCAGGGAACAGGTAGCGCGCCGGTATAGGGGAGAGGCCGCAGGCGCGGCAAGCGCGTGACAGCCGCGCCCGCATGGCTTAACCGCCCGGCTTCGTGTCGCCACAGGGGGAACGATGTCCAAGCCCACGCCGCTGATCGCCGGAAACTGGAAGATGAACGGTCTCGCCGCCTCCCTGGACGAGGCGCGCGCCATCGCGGGCGGACTGGGCGCCACGCCCGCCCGGGTGGCGATCTGCCCGCCGGCCATCCTGATCCACCGCATGGCCCAGGCGCTGAGCGGCACGGCCGTGCTGGTCGGGGGACAGGATCACCATTGGGACGACAGCGGCGCCTTCACCGGCGACGTGTCGGCCGAGATGCTGGTCGACGCGGGCGCGGCGCTGGCGATCCTCGGCCACTCCGAGCGGCGGACGGGGTACCGGGAGACCGATGCCGTCGTCGCCGCGAAGGTCCAGGCGGCGCTGCGCGCGGGGCTGGAGCCTATCGTCTGCGTCGGGGAGACGCTGGAGCAGCGCAAGGCCGGCGACGCGCTGGCGGTCGTGACCGGGCAGGTGCGGGGCTCTCTCCCCGCCGAGCTGGCGGGCCGGCCCTTCTCGGTCGCCTACGAACCCGTCTGGGCCATCGGCACCGGCCTGACGCCCACGACTCCCGAGATCGAGGAGGTGCACCGCGCGATCCGTGAGACGCTGGTGGAGCTGTTCGGCGATTTCGGGCGGACCCCGCCGATCCTCTACGGCGGATCGGTGAAGCCCGGGAACGCCGCCGAGATCCTTCACGCCGACGAGGTGGGGGGCGCGCTGGTCGGCGGCGCCTCGCTCAAGGCCGAGGACTTCCTGGGGATCATCCGGGCGCTCTGACGGGCGGTTAGGCGCCGGGGCCCTTGAGCTCCACCACGTTGCCTTCCGGATCGCGGATGTAGAGCGACGGCCCGTCGCCGTCCGCGCCGTAGCGCTGGCCCTCGTCGACCACCTGGACGCCGTGCGCGGTCAGGTGGGCCCGGATCGCCTCGGCGTCGAACGGCCGGACCTGCAGCGCGAAGTGGTCGAGGTTGCGCGCCATGGGGCCTGGCGGGTCTCCGCCGGCGCGTCCCAGCGGACCGTCCACCGTCACCAGATCGATCATCTGGCGTCCGGCGCGCACGTGGGTCAGCCCCAGTTCCGGCCGGTCGCGATCGACCGTGAGGCCCAGGACGCCGGCGTAGAAGCCCAGCATGCGCTCCTTGTCGCGCACCCGCAGGACGATGTGGTCGAAGCCTTGAATCGCGATCGGGTTCGTCATGGCGCGAGAGATGGGGATGGCCGGCTCACAGCAGAAGGCCGAACACCCGGCAATCGCGCCGCTCGCCGTCCTTGAGGATGTGACCCCGGAGCAGGCCCTCCTTCACGAAGCCGAGCTTCTCGAGCAGCGCCTCGGAGCGGAGGTTCCCGAGGTGCGTGCGCGCGGCGAGCTTGCGGAGGCCCGCCGCCGCGGCGAAGGCCACCACGCTGCGCATGGCCTCCAGGGCGTATCCCTGGCCCCAGGCGTCGCGGCCGAGCATGAAGCCGACCTCGGCGCGACGGTTCCAGCCGTCGATCTCCGAGAGATCGCAGGATCCGAGGAAGACGCCGTCCGCGAGCGTGCGCATGGACCAGTAGATCGCGCGGCCCGCGGCCATGTCGGCGACCTGCGCCTGGACGATCGCCGCGACGATGTCCGGATCGTCGACCTCGGCGATGTCCCAGTAGGCCATCACCTCCGGGTCGCCCATGATCGGAAACAGGCGCCCGGCGTCCGCGGCGGCGAGCGGCGTCAGCCGCAGCCGTTCGGTCTCCAGGATCGGGAGACGGTCGGGATCGAGAATCATGCCTGCCCCTGCCGCCCTTTGATCGAGAGGTGCGACGCACTAGCTATGGCTTTACGGGGGGCGCGGTGATAGAGCGCGCCCTTCATTTCGGGCGGGATGTGTCCATCGGACCCCCCGCTGCAACGGAAGACCGAACGGATGCTGCTGAACCTCCTGCTCGTGATCGAGGTCATCGTCGCCCTCTTCCTCGTGGTCGTGGTGCTGCTGCAGCGCTCCGAGGGGGGTGGGCTGGTGAGCGGCGGCACGGGCTCGCTGATGTCGGTCCGCGGCACCGGCGACCTGCTCACGCGCACCACCTGGATCCTGGGCGCCATCTTCTTCGCGCTCGGGCTGCTGCTGACCATCGTGGCGGGGCGCGAACGGGGTTCGGCGTCGGTCGTCGACCGCCTGAAGGTCAACGCCATCAATCCGGCCGAGCTGAACAAGGCGCCGCCGCAGCCGCCCGCCGGCACGCCCGTGGCCCCGTCGCCCGCCGCGCCCGCGCCGCTGCAGGCGCCTGCGCCGACCATCAACAGCCCCTTCGGCCAGCTTCCGGGCGCCGCCCCCGCGCCGGCTCCGGCGCCGGCCCAGCCCGCGCAGAAGTAAGTCTGGGGATAGAGCGAATCGCACGGCGCACGCCCCGCGAATCGCGGCTAATCTGAACGCCCATGGCCCGGTACATCTTCATCACCGGCGGCGTGGTCTCCTCACTTGGCAAGGGTCTCGCGTCAGCCGCGCTCGGGGCGCTTTTGCAGGCGCGAGGCTACAACGTCCGCCTGCGCAAGCTCGACCCCTATCTCAACGTCGATCCGGGGACGATGAGCCCCTACCAGCACGGCGAGGTCTTCGTGACCGACGACGGCGCGGAGACGGATCTCGACCTCGGGCACTACGAGCGGTTCACCGGCGTCAACGCCACCAAGAACGACAACATCACCACCGGCCAGATCTACAAGAAGATCATCGAGAAGGAGCGCCGGGGCGACTACCTCGGCGCCACCGTCCAGGTGATCCCCCACGTGACCGGCGAGATCAAAGACTTCGTGCTCTCCGATCCGGGGGAGGGCGTGGACTTCGTGCTCGTGGAGGTGGGCGGCACGGTGGGCGACATCGAGGGCCTGCCGTTCTTCGAGGCGATCCGCCAGCTGGGCCAGGAGCTGCCGCGCGGCCACGCCTGCTTCATCCACCTGACGCTGCTGCCGTTCATCAAGACGGCCGGCGAGATGAAGACCAAGCCGACGCAGCACTCCGTGAAGGAGCTGCGCTCCATCGGGATCCAGCCGGACATCCTGCTCTGCCGCTGCGACATGCCGATCCCCGAGAGCGAGCGGAAGAAGCTGGCGCTGTTCTGCAACGTGCGCCCCAGCGCCGTGATCCAGGCGATGGACTCGGCCAACATCTATTCGGTCCCGCTGGACTATCACCGCGAAGGCCTGGACGCCGAGGTCCTGGATGTCTTCGGCCTGACGGACAAGGCGCCGGCCCCCGACCTGTCGCGCTGGGAGGACATCTCCCACCGCCTGAGCCATCCCGACGGCGAGGTGAACATCGCGATCGTCGGCAAGTACACGGCCCTGACCGACGCCTACAAATCGCTGGTGGAGGCCCTGGTGCACGGGGGGGTCGCCAACAACGTGCGCGTCCGGCTCGAATGGATCGAGGGCACGGCGTTCGAGCAGGATGAGGACCTGATCGGCGAGCGGCTGGCCAACGTCCACGGCGTGCTGGTGCCCGGCGCGTTCGGGGAGCGCGGCTCGGAGGGCATGATCCGTGCGGTCGGCTTCGCGCGCGAGCACGCCATCCCGTACTTCGGCATCTGCTTCGGCATGCAGATGGCGATGATCGAGGCGGCCCGGAACCTCGCGGGCATCGCCGCGGCGTCGTCCACCGAGTTCGGGCCGACGTCGGAGCCGATCGTCGGGCTGATGACCGAATGGGTGCGCGGCAACCAGCGCGAGGTCCGTTCGGAAGGCGGCGAGCTCGGCGGCACGATGCGCTGCGGCGCCTATGAGGCCGTCCTGAGCCTGGGCAGCCGGGTCGCGGACATCTACGGGTCCACGACGATCTCCGAGCGGCACCGTCACCGCTACGAGGTGAACATCGCCTACCGCGACGCCATCGAGAAGACCGGGCTGAAGTTCACCGGCCTCTCGCCCGACGGCGTGCTTCCCGAACTCTGCGAGCGGCAGGACCACCCATGGTTCGTGGGCGTCCAGTTCCACCCGGAGCTCAAGAGCCGCCCCTTCGATCCGCATCCGCTGTTCGCCAGCTTCATCGGCGCGGCGAAGGAACGCAGCCGCCTAGTCTAAGGCCCTGTCGCCCAGGCGCTCAGTCGCGCGCGGCCCGTGGCCCGGCTATGTTGGCGAGATGCTGACCCGCGAAGACGTCCGCGCCGCAGCGCTCTCGTTGCCGGAGGCCTACGAGTCCTCCCACTTCGATGTCACGGACTTTCGGGTGAACAAGAAGATCTTCTGCACCCTGCGCCCCGACGCGCCGCGGGCGGTCCTGAAGTTCTCGCCCGAGGACCAGCACAACCTCCTCGACGGCGACGCCCTGACCCGCATCGAGGGGAGCTGGGGACTGAAGGGCTGGACGTTTCTGGACTACCAGCGTCTGGACGCGGAACGCCTGCCCGGACTGATGCGGCTCGCCTGGGCGACCGTCGCGCCGAAGCGGCTGCTCAGATGAAGAACAGCAGCCAGAACGCCATCAGCACGAAGTTCGAGATGGCGAACGCCGTCAGCCGGTGGATGACATTGTTGTAGGTCAGGTGGATCGCGGAGTGGATCACGCGCAGGGCGACGTACGCCCACGCCACCGCCAGCGCGGTCTGATCCAGCCGGCCCGCGACGTAGTACATCAGCCCGCCCACGTAGAAGAGCACGGGCAGTTCGAGCAGGTTCATGTAGTTGCGGTTGGGGATCGAGACGTCGCCCGGAACGGCGCCCGATTCGCCGAACCGGAAGTCCTCGCCCGTCACGCGGCCGCCGGCGACGGCCCTGAAGCGGCGCGCGGGGATGAACCCGAGCACGATGAAGGTGAGAAGCGCCATCGCCCCCATGGGCGCGAAGATCAGTTCCTGCGGCATGACGGCCCCCGCCTGTCGTTGACGCGCGAGGCTAGCCCAGACCGCTTGATCGCGCGCGGGGTTTCATGCATAAGCCCGCGCTCACTTCGAGCGGCCCTGTCGCCCGAACCCAATTCCACGCCGCAGAGATTTTCCGATGGCTGTTCCTAAACGCAAAACCTCGCCGTCGCGGCGGAACATGCGCCGGTCGCACCACGCGCTCGGCCCCAACACCTTCCACGAAGACAAGGAGACGGGCGAGCTGAAGCGTCCGCACCACGTCGACCTGAAGACCGGCATGTACAAGGGCCGGCAGGTCCTGACGCCGAAGGAAGACTGACGCCGCCGAAGGCGCCTCTTCGATGATCACGCAGCGCCGGCCGCAGGGCCGGCGCTTTGCGTTTTGGCGAATTGTCATGCCGTCGCCACGCAGGCCGGCGATAAGCTCCCCGCCGGAGGGATTCCCATGAGCCTGTCTAGACGCCGCCTGATCGGATCCGCCGCGGGCGCAGCCTTCCTGGGCCTGTCGCGCCTGGCCCAGGCCGACGCGCTGGAGGGGGACGGCTACAGGAACGAAGTCTACGGCTACGGCCCGCTGAAGCCCGACCCCGCGCGCCTCTTCGAACTGCCCGAGGGGTTCGCCTACACCGTCGTGCAGCGGGCCGGCGACCCGATGAGCGACGGCCTGGTCGCGCCGCGCAACATGGACGGCATGGGCTGCTTCCGTCTCGACCGGAACCGGGTGGCGCTGGTGCGCAACCACGAGCTCAGTCCGCGGCATATGGACATCGGGGCGTTCGGCGAGGGGCACAGCCTGGCGGGCAAGGTCGAGGCCGGCCTGGCCTACGACCGCAACCAGGACGGCAAGATCCTGCCCGGCGGGACGACGACCCTGATCTACGACGTGAGCCGCCGCCGGCTGGAGTCCTCGTGGCTCAGCCTGGCCGGCACGAGCACGAACTGCGCCGGGGGAATCACGCCGTGGGGCTCGTGGCTCACCTGCGAGGAGATCGTGCGCTCGGCCGGCCCCAATCCGGACGGCCACACGATCGGAAAGTCGCACGGCTGGGTCTTCGAGGTTCCGGCGCGGCACAAGGGCCTCGTCCGGGCCGAGCCCATCACCGGCATGGGCCGCTTCAAGCACGAGGCCGTGGCCATCGATCCGCGCACCGGCGTCGCGTACCTGACCGAGGACGAGACCGACGGTCGCGGCCTGTTCTACCGCTTCCTGCCGAACGACCGCCGCGCGCCGCTGAAGGGCGGCCGACTCCAGGCGCTGGGCTTCAAGGACCGCGCCGACACCCGCAACTGGCGCGGCGACGCGCCCTGGGCGGTTGGCGACTGGCGCGACGCCGTGTGGATCGACCTCGACGGCGTGGACAACCCGGACGACGACCTGCGCCATCGAGGGCACGCGAAGGGCGCGGCATGGTTCGCCCGCGGGGAAGGGATCGTGTTCGGCGAAGGCGAGCTCTACTTCACCTGCACCAGCGGAGGCCCGAAAACCCTCGGGCAGGTCCTGCGCTACCGTCCGAGCCGCTTCGAGGGCGATCCGCGTGAGGCCGATGAGCCGGGAAGGCTCCAGCTGTTCGTCGAGCCCACCGATCCGCGCGTCATGAAGATGTGCGACAACCTCGTGCTGTCGCCGGCCGGCCACCTCGTGGTCTGCGAGGACAAGCTGCCCATGGACGGCGCGGACTATCTGCGCGGGATCACGCCGGACGGGAAGATCTACGCCCTCGGCCGCCTGGTGAACACGGCCGGGCCGCTCTCCGCGACGGAACTGGCGGGCGTCTGCTTCTCGCCCGACGGATCGACGCTGTTCGTCAACTCCTATTCGCCGGGGCTGACGTTCGCGATCACCGGCCCCTGGGACCGCTTCCGGGCGTGACTACTGGCTGCGGCCGCGCGCCTGCACCGCGGCGCGCCGCTGGGCGACCATCTCGGGCGTGACGGCGGCGTTGTGGGCGACCGAGCGGCTGTGCTCGAGCTCCAGCCCTGCGCCGAGGTCCAGGGCGTACCCGTCGTCGATCATCGCCTTGTAGGTCACCAGCATGTCGCCATCGATCGAGGCCATCTCGGCGGCGAGCTTCAGGGCGGTGGGCATCAGCTCGGCGGCCGGGACCACGCGGTTCACGAGGCCCCATTCGCAGGCGGTGCGCGCGTCCAGGAAGTTGCCGGTCAGGGACAGCTCCTTGGCGCGATAGGGGCCGATGACGCGGCTCAGCTTCTGGGAGAGGCCCCAGCCGGGCGTGATGCCGACGCGGGCGTGGGTGTCGGCGAAGCGGGCGTTCTCCGAGCAGATCAGGACGTCGCAGGCCAGGGCGACCTCGAAGCCGCCCGTGATGGCCACGCCGTTGATCGCGCCGATGATCGGCTTGGAACACGACAGCACGGCCCGGGCGGGGTTCTGGGCCGGGTCGGTGGCGTTCGCCGCGCCCATGCCCAGAGGGTCGGTGGAGAGCTCCTTCAGGTCCAGGCCGGCGGTGAAGGCGCGATCGCCCGCGCCGGTCAGCACGATGACCCTGACGTCCGGATCCCGGTCGAGACCCGTCATCGCCTCGGCCAGGGCCTCGCGCAGCGCCTTGGACAGCGCGTTCATGGCCTCGGGGCGGTTCAGGGTGACGACGGCGACGCCGTCCAGGGGCTTTTCGACGAGCAGCATGGGTTCCTCCGCGAGCCGCCCCGCATGCGCGACCGCAGCCCTTCCGGTCAAGCGATTGCGCGGAGGGGCTGCGGCGCGTCCAGCGCGTCCCGCACCGCGGCCAGGCGCGAGCGGCTGACCGGCAGCGGCGGCCCCTCGCTCAGGTGCAGCCGCCAGCGGCCGCCCTCCCGCTCCAGACGCTCCACGTGGGCGAGGTTGGCGATGACCGAGCGATGGACGCGCAGGAACGTGGAGGGAAGCTGCGTCTCCAGCCGCTCGAGGCGTGCGGCGTGCAGCAGCGAGCGTCCGCCGCGGAGCCGCAGTTCGGCGTAGTCGTCGGCGCCGACGATCGCGAGGATGTCCGGCAGCGGCACGAGTTCGACGCCCCGCGGAGAGGCGACCGTGAGCCGGTCCGGTCGGCTGGCCGCGCGCGTGAGGGCGGCCTCGCGGGCCGTATCGTCGCGGCCGAGGCGCAGGACCTCGACGATCAGCAGCGGCAGAACGAGCGTAGCCGCGAAGACGAAGAACGACAGATCCAGCAGCCAGATCGGCTGCAGCACGCCCAACGCCATGAAGGTCGCGAGCCAGGCCAGGGTCGGCCGCGCGCCCGCCACCTTCGTCACGACGCCTTCCGCCGCCGCCACGCCCGCGAGCCCCACGCCCGCCAGGAGCGCGACGCCCGCCTTCACGTCGAAGCCCGGGAGCAGCCAGGTGGCGGGAAGGGCGATGGCGGCCGCGGCCAGCAGCCATGGACGCCGCCGAGGGGCGAACCGCGATCCGGCCCAGGCCGCGAGCAGGGCGGCGAACGCCACGGTCAGGAGCCAGATCGCGGTGACGCGCCAGCTGTGGACCGGATACGGGTAGCGCCAGAGGTGCCGCAGCATCTCGACCGCGGCCTGCAGCGCGGCGACGCCGGAGAGGGCCGCGAGCGCCAGGCTGGAGCCCGTGCGGCGCATCGCGTGGATGGCCCCGAAGCCGAAGGCGGCGGCGGCGAGGGCGCCCGCGGCCACGAAGGTGACGGCGAGCAGGGGCAGGGGGGACGGCTGGCGCGCCGCCCCGACGCCCAGCCATCCGACAGGGTGGACGAACCGCAGGCCGCCGTGGAACGCCGACATGTGGACCACCAGCTCGTTCCCGGCGGGGCGCCACAGCGTCTCCGGGATCGGGACGTCGAAATGATAACGGCCGGGGATCTCCGCCTCGGCCACGGCGCCGGGCCGGCCGTTGGCCCCCAGCCGCACGCCGTTGAACCAGACCTCCGACGAGGCGACGCCGATCGCGAAGACCGCCTTCGGGTCCATGGAACGACGGGGCGGGACGGCGGCGCGCAGCCACAATTCCCGTCCCTGGGGATCGATGGGCCCCTCGACGGCGCGGCAATCGGCGAGACGCGGCGGGCCTTCCTGCCGCTCAGCCCGGCAGGATTCCCAGGCAAGGCCCTGCGCCCCGGCGGCGGCCGGCGCCAAGGCAAGCAGTCCGGCGACCAGAAGCGCGCGCCACATGCGGGCACCTTACGGCGCCGTTCGCCACCCGGCGCGTTCGTTCGCCGAGCCGTCGGCGCCATTCACCGAAGCGCTGCCGCGCACGACGCCGCTCCGCCGCAGCTTCGGCGGATGATTCCTGCCCGCCTGTCTCGCCGCTCCCTGTTCGCCGCCGCCGCCGGCCTCGCCGCGCCAGGCGTCCCGCTCGCGCAGAGCCACACCTCGCCCGGGCCTTTCCGGTTCAAGGGTTGGCGGGGCCAGGAGGTCGAGGCCGAGCGGGGCTTCTTCGAGGTCCCCGAGGACCGGCGCGATCCGACGTCGCGGCGCATCCGGCTGAGCTACGTGCGCTTTCCCTCCACCGCGGCGCGCCCGGGACCGCCGATCGTCTACCTCGCAGGCGGGCCGGGCGGGACCGCCACGGGGACCTTCGCGGGCCCCAGGTTCCCCATCGCCATGGCCCTGCGGGAGATCGCCGACGTCATCGCCTTCGACCAGCGCGGGACGGGGCTCTCCAATCACATCCCGCGGCGTCCCGCCTACGCGGGCCCGCCCCCGGTGCTGACCCGCGAGGGGCTCACGGCCCACATGCGCGCCGAGTTCGCGCGGGCCTGGGCCGAGTGGACGGCGGCCGGCGTGGCCATGCGGGGCTACAACACCAACGAGAGCGCCGACGACGTCGACGACCTGCGCCGTCACCTGCGCGCCGAACGGATCAACCTCTGGGGCATCAGCTACGGCTCGCACCTTGGGCTGGCGGTGCTGAAGCGTCACGGCGACCGGGTGGACCGCGTGGTGCTGGCGAGCCTCGAGGGGCAGGACCAGACGGTGAAGCGGCCGGCGCGGAGCGACCGCTACCTGGAGCGGGTGGACCGGCTCCTGGACGCCGCCCCGGAGGTTCGGCAGGCCGTGCCCGACCTTTCGGCGCTGATGCGGCGGGTGCACGCGCGCCTCGAGGCCGATCCCCAGCCGATAGCCGTCCCCCGTCAGGCGGGCCCGCTGGAGTTGCGGATCGGCGGCTTCGCCGTCCAGCTGCTGGCCGGAGGCCTCGTGGCGAACCCCGAGACCCTGGCGATGCTGCCGCGTCTCTATCTGGCGCTCGACGCCGGGCGGATCGACGCGTTGGCGCCCTTCGCGGGCCAGTTCGCCGGCGGGCTGTCCGTCAGCGGCATGCCCGAGGCCATGGACCTCGCGTCCGGGATCTCGCCGCGCAAGCTGGCGATGGTGCGCCGCGAGGCCGAAACGGCGGTGTTCGGCGACGCCCTGAACTTCCCGATGCCGCACCTCTCGGGCGCCGTCGGCGGCGTCGACCTGGGCGAGGCGTTCCGCCGGCCCATCCGAATCGACCATCCGAGCCTCCTGGTCGCCGGGTCGCTGGACGGACGGACCGTGCTGGAGGAGCAGGCCGAGGTGGCGGCGCAGTTCCGCAACCGGACCCAGGTGCTGGTGGAGAACGCCGGGCACAATGTCTTCGAGGCGCACCCGGAGGTGCAGGCGATGATCGTGCGGTTCTTCCGGGGCGAGCGCCTGTCGGACGCCCGCCTGGCCCTGCCGCCCCCCAAGTTCCGTATCACCTGAGATTGCCCCGGCGCGGCGGCTTGGGCTAAGGCTCGCCCCCACTTCAGGGAGCGCCCATGACCGAGATCGTCGACATCATCGCCCGTGAGATCCTGGACAGCCGGGGGAACCCGACGGTCGAGGTGGACGTGATCCTCGAGGACGGCTCCATGGGCCGGGCGGCCGTGCCGTCCGGCGCCTCCACCGGCGCGCACGAGGCGGTCGAGAAGCGCGACGGCGACAAGGGGCGCTACCTGGGCAAGGGCGTGACCCAGGCGGTCGACGCCGTGAACGGCGAGATCTACGACGCGCTGTCGGGCAGCGACGCCGAGGATCAGCGCCGGATCGACCGTCTACTGATCGAGCTGGACGGCACGCCGAACAAGAGCCGGCTCGGCGCCAACGCGATCCTGGGCGTGAGCCTGGCCAACGCCAAGGCGGCCGCGAGCTCGTCGGCGCTGCCGCTCTACAAGTACGTGGGCGGCGTCTCGGCGCGGGTCCTGCCGGTGCCCATGATGAACATCATCAACGGCGGCGCCCATGCGGACAATCCGATCGACATCCAGGAGTTCATGATCCTGCCCACCGGCGCGGAGACCTTCGCCGAGGGCCTGCGGACCGGCGCCGAGATCTTCCACGCGCTGAAGGCGCAGCTGAAGGCCGCGGGGCACAACACCAACGTGGGCGACGAAGGCGGCTTCGCGCCCAACCTGTCCAGCGCCGAGGCGGCGTTGGAGTTCATCATGAAGGCCGGCGAGAGCGCCGGCTACAAGGCGGGCAAGGACTTCCACCTGGGCCTCGACGTCGCCTCCACCGAGTTCTTCAAGGGCGGCAAGTACGTCATGGAGGGCGAGGGCAAGACGGTGGATCCGGCCGGCATGGTCGAGTACCTCGCGGCCCTGGTCGGCCAATTCCCAATCGTCACGATCGAGGACGGCTGCGCCGAGGACGATTTCGAAGGCTGGAAGCTGCTCACCGACCGCCTGGGCGGGCAGGTGCAGCTGGTCGGCGACGACCTGTTCGTGACCAACCCCGAGCGCCTCGGCATGGGCATCGGCAAGGGCCTGGCGAACTCCATCCTCGTGAAGGTCAACCAGATCGGCACGCTGTCCGAGACGCTCGACGCCGTCGATCTCGCGCACCGCAACAGCTACACGGCGGTGATGAGCCACCGCTCGGGCGAGACCGAGGACTCCACGATCGCCGACCTCGCGGTGGCCACCAACTGCGGGCAGATCAAGACGGGCTCGCTCGCGCGGTCCGACCGGACGGCCAAGTACAACCAGCTTCTCCGCATCGAGGAGGAACTGGGCGACCAGGCCGTCTACGCCGGCCGCGGGGCGCTGCGCCAGATCTAGGCGGCGAGCGGCCGACGCCGCCGGAGCGCCGAGCCGGCCGCGCCGAAGCCCAGGATCATGAGCGCCCAGGTCGCGGGCTCCGGGACGGCGCCGGTCGCATCCGCCACCTCGGTGATGGTCACGATTGTCGGGTCGAGAACCAGGAAGGTTTCCACATAGCGCCCTTCCAGCGTTCGCTCGTATGCGTAGACCCCGTCGCAGGCATGATTGCCTGTGCAGAGGTTGCCCGCGGGTGGCGTGTAGTCGGGACCGAAAAGGCCGAACCCCGGCGTCTCCTGAAGCACCACGGCTTCGCTGGTGTGATCGGCTCCCTGCAGCGAGAGGTCGCTCACGCGCTGCATGTCGAATCCGTTGGCGAACGCGGAGAGATCCGTTAGCCGATTGCCGCTGAGTTCGCGCGCAACGCCGTTCAAGCTGAAGACCGCCTTGCCAACCAACAGGGACGGTGGCGCGGGCTGGAGGTAATCGTACGCTTCGCCGCCGACAAAGTTGGTCTGGACGCCGCCATCGACGTAGACCGCGTTGGTGAGATCGAAGGTCGCGACGAAGCTGAAGGACGCACCGGCGAGGCTATCGAGGCCGAATAGCCGTGCGCCGTCGGTTCCGCCCGCCACCGTGCCGGAAGCTTCGATCTTGATGGTCTTCGCGCTCGCTTCCGCCAGGGGGAGGATGGCCGCTGCGCCGGCGATGGCGGCCGCAGTGCAGGATCGCAGCACACGAACGTGGGTCCTGCGCGCGGAGAACCCATCTGCTTTCTGCTTCAAGTCTTTGATTGACATCACTTAGCTCCGTGAGACTGTCGTTGATGTCATCGAGAACCCCGGCCCGTCCTATGCGGGAAGTTGCACCGGCGTGCAGCGGAGCGCAGGAAGGTGCGCCGCATCGGGTCTGCGACCGCACGCTTTGGTTAGCGCGCCGTTAGGGATTGTGGCGCACAAGGGCGAAACCCCCGCTGGGAATCGCCGTGCTCGCAAGTCTGCGTCCGTATCTGTCGACCGCCTTCCTGGCGCTCCTGATCGCCTACTTCGGGTTCCACGCCTTCACGGGCGAGGGCGGACTTCTCAAGTCGGACACCCGCGACGCCGCGCTCGCGGCCAAGACCCGCGAACTCCAGGCCCTGACGGCCCAGCGGCACGACCTCGAGGTCCGCGCGAAGCTGCTCCGCGACGAGAGCCTTTCCGCCGATCTGCTGGAGGAGAGGGCGCGGTCCCTTCTAGGCTTCGCAGACCCTAGGGACTATGTGATCCGTATGAAGTAAGGTTCGCTCCGGGGCGATCCTTCGACATCAAACGATCACGGGGTGACGCATGGCGCGCGCAGCGACGGCCGCAGCCGGTAAGCGCAAGGCCAACGGGGCGGACGCGACGTCCGTCACGAAGGACGAACTCCTCAAATACTACCGCGAGATGCTGCTCATACGGCGCTTCGAGGAGCGGGCGGGCCAGCTCTACGGCATGGGGCTCATCGGCGGGTTCTGCCACCTCTACATCGGCCAGGAGGCCATCGCGGTGGGCTGCGAAGCGGCCAAGCGGCCCGGCGACCAGTTCATCACCGGCTATCGCGACCACGGCCACATGCTGGTGGCGGGGATGGATCCGCGCGAGGTGATGGCCGAGCTCACCGGCCGGATCGGCGGGTCGTCCAAGGGCAAGGGCGGCTCGATGCACATGTTCTCGACCGAGGCCGCGTTCTACGGCGGCCACGGCATCGTGGGCGCGCAGGTGGCGCTGGGCACGGGCCTTGCGCTCGCCAACAGCTATCGCGAGGACGGCAAGGTCAGCTTCGCCTTCTTCGGCGACGGGGCGTCCAATCAGGGCCAGGTCTACGAGAGCTTCAACATGGCCGCGGTCTGGAAGCTGCCGGTCATCTACGTGATCGAGAACAACCAGTACGCCATGGGCACGGCCATCGACCGGTCGACGTCCGAGGTCGAGCTCTACAAGCGCGGCATCTCGTTCAACATCCCCGGCGAGCAGGTGGACGGCATGGACGTCACCGCCGTGAAGGCGGCGGCGCAGCGGGCCTGCGACCACTGCCGGTCGGGCAAGGGGCCGTACATCCTCGAGATGAAGACCTACCGCTACCGCGGCCACTCCATGAGCGACCCGGCCAAGTACCGCACCCGGGAGGAGGTGGACGAGGTCCGCAAGACCCGCGACCCGATCGACCATGTGGAGGAGATGCTGGAGAAGAACGGCTGGGCCGACGAGGCCACGCTGAAGGCCATCGACGCCGAGGTGAAGAAGATCGTCGCCGACGCCGCCGAGTTCGCCCGGACCAGCCCCGAGCCGGATCCGTCCGAGCTCTACACCCACGTCTACACGACCGTCGAACAGGGGGCCTGAGCCGTGACCGACATCCTGATGCCGGCGCTCTCGCCCACGATGGAAGAGGGCACGCTCGCCAAGTGGCACGTGAAGGTGGGCGACCAGGTCCGTTCGGGCGACGTGATCGCCGAGATCGAGACCGACAAGGCGACCATGGAGGTCGAGGCCGTCGACGAGGGCGTCGTCTCCGAGATCCTGGTGCCCGAGGGCACGGAGGAGGTGAAGGTCAACACCCCCATCGCCCGGCTGGGCGGCGAGGGCGGCGCGGCCAAGGCGGCGCCGGAGCCGACGCCGCAGACGCAGCCCGCGCCCATGCAGACGGCGGCAGGCGACCCCGAGAAGCAGCCGCCCGAGGCGGCGAAGCCGCGGCCGGAAGGCGAGGGCGCTACGCCCGTCACGCCGAAGCCCGCCCTGAAAGACCCCGAGCTGCCCGAGGGCGTGAACCTGGTGAAGGTCACCGTCCGCGACGCCCTGCGCGACGCCATGGCCGAGGAGATGCGCCGGGACGGCGACGTCTTCCTGATGGGCGAGGAAGTCGCCCAGTACCAGGGCGCCTACAAGGTCAGCCGCGGCCTGCTCGAGGAGTTCGGGCCCAAGCGGGTCATCGACACCCCGATCACCGAGCACGGCTTCGCGGGCCTCGGCGTCGGCGCCGCCATGGCGGGGCTGAAGCCGATCGTCGAGTTCATGACCTTCAACTTCGCCATGCAGGCGATCGACCACATCATCAACTCGGCGGCCAAGACGCTCTACATGTCGGGCGGCCAGATCAAGACGTCGATCGTCTTCCGCGGACCCAACGGCGCCGCCGCCCGCGTGGCGGCGCAGCACAGCCAGGACTACGCCGCCTGGTACGGCCATGTGCCGGGCCTGAAGGTGATCGCGCCCTACGACGCGGCCGACGCCAAGGGGCTGCTCAAGGCCGCGATCCGCGACCCGAACCCCGTGGTCTTCCTGGAGCATGAGATGCTCTACGGCCAGGAGTTCGACGTGCCCGAAGGGATCGACTGGGTCGTCCCGATCGGCAAGGCCAAGGTTCGGCGCGAGGGGAGCGGCGTCACGCTGGTGGCCTACTCCCGCATGGTGGGCTTCTGCCTGCAGGCGGCCGAGGAGCTGGCCAAGCACGGGATCGAGGCCGAGGTGGTCGACCTGCGCACGATCCGCCCCATGGACATCGAGACCGTCGTCGAGAGCGTGAAGAAGACCAATCGGCTGGTGACGGTCGAGGAAGGCTGGGGCCCCATGGGCGTCGGCGCCGAGGTCTGCGCCAAGGTCACCGAGCTCGCGTTCGACTATCTCGACGCCCCGCCGATGCGGGTGACCCAGGAAGATGTCCCGCTGCCCTACGCCGCCAACCTCGAGGCGCTCTCGATGCCCTCGGTCGACCGGATCGTGAAGGCGGCCAAGGCCGTGAGCTACAGGTCGTGAGCCAGAGCCCGTTCCAATGGCGGGCGGGCGGGTGCCACTGCGGCGGGGTCCGCTTCGAGGTGGCGTTGCCGGGTCGTGTCGAGGCGCAGAGCTGCAACTGCTCCATGTGCGCCAAGACCGGCTTCGTGCACATCATCGTGCCGGAGAGCCGCTTCCGGCTGACCAAGGGCGCCGACCGGCTGGCCGAGTACACGTTCAACACCCGCGTGGCGAAGCACCTGTTCTGCTCGGAGTGCGGGATCAAGAGCTTCTATCGCCCCAGGTCCAACCCGGACGGCTGGAGCGTGAACGCCCGCTGCCTCGACACGGTCGAGGGGCTGGAGATCGTCATCGAGGCCTTCGACGGCCAGAACTGGGAGGCCAACGCAGCCGGCCTCGCCCATCTCTCCAGGGAGCCCGCATGAGCCGTCTGCACGGTCAGTGCCACTGCGGCGCCGTGCGCGTCGCGATCGAGGGTGTAGCGGCGGCCGACCTGCCGCTCCGCGCCTGCCAGTGCGGCTTCTGCCGCCGGCACGGCGCCATCTCCACCAGCCATCCGGACGCGCAGATCACGTTCATCGGCGGCCGGCTGCACCACTACCGGTTCGGGCACCGCAAGTCGGACTACATGTTCTGCGCCGAGTGCGGCTGCTACGTGGGCGCGACGGTGATCATCGACGGCGAGCGCTACGCCATCCTGAACGTCACGGGCGTCGACCTCCAGGGCTTCGACGGCCGCACGCCGGAACCCCACGTCTTCGACGACGAGACGCCGGAGGAACGCGCGCAACGGCGCAAGGCGCGCTGGTCGCCGGCCGAACTGACCGAACTGCAACCGAGCGTCTGAGAGCCGAGAGACGACATGCCCATCGACGTCCTGATGCCCGCCCTTTCGCCCACGATGGAGGAGGGCACGCTCGCCAAGTGGCACGTCAAGAAGGGCGACAAGGTCAGCTCGGGCGACGTGATCGCCGAGATCGAGACCGACAAGGCCACCATGGAAGTCGAAGCGGTCGACGAGGGCGTGGTCGAGGACATCCTGGTCGCCGAGGGAACCGAGGGCGTGAAGGTCAACACGCCCATCGCCCGTCTTTCCGGCGAGGGTGAGCCCGCCGCGCCGGCGTCCGCGCCCGCCGCGGCGGCAAGCTCCGCCCCCGCGCCGGCGGCGCCGAAGGCGTCGGAGGGGGCGCAGGCCCCAGCCCCGACACCCGCGCCTGCGGCCGGCCCCAGCGCCCCCTCCCGGTCCCCCTCGCCCGCGAGCGGGGGAGGCGCTGAGGGCCGCATCTTCGCCTCGCCCCTGGCGCGCCGCCTGGCCGAGCAGAAGGGGGTCGACCTCGCCGCGGTGCAGGGCTCGGGCCCGCACGGGCGCATCGTGAAGGCCGACATCGACAAGGCCCAGCCGGGGGCGGCGAAGCCCGCGCCCGCCGCCGCCGAGGCGCCGCCGGCCGCCAAGCCTGCGCCGGCCGCCGCGCCGCGCGAGCACAAGACCCTGGAACAGATGGGCATCGCCCCCGGCAGCTACGACCTCGTTCCGCTGGACGGGATGCGCAAGACGGTCGCGCGGCGGATGACCGACAGCTTCCGCGACGTGCCGCACTTCCCGCTGACCGTGGACATCGAACTGGACGCGCTGCTGGCCGCCCGGGCGCGCATCAACCAGATCCTCGAGAAGGACGGGATCAAGGTCAGCGTGAACGACATGGTCATGAAGGCCGCCGCGGTGGCCCTGAAGCGCGTGCCCGAGGCCAACGCCAGCTACACGCCCGAAGGCATCGCCATGCACCATCACGCCGACATCGCCATGGCGGTGGCCGTGCCCGGCGGGCTGATCACCCCCATCATCCGCGCCGCCGAGACCAAGGGCGTGGGCCAGATCGCCACCGAGGCCAAGGACCTGGCCGAGCGGGCCCGGACCAAGAAGCTGAAGCCCGAGGAGTTCCAGGGCGGCACCTTCAGCGTCTCGAACCTCGGCATGTTCGGCATCAAGACCTTCGCCTCGATCATCAACGAGCCGCAGGGCGCCATCCTGTCGGTGGGCGCCGGCGAGAAGCGGCCCGTGGTGCGCGGCGATGAACTGGCCATCGCCACCGTCATGTCCGTCACACTGACCTGCGACCACCGCGTGGTGGACGGCGCGGTGGGCGCCCGCTGGCTCGCCGCCTTCAAGGCGCTGATCGAAGAGCCGCTGACCATGATCGCCTGAGGGGGCTGGCATGAGCACGATCTACGACTTCACGGCCGAGACCATCGACGGGCAGCCGGCGCCGCTGGCGAATTACCGCGGCAAGGTGATGCTGATCGTGAACACCGCCAGCCAGTGCGGCTTCACGCGCCAGTACGGCGGGCTGGAAGACCTGTACCGCAAGCACCGCAACCGCGGCTTCGTCGTGCTGGGCTTTCCCTGCAACCAGTTCGGCGCGCAGGAGCCGGGCGACGCCGATGAGATCAAGACCTTCTGCTCGCTGACCTACAACGTGGACTTCCCCCTGATGCGGAAGATCGACGTGAACGGCCCTTCCGCCCACCCCCTCTACGTCTGGCTGAAGGGGCAGAAGAAGGGGATCCTCGGCACCGAGGGCATCAAGTGGAACTTCACCAAGTTCCTGGTCGACCGGAACGGACAGGTGGTCGGACGCTTCGCGCCCACCGTTGAACCCAAGGCGCTGCACGGCGCGATCGAGAGGCTCCTCTGATGGCCGACGCCTTCGACGTCATCGTGATCGGTTCGGGGCCGGGAGGCTACGTGACCGCCATCCGGGCGAGCCAGCTCGGCATGAAGACCGCCATCGTCGAACGCGCCGAGCTGGGCGGCATCTGCCTGAACTGGGGCTGCATCCCCACCAAGGCGCTGCTGAAGTCCGGCGAGGTCTACGAGCAGCTCGACCACCTGAAGGACTACGGCCTCTCGGTGGAGAAGAAGGCGTTCGACTTCGACGCCGTCGTCCAGCGTTCGCGCAAGGTCGCCGCCCAGTTGAACTCGGGCGTGGGCTTCCTCATGAAGAAGCACAAGATCGAGGTGGTCCAGGGCGTCGCCAGGCTGGAGAAGGGCCAGGCCGCGCCGACCGTCGTCGTGGGCGACCGGCGGCTGACCGCCAAGCACGTGATCCTCGCCACCGGCGCCCGGGCGCGCACCATCCCCGCCATCGGCCTCGAGCCCGACGGCGAGCGCATCTGGACCTATCGCGAGGCCCTGGTCCCGAAGGCGGCGCCGAAAACCATGGTGGTCATCGGGTCCGGCGCCATCGGCATGGAATTCGCGAGCTTCTACAGGGCGCTCGGGTCGGAAGTTACAGTCGTCGAGATGATGCCTCGCATCCTGCCCGTCGAGGACGAGGAGGTCTCCAAGGCCGCCCACAAGAGCTTCGAGAAGCGCGGGATCAGGTTCCGCGTGCCGGCGTCGGTGAAGAAGCTCAGCAAGACGGCCAAGGGCGTGGCGCTGGAGATCGAGGCCGGCGGCAAGGCCGAGACCCTCGAGGCCGACGTCTGCATCGTGGCGGTCGGCATCGTCGGCAACGTCGAGGACCTGGGTCTCGAGGACCTGGGCGTGAAGGTCGAGAAGACCCACGTGGTCACCGACAGCCACGGCGCCACGGGCGTGCCGGGCCTCTACGCGATCGGCGACGTGGCCGGACCGCCCTGGCTCGCGCACAAGGCCAGCCACGAGGGCGTGCACTGCATCGAGCATATCGCGGGTCTCAAGCCCTCGAACCTGACCGCCCCGATCCCGGGCTGCACCTACACGACGCCGCAGATCGCCTCAGTCGGCGTCACGGAAGCCCAGGCCAGGGAGCAGGGACTGGAGCCGAAGGTGGGCCGCTTCCCGTTCCGCGTGAACGGCAAGGCCATCGCCGCCGGCGAGACGGACGGCTTCATCAAGACAGTGTTCGACGGCAGGACCGGCGCGCTCATCGGCGCGCACATGATCGGCCACGAGGTCACCGAGATGATCCAGGGCTTCGCCATCGCCATGACGCTGGAGGCCACGGAAGCCGAGCTGCACGCCACGGTGTTCCCGCACCCCACCATGAGCGAGGCCATGCACGAGGCGACCCTCGACGCCTATGGCAAGGTCCTGCACATCTGAAATCCCTCCCCGTGGGGAGGGACCGGCGGCGCAGCCGACAGGGCGGGGCCGTATTGATCCAGCTCGGCGCTTGGAGACGGAGTCGGGGACCGACCGCCACTTCCCAACCCTGGCTCGCGGAGGATCTAGGCCGCCCGCTGGAGCTCGGCGTCCACGATCCGCTGGATGGCCGGATAGTCGGTCTTGCCGGTGCCGAGCACCGGGATCTCCTGCACCTTGATGATCTTGCGCGGCACCGTGAGCTCGGGCGCTCCGATCTGCTGGGCGTAGGCCACCAGCGGCGCTGCGTCGGCGTCGCGGCGGTCGGTGACCAGGATCAGGCGCTCGCCCTTCTTGGGGTCGGGCAGGGCGATGACCGCGTGCCGGCAGTCGGGCCACACCGCCGACGCCAGGTCCTCGGCGGCGGTGAGGGACACCATCTCGCCGCCGATCTTGGCGAAGCGCTTCACGCGGCCGAGGATCTTGATCCACTGATCGTCGGTCATCGACACCACGTCCCCGGTGTCGTGCCAGCCGCCCGACGGCGCGTCCACGCCGCCCTGGGCGTTCAGGTAGCCGGCCATGACGTTCGGGCCGCGGACCAGCAGCTTGCCGCCGCCCGGGATGCCCTCCACCGGCTCCAGCCGCGTCTCCATGCCCGGCAGCAGCTTCCCGACGGTGCCCCGCCGGTTGTCGGCCGGCAGGTTCACCGCGATCACCGGCGAGGCCTCGGTGGCGCCATAGCCCTCCAGGATCGGGATGGGACCGAACTTCTCGGCGATGAGGTTGTGGGTCTCTTCCCGGACCTTCTCGGCGCCGCAGACCACGAAGGTGAGGCCGGCCAGCTCGTCGCGATCGGCCGAGCGGGCGTACTGGTTCAGGAAGGTGTCGGTGGCGAACAGCACCGCTGCCTTGGTGTCCTTCACCAGCGGCGGGATCTGCTTGATGTGCAGCGGCGAGGGATACTGGAACGCCTTCATCCCCTCGAGGATGGGCAGCAGCGCGCCGCCGGTCAGGCCGAAGCAGTGGAAGATCGGCAGCGGGTTGAAGAACACCCAGTTCGGGTCGAGCCGGATGTGCGCGGCCACCTGCTTGGCGTTGGAGACCAGGTTGGCCTGGCTCAGGACCACGCCCTTGGGCGTGCCGAAGCTGCCGGACGTGAAGAGGATCACCCCCGGGTCGCTGGGCCGCGTGGCGGCGCGGAACGACTTCGGCAGGGCCCCGGCGGCCGCGGCGAACAGCCGGTCCGACAGGCCCACCGTCTTCCGGACGTCCTCCAGGTAGACGACGTTGGTGAGCGTCTCGAGGGCGTCGATCAGGTCGTGGAGCTTGCCCTGCTCGACGAAGCGATGGGACGTCAGCACGGTCTTGACGCCCGCCAGTTCGCAGGCCGCCTTCAGGTTCCGGATGCCGGACGTGAAGTTGAGCATGGTCGGCACGCGGCCGAAGGCGTGCAGGGCGAAGAAGGTGACCACGCCGCCCGAGCTGGACGGCAGCATCACGCCCACGCGCTCGCCCTTGTCGGTGAACGCCGCGATCTTGCGGCCGAGCGCGAACGCGGCCCGGATCAGGTCGAGGTAGGAGAGGGGACTACGCTCCTGGTCCTCCAGGATCGGCTTCCTGGCCCCGTGCTTCCGTGCGGAAGCGACCAGGGCGTCAAAGATTGTGGACTGCGCAGCTGCGCTGTCGAACGCGCTCAAGGGCGATCGCTCCCAATATTGTCGTTGGCGGGAACCTACAGAGCGCCGTTCCGCCTGAAAAGCTTGGTTACCTGCCGTGATCGCGGGCCGGACCCAGAGACGCGCTTGATCCGGCGGCCCGGACGGACGATCTAGGGGCCATGGCCGTGGTCATCGACACCGTCTCCGGCAAGGCGCCGCGTCCGCGGCATCCGGAGAAGCAGAACCGTCCCGAGACGCCGATCCTGCGCAAGCCCGAGTGGCTGCGCGTCCGCGCGCCGGGGTCGGCCGGCTACAACGCCACCCGCGAGATCGTGAAGGGCCATGGCCTCATCACCGTCTGCGAGGAGGCGGCCTGCCCGAACATCGGCGAGTGCTGGTCGAAGAGCCACGCCACCATGATGATCATGGGCGAGGTGTGCACCCGGGCCTGCGCGTTCTGCAACGTGGCGACCGGCAAGCCGAATCCGCTGGATCCCACCGAGCCCGCCCGCGTGGCCGACGCGGTGGCCAAGATGGGCCTGCGCCACGTGGTCATCACCTCGGTCGACCGCGACGACCTGGCCGACGGCGGCGCGGCGCACTTCGCCGCGGTCGTGGGAGCGATCCGCGCGGCCTCGCCCGGCACGACCATCGAGATCCTCACCCCGGACTTCCTGCGCAAGCCGCTCGAGGCGGTGCATGCGGTGATCGACGCGCGGCCCGACGTCTTCAACCACAACCTCGAGACCGTGCCGCGGCTCTACCTGCCGATCCGCCCGGGCGCGCGCTACTACAACTCGCTACGCCTGCTGGAACGGGTCAAGGAGCGCGACCCCGAGCAGTTCACCAAGTCCGGCATCATGGTCGGCCTGGGCGAGGCGAAGGAGGAGGTGATGCAGGTGATGGACGACATGCGTTCCGCCGGCGTCGACTTCATCACCATCGGCCAGTACCTGCAGCCGACCCGAAAGCACGCGCCGATCGACCGGTTCGTGCACCCCGACGAGTTCAGGGCCTATGAGGAGATCGCCAGGGCCAAGGGCTTCCTTGTGGTCTCTTCCAGCCCGCTGACGCGCTCGTCGCACCACGCCGACGAGGACTTCGCCCGGCTGCAGGCGGCGCGCCGGGCGCGGGACGCGGCGTAGGTTGCAGCACCACGTCTCGCGCGTGCTGCCGTACACGCCCGACCAGCTCTTCCAGCTTGTCGGCGATGTGGACCGCTACCCCGAGTTCGTGCCCTGGATCACCGCCATGCGCACGTGGAACCGGCGGCAGGTCCGCGACGACGCCGACCAGCTGGACGCCGAGGCCGGCGTCGGCTTCTCGTTCCTGAAGGAGCGCTTCGCCACCCGTGTGCTCCGCGACGGGGCCGCCCGGCAGATCGACGTCAACCTGCTCTCGGGCCCGTTCCGCAGGCTGGTGAACCGCTGGCGCTTTCTGCCGGACGACGCCGGCACGCGGATCGAGTTCGACATCGACTTCCAGTTCAAGTCGCGTCTGCTGGACGGCCTCCTGGCCGCCAATTTCCACCACGCGGTGGAACGCCTGATGCGCTGCTTCGAGGATCGCGCGAAGGCGCTCTACGGCTAGGCGCGCCGCCGCCGCCCCACTCAGGACCCTTTCGGGATCGTCCTCCGGCGCGCCGCGCGGGTGGCGAGCATGACGACGAACCCTGCCGCCAGGACGCCGGCCAGCGCCGGAAGCTCCTTCGTCGCCCCGAACGCGACCACGGCCGCCATGGACAGGATCGCCGCGACGGCGGCGACGCGGGCGAAGGGCAGGCGGAAGGCGGCCGGCGGCGCCTGGGCGCGGCCCACCAGCCGGATCAGCGCGACGCAGGCCAGGATGTAGACCACGAGCCGCGCCGCCGTGGACATGGTCAGCGCGCTCAGCAGGTCGCTGACCATGCCGGCGCCGAAGCCGACGAGGCTCGAGACCACGATGGCCACGTGCGGCGTCCGCCAGCGCGGATGGATCCTGGCGAGCAGCGCAGGAACCTCCCCATGCTCGGCCAGCGCCAGCAGGTTGCGGGGCATGGAGACCACGATCACGAGGAGGGTGCCGAGGGTGACGGCCAGGGCGCCCGCCGAGACCACGGCGGCGCCGAGCGGCCCGTAGAGGGTCCGTCCGGCCTCGGCGAAGGGGCGATCGTTGGCGGCTGGGTCCGCGAGCACCCCCACGCAGGCCACGAAGGCGAGGGCGAAGACCGCCGTCACGAGGGCCAGGGCGAAGAGCAGGCTCGCCGGCACGTCGCGCCGCGGGTCCCGCGCCTCGCCGGCGACGAGCGCGGCGCGCTCGAAGCCCGAGTACCCGAAGATGAAGATCAGCATGGCCTGGATGAAGGGCGTGGCCGCGGGCGGCGGCGCGGCGGGCGCGAGGCGGTCCATCTGCGCGAACGGCAGGACGGCGGCCAGGAAGAGCGCGATGAAGGCCAGCTTGACGGCGATGACGAGGTTGCTCGCGCCGGCCGCCTGCCGGATGCCCACCAGGACGATCCCCGTGCAGACCAGCCCGACGGCGCCCAGGGCGAGGATCCGCCCCGCGCCCTCGCCCAATGCGGGCACGTAGCCGGCCAGGTAGCTGACGAAGAGGTTGCTGAGGGTCGCGGCGCCCAGCGCCTGGGCCACCCAGAGCATCCAGCCCGAGGCGAAGGCGATCCAGGGCGGCAGCGCGGCGCGAGCGTACAGGTAAGGCCCGCCGGTCCCGCTGAACCGGCTGCCGAGCTCGGCGAAGCACAAGATCACCGGCAGCACGGCCAGGGCGCTGGCCAGCAGCACCAGGAGGCCCCAGCCGTCGACGAGGCCGTAGACCTTGGCCGGGGCGGTCAGCATGCCCGCGCCCAGCATGACGTTCAGCAGGAACCCGATGATGTCGCGCCGACGCAGGGCGCGGACCAGCTGGCCTTCGGCGGCCGCCGGCTCGGCGGACGAGAGCGCGCCGTCTGCCTTCACGGCTACTTCGACGTCACACGGTCGCGCAGCATCTGCAGGGCGGCCTGCACGGCGCCCAGCTGGACGCCCTCGCGGGTCTCCTCCTCGAAGAAGTGCTCCTCGTGCACGAGCCGCTGGTTCGTTCGCGCCGTGGCGATGTGGACCGTGCCCACCGGCTTCAGCCGCGTCCCGCCGGCGGGACCCGCCACGCCGGTGATCGCCACCGAGATGTGGGCGTTGGACGCTTCCAGCGCGCCCTCGGCCATCATGCGCGCGACCGGCTCGGAAACCGCGCCCAGGTCGGCGATCAGGTCGCCGGGCACGCCCAGCAGCTCCTGCTTGGCCCGGTTCGAATAGGTGACGAACCCGCGTTCGAACACATCGGACGAGCCGGGGATGGAGCAGATGGCGCCCGCCACCAGGCCGCCGGTGCAGCTCTCGGCGGTGACGATCCGGAGCGAACGCTCGCGCGCCTCGTCGATGAGAAGCCGGGCCAGGGTGACGATCTCCAGGTTGAACATCGACATGCCTTGGTCCCCTTTACCGTGCGCCGCTCTGCACAGAGCATCGACAGGCCACTCCGTTCAAGGCGATTCGAGACCCATGACCACGCTCGCCGCCGCGCCTGCGGCCCGCCAACCGCCCGCGGCGCTCTTCGTGCTCACGGTGTTCACGAGCGCCGCGCTGGTGTTCCTGGTCCAGCCGATGGTCGCCAAGCTGGTGCTGCCGCTGCTGGGCGGAAGCCCGTCGGTCTGGAACACCTCGATGGCGTTCTTCCAGATCGCCCTCCTGGCCGGCTACTTCTACGCCCACCTCCTGCAGCGCATCCCGTCCGTACGGGCCCAGGCCATGACGCACGTCGCGGCCCTGCTGATCGCCGCCGTGGCGCTGCCCCTGCGGGTGAACGGGCTGGCGGGCCCGCCCTCGTCCGACCATCCCAACCTCTGGCTGCTGGCGGTCCTGGCGCTCTCGATCGGCGCCCCGTTTGCGATCCTGTCCGCCACCGCGCCGCTGGTGCAGGCCTGGCATGCGCGCACCCTCGGGAGCATCGAGGGCAAGGAGCCCTATGCGCTCTACGCCGCGTCCAACCTGGGCAGCCTGATCGCGCTCCTGGCCTATCCCGTCGTGGTCGAGCCCACGATGACGCTGGTGGGGCAGCGCATGGGATGGAGCGCAGGCTACGGCCTGTTCGTGGTGGTGATCGGGGTCCTGGCGGTCGCGGTCTCACGCGTCCGCGCCGAGGCGGCCGAGGCGGCGATCACGACCGAGCCGCCCCCCTCGTGGCGCACGCGCGCCATCTGGGTCGGGCTGGCGGCCATTCCGTCCAGCCTGATGCTGGGGGTGACCACCTACATCACCACCGACGTGGCCTCGGCGCCCTTCCTCTGGGTGCTGCCGCTGGCGCTCTACCTGACCACCTTCATCATCGCCTTCCAGGACAGGCCCGCCATCCCGCCGGAGGTGACCCTGACGCTGCAGGCCGCGGCCATCGCCGCCTGCGCGGCGATCCTGCCGTTCCGCTCGACGCTGTTCGCATTCCTGCTGTTCGTCCACCTGGCGGCCTTCTTCCTCACCGCGCTCATGTGCCACCAGCAGCTCGTGGCGCGCCGGCCGGATCCGGCGCACCTCACGGAGTTCTATCTCTGCCTCTCGCTCGGCGGCGTGGTCGGGGGCGCCTTCAACGCCTTCCTGGCGCCGGTCATCTTCAACGACGTGTGGGAGTATCCCATCGTCCTGGCGCTGGCCTGCCTGGCGCGGCCGTGGGGCGACCTGCAGCGGGTCCCCATCTGGACGTGGGCGATGCTGATCGTGGGCGTGGCCGCCGCGGCCCTGACCCCCGTGGCGGTCACCTTCGCCAGCCGCACGATGTCCACCGAGGAGATCGTCGGCCGCTTCGATCCGGCCGAACTCTTCGACATGGGCCTGAAGACACTGCTGGTCCTGGCGGTGCTGGCCGCCTTCCTGGTGCGCCGCCACGCGCTGTTCATCTTCGCGATCGTCGCGATCCTGAGCTATGCGGCCGAAACGGCGGCCGACCGGACCGACACGCGCAAGAGCTGGCGCAGCTTCTTCGGCGTCCTCAAGCAGTCCGAGACCTATGTGAGCACGGTGGGGCGCGTGAAGATGCTGGCCCACGGCACCACCCTGCACGGGGCGCAGTCGCAGGACCCCCGCTACATGTGCAAGCCGCTGGTCTACTACACGCCGAACACCCCCATCGGCCAGGTCTTCGCCCTCAAGCAGCAGGCCTCGCCGGGCCTCCGCATCGGCGCCGTCGGCCTGGGCACGGGCTCGGTCGCGGCCTACGTCCGCGAGCGCGACCACCTCACGTTCTTCGAGATCGATCCGCTGGTGGTGAAGGTCTCCACGACCGTCGAGAACTTCAGCTACACGACCCTCTGCGCCAAGAGCCTCGTCGACTATGTGATCGGCGACGCGCGCCTGACCGTGGCGAAGCAGCCCGCCGGCAGCTTCGACATCCTGCTCATCGACGCCTTCTCGTCGGACGCGGTGCCCGCCCACCTGCTGACGGTCGAGGCGGTGCGGGGCTACCTGTCGAAGCTGAGGCCGGACGGCGTCCTGATCCTGCACCTCTCGAACCGCAACCTCGACCTGATGAACCCCGCCCAGGCCGTGGCCCGCGCCGCCGGCGGCTACGCGCTCGCGCAGAACTACCGTGCGCCCGACAAGGACCCTCCGGGAACCTGGGACTCCTCGGAGGACGCGGTGATCGTGGCCCGCAGCCCCGAGGCGCTCGCCGCCTTCCAGGCCACGGGCAAGTGGGCGGACGGCAACCCGTTCAAGGCCCGGCCCTGGACCGACGACTACACGAACCTCGCGGGCGCCCTCTACGCCAACCTCAAGGGGCGCTGGACCTGGCTGCCGTGACCCGGCCTGACGTCGGCGTCGGGGCGACCTAGGCCGGCGTCTCAACGGTCGCCACGGCCTGGGCCAGGAGGCCCTCCTGGCGGCCGGTGAAGCCCATGCCCTCGGTCGTGGTCGCCTTGACGCTGACGCGCTCGACCGGGATCTCCAGGATCGCGGCGATCCGCGCGCGCATGGCGTCGCGATGAGGCCGGATCCTGGGCCGCTCGCAGACGAGGGTGACGTCCACGTTGACGATCCGGCCGCCCCGGGCGGCGACCCTGTCGGCGGCGTGCTTCAGGAACCGGTCGGACGAGGCCCCCTTCCACCGCTCATCCGTGGGCGGGAAGTGCTCGCCGATGTCGCCGTCCCCGACCGCTCCGAGGATCGCGTCCGTCAGCGCGTGCAGGCCGCAGTCGGCGTCCGAGTGGCCGATCAGGCCGTGGTCGTGCGGGATGAGGACGCCGCAGAGCCAGACCGCGTCGCCGGGGCCGAAGCGGTGGGCGTCGACGCCCTGGCCCATGCGCACGATGCGCTGGCCGCCGGCGAGTTGCTCGGCCATCAGGAAGTCCTCCGGGTAGGTGAGCTTCAGCAGCATCGGGTCGCCGGCCACCAGGGCGACCGCGCCGCCCGCCCGCTCCAGCACCGAGGCGTCGTCGGTCGGCTCCTCGCCCGCGGGCCAGGTCCGGTAGGCGGCCTTCAGCCTGTCGTGCCGGAACGCCTGGGGCGTCTGGGCGCGCCAGAGGCCGTCGCGCGAGACGGTCGCGGTGACCACGCCGTCGCCGCGCTTCAGCGTGTCGGGCACGGGCGTCGCGGGGATGGCGCCGTCGGCGCGCTCCAGAGCGGCCAGCAGCCGCTCGACGTGCGCGCGGGCGACGAAGGGTCGGGCCGCGTCGTGGATCAGGACCGCGTTGTCATCCGCCGCCGTCAGGGCGGCGAGGCCCGCCTGCACGGATGCGGCGCGCGTCGAACCGCCAGCCACGGCCGTCCACCCGGCGAGGCCCGCGAGCGCGCCCTCCACCTGCGCAAGCCGGTCCGCGGCCACCACCACGACCACCTGCTCGGCGCCCGCGCTCAGCAGCCCCTCGACCGACCAGCGCAGGATCGGTCGTCCGCCCAGGCGGCGCCAGGCCTTGGGATCGCCGGGCCCCGCGCGGAGACCTTCACCGGCTGCAACGACGACGGCGGAGAATTTCATCGCGTGGCTCATAGGGAAGCGGGGCGACTTATTCCAGCTTTCACGCTTTACGGCGCCGCAGCATTGTGCCTAGAAATGGGGCATATGTACGTGATTAGAAAATGAGCAAAGAACTCGAGGTCGGGGGCGTCAAGGTCGCGGGACGGGTCTGGATCGCCCCGATGACGGGGGTGTCTGACCTGCCGTTCCGCCGCGCCGCGACACGCCTCGGCGCCGCCTATGTCTCGACCGAGATGGTCGCATGCGCCGAGCTGGCCAGGGGCCGGCCCGACGTGGTTCGCCGCGCGGCGGTGGGGGAGGGGCTCCCGCTCACGGTCATCCAGCTGGTCGGCCGCGATCCCCAGGCGATCCGCGAGGGCGCGCGCATGGCGGCGGCCGCCGGCGCCGACATCGTGGACCTGAACTTCGGCTGCCCGGCCCGCGAGGTCACCGGCGGTCACGGCGGCTCGGCGCTCATGCGCGAGCCCGCCCTGGCGCTGGAGCTGATGGAGGCCGCCGTCACCGCGGTGGATGTCCCGGTGACGGTCAAGATGCGCCTGGGCTGGGACGACGCCTCGCGCAACGCGCCCGAGTTGGCCGCGGCGGCCGAACGGATCGGGGTCCGTGCGATCACCGTCCACGGGCGGACCCGCTGCCAGTTCTACAAGGGCCAGGCCGACTGGGCCGCCATCGCCGAGGTCAAGGCGGCGGTGTCGACCCCGGTGATCGCCAACGGCGACATCGTCGACGGCCGGACGGCCCGGGCCGCCCTGGCCGCGTCCGGCGCAGACGCCGTCATGATCGGGCGCGGCGTCTACGGGCGCCCGTGGATCGCCGCCGAGATCGAGGCCGAGCTGGACGGCCGCGCCTTCACGCCGCCCGACGCCGACGCGCGCCTCGCCATCGCCGTCGCCCACCTGCGGGACAGCATCGACTTCTACGGAGAACGGCTGGGCCTGCGGATCTTCCGCAAGCACCTGGCCGCCTACATCGAGAACGCCCCCTGGCCCGCGGACCCCGCGGCCCGGCGCGAGGCGCGCGCGGCGCTCTGCCGCCTGGAGGACGCCCGATCGGTCGAACGGGGGCTCGAAGCCCTCTGGATCGCACCCGACCGGAGACTGGCCGCATGACCGGCACGACACGCTTGCAGACCCGCGGCGTCGAGATGGACGCCCTGAAGGCGCAGGCCTTCGAACTTTCGCCCGACCCGGCCCTGGTGGTGAGCCGGGACGGCGCCCTGGTGGCCGTGAACGAGGCCGCGGAAGGCCTGTTCGGCCAGGGCCTCGGCCTGCTTGCCCGCGGCCGCTTCCGCGCGGCGTTGCCGCCGGGCTCGGCCCTGGTCTCGCTGCTCAACCGCGCCATCGAGGAGGACGGCCGCGTCCGCGAGCGCGGCGTCCAGATCAGCCTTTTCGGCCTGCCGCCCTTCGAGGCCGACGGCGCGGCGGCCCCGCTGGGCGACGGCTCGGTGCTGCTGACCCTGTCGGTGAAGGGCGGGCTCGGCAACGAGCGCAGCGCGCACGAGGCCGCCGGCCTCCGCTCCCTGGTCGGACTCGGCCGCATGCTGGCGCATGAGATCAAGAACCCGCTGGCGGGGATCCGGGGCGCGGCCCAGCTGCTGAAGAGCGGCGCCAAGGCCGAGGACGCGCCGCTGGCCCAGCTCATCGTGGACGAGACCGATCGCGTCCGCCGGCTGGTCGATCGCATGGAGGCCTTCTCGGACGACGCCCTGCCGTCGCTCAGCCCGATCAACATCCACCAGGTGCTCGACCGCGTCCGCGCCCTGGCCGCCAACGGCGTGGCGGACGGACTGGGGCTGAAGGAGATCTACGACCCGTCGCTGCCGCCCGTGCTGGGCGACGAGGACCAGCTGATCCAGGTCTTCCTGAACCTCGTGAAGAACGCCGCCGAGGCCGCCCACGCCCGCGGCGACGACCGGGGCGAGGTCTCGATCCACACCGCTTACCGGCACGGCGTCCGCGTCCGCTCGGCGAAGGGCCAGGCGCTTCGGGGCGCCCCGATCGAGGTCCGCATCCAGGACAACGGGCCGGGCATCCCCGAGCACATCCGCGAGAGCCTGTTCCAGCCGTTCGTGACGTCCAAGGCCAACGGCGCGGGCCTCGGCCTCGCGCTCGTCGCCAAGCTCGTGGCGGCGCACGGGGGCCTCATCGATTTCGAATCCGAACCCGGGCGCACCGTCTTCCGCGTGCTCCTGCCCATCGCTTCCGCCGACGACACCTACCTGGATGCGCCCGAATGAACGCGGCCTCGAAGAAGATCCTGATCGCCGACGACGACTCGTCGATCCGCCTGGTCCTGTCGCAGGCGTTCACGCGCCTGGGCTATCAGGTGCGCGCGACGGGCAACGCCACGACCCTGCTGAAATGGGTGAGCGACGGGGAGGGGGACCTCGTCGTCACCGACGTCGTCATGCCCGACGAGAACGTCTTCGACGTCCTGCCCCGCATCCGCAAGCAGCGGCCCAAGCTGCCGGTGATCGTGATGAGCGCGCAGAACAACCTCATCACCGCCGTCAACGCGGCGGAGGTCGGCGCTTTCGAGTACGTGCCGAAGCCGTTCGACCTCGACGACATGACCTCGGCCGCCAGGCGGGCGCTGGCGCGGCCCGCGGACGCTGAAGCGTCCAAGGCGCAGGCGCGTGCGGTCCGCGATGACCGGCTGCCGCTGATCGGGCGCTCGGGTCCGATGCAGGACGTGTACCGGACCATCGCCCGGCTCGTGGGCGCCGACCTGACGGTGCTGATCACCGGCGAGAGCGGCACGGGCAAGGAACTGGTCGCGCGCGCCCTCCACGACATGGGGCGGCGGCGCGACGGCAAGTTCGTCGTCATCAACCTGGCCGCCACCCCGCGCGAGCGCGTCGAGAGCGAGCTCTTCGGCAAGGAGGAGGGCGACTTCGGGAAGCTGGTGGAGGCTGACGGCGGGACGCTGTTCCTGGACGAGATCGGGGACATGCCGCTCGACGCTCAGACGCGCCTGCTCCGGGTCATCGACGGGTCGGAGCCGGCGTTGAACCCCAAGACCGGCCGCCGGCCGAACGTGCGCATCATCGCCGCCACGAACCGCGACCTGCGCGCCCTGATCCAGCAAGGCCTCTTCCGCGAGGACCTCTTCTTCCGCCTGAACGTCGCCCCTCTGCGCCTGCCGCCGCTGCGGGACCGCGCCGAGGACATCCCCGACCTCGCCCGAGCCTTCCTGCTGCGCGCCAACCGCGAGGGCCTGCCGGCCAAGACCATCGACGCCGGCGCGCTGGACCGCCTGAAGCGCCACAGCTGGCCCGGCAATGTCCGCGAACTGGAGAACCTCGTGCGCCGCATCTGCGCGCTCTACGGCGAGGACCTGATCACCGCGCGTATCATCGAGAAGGAACTCTCCGACCAGCAGCCCGTGATGCAGGGGCAGGAGGGTCCGGCCACCCTGTCGCAGCTCGTCGAGCAGAAGCTGGCCGGCTACTTCGCCGATCAGCCCGACGGGATACCGCCCGCCGGCCTGTACGACCGGGTTCTCGAGGAGGTGGAGCGGCCGCTCATCCAGCTCACGCTGGCCGCCACCCGGGGCAACCAGGTGCGCGCCGCCGAGATCCTCGGCCTCAACCGCAACACCCTGCGCAAGAAGATCCAGGATCTCGGCGTGGAGATGGCCCGGGGCCGCCGGTAGGGCCATCCCCGGCCGCCTGTCGCGGCGTTCAGGCTGCGCTGTGCGTCCGCGCAACATAGGTGTTGATTTTGGAGCACAGGTCCCTAGGCTCCGCACGCGATGGCGTTGCTTGCCCACCCCGCGTTCCGGCATCCGGCGCTGACCCGGATCCGAGCCGCGCTCCAGTCCCGGCTCGCGCTCGGCGTGGGCTATGGCCTGGCGGCTCTGCTGACGGGCGTGGCCATCTTCCTCGCCGCGTCGCCGCCCGAGAAGGGGCCGCTGGGCCCGGCCAGCGACGTGATCCTCACGGTCCTGTTCCTCAACCTCGTCCTGATCCTCTTCCTGCTGGTCTCGGTAGGCACGCGGATCTTCGAGCTGCTCGACGCCCGGTCCTCCGATGCGGGCGCGCGCCTGCATGTGCGGTTCGTGGGGCTGTTCGCGGCGGCGGCCCTCGTTCCGGCGGCGGTCGTGCTCATCTTCTACGGGCTCGTGGTCTCCAGCGGGGTCGAGAAGTGGTTCTCGCAGCGGGTGCAGACCGTGGTCGAGAACTCCGCGACCGTCTTCCAGTCCTACATCGACGAGCAGACCGGCTACATCCGCGACCATGTGATTCCCATGGCCGGCGACCTCAACCGCGAGGCGGCGGGGATCGCGGAGAAGCCCGACAGCGCCGGGAGCTACCTGGAGGCGCTGGCGTCGTTCCACGCCTTCCCGGCCGCCTACCTGGTGGACCGCCAGGGCCGGGTCCTCGCCCGGGCCGAGGCGTCGGGCGCTCCGCCGTACGTGCTGCCGTCCCAGGCCGCCTACGCCGCCGCCGACCAGAGCGAGATCTACATCCCGAACTTCGACGCGGGCGTGATGCGGGGGCTCTACAAGCTGACCGCGTTCAACGACGTCTACCTGTACGTGACCCGGCCGCTGAAGCCCGGGATCATGGGCTACATGCGGGAGTCCGAGTCCGAGCTCGCCTCGTACCGGGACGTGGCCAAGAACCGCGAGCGCATCCAGGCGATCTTCGTCCTGAGCTACGCCGAGACCGCCATGCTGGTGCTGGTCGGCGCGGTTTGGCTCGGGCTTGCCGCCGCCAACTCCATCACCGCGCCCATCAGCCGGCTCGTGCAGGCGGCGGGGCGGGTCGCCGGCGGCGACCTGTCGGCCCGTGTGGACGCCGAATCCGATCCCGCCGAGATCGCCGTGCTGTCGCGCGCCTTCAACAGCATGACCCACGACCTGCAGGCCCAGCAGGAGGCCCTGCGCCGGGCCGGCGAGGAAGCCGAGGAGCGGCGCCAGTTCATCGAGACGGTGCTGGCCGAGGTCAGCGCGGGCGTGATCGGCCTGGACCCGGACGGGCGCATCTCGGTCACCAACCGCCAGGCGTCCGTGCTGCTCGCGCTGCCGCGCGACCAGGGCCGCGGCCGCCGCCTGGCCGACGTGGTGCCCGAATTCGCCGAGCTTGCGGCGGCGGGCCGCTCCGGGGAGGCCGAGGAGGAGATCGACATCACCCGCGGCCGCGACCAGCGGCGGCTTCGCGTCCGGGCGAGCCAGTCCGAGGGCGGCCTCGTGTTCACCTTCGACGACGTCACGCGTCTGGTCGCCGCCCAGCGGAACGCCGCCTGGCGCGACGTGGCCCGGCGGATCGCCCACGAGATCAAGAATCCGCTGACGCCGATCCAGCTCTCGGCCGAGCGCCTGCGGCGCAAGTACCGCAAGGACATCGCGCCCGCCGAGCTGGAGACCTTCGATCGCTGCACCGACACCATCGTGCGCCAGGTCGGCGACATCGGCCGGATGGTGGACGAGTTCTCGTCCTTTGCGCGCATGCCCGCGCCCAAGTTCGCCCGGCTGGACGCCGCCGAGCTCCTTCGCGCGGCGGTGTTCGCGCAGCGCGTCGCCAGCCCCGACTTCGAGGTGGTGCTCGAGGAGCCGCTCCATGAGGCCGCGCTGCACGCCGACGGGCGCATGATCGGCCAGGCTCTCACCAACGTGCTGAAAAACGCGGCCGAGGCGGTCGAGGGGCGGCGGGCGAAGGAGCCCAAGCTCAAGGGCCGGATCGTCGCGCGGCTGGTCTCCGACGAGCACGGCGTGGCGTTCGAGGTCGAGGACAACGGCGTCGGCCTGCCGGCCAAGGACCGCGACCGGCTCACCGAGCCCTACGTCACGACCCGCGAGAAGGGCACTGGCCTGGGCCTCGCGATCGTGAAGCGGATCCTGGAGGACCACGGGGGCGAACTCGAGCTGGCCGACGCCCGTGCCGGGCAGGGGGCCCTGGCGGTGCTGCGTCTGCCGGCGGCGGCCGCCCAGCGCCTCGCGAGGCCGCCGGCGGCCGTATCTGCGGAATAGAGGTGAAAGATGGCGTCTGACGTTCTGGTGGTCGACGACGAGGCCGATATCCGCGAGCTGGTCGCGGGGATCCTCACGGATGAGGGGTACGACGTCCGCACGGCCAACGACTCCGAAAGCGCGCTTGCCGCCGTCCGGGCCCGCAAGCCTGCGCTGCTGATCCTCGACATCTGGATGTCGGGCGGCGGGATGGACGGCCTGGAGCTGCTGGACCTGGTCAAGACCCTCGACGGGGACCTGCCGGTCATCATGATCTCGGGGCACGGCAACATCGAGACCGCGGTCTCGGCCATCAAGCGGGGCGCCTACGAGTTCCTGGAGAAGCCCTTCAAGTCCGACCGGCTGATCCTGGTGGTCGAACGGGCGCTCGAGGCCGCGAACCTGCGGCGCGAGAACCGCAGGCTGCGCGCCCAGGCGATCACGCCCGAGGGTCTGCTGGGCCGCTCGATGGCCGCGCAGCAGCTGCGCCAGATGATCGCCAAGCTGGCGGGCGCCAACAGCCGGGTCCTCATCTCGGGCCCGCCGGGCTCGGGCAAGGAGACCGTGGCGCGGCTGATCCATGGCGGCAGCCACAGGGCCCGCAACGAGTTCGTGCCGATCTCGGCCGCCGGCATGACGCCCGAGCGCATGGACGTCGAGCTCTTCGGTGAGGAGGGCGCGGGCGGCCGCCCCGCCAAGATCGGCGTCTTCGAGCGCGCCCACGGCGGCACGCTCTACCTCGACGAGGTGGCGGACATGCCGCGCGAGACGCAGAGCCGCATCCTGCGCGTCCTGGTCGAGCAGCGCTTCCGCAGGGTGGGCGGCGACGCCGACGTGCAGGTCGACGTCCGGGTGATCTCGTCCACCTCGCGCGACCTGCGCGAGGAGATCTCCGCCGGGCGCTTCCGGGAGGACCTGTTCCATCGGCTGAACGTGGTGCCGGTGAACGTCCCGGGGCTCTCCGAGCGCCGCGAGGACATCCCCGAGCTCATCGAGGACTTCATCACCCGCATCTGCGACGCCTCGGGCCTGCCCAAGCGGCGGCTGTCGGACGACGCGCTGGCCATGCTGCAGGTCCGCGCCTGGCCGGGGAATCTTCGCCAGCTGCGCAACAACGTCGAACGGATGCTGATCCTGGCGTCCGGCGCCGTCGGCGATCCGATCACGGCGGACATGCTGCCGCCGGAGGCTTCCGTGAACGACCAGTCCGGGTCGCTGGGCGCCGAGCGGATCATCGCCCTGCCGCTGCGCGAGGCGCGCGAGGTCTTCGAGCGCGAATACCTCAACGCCCAGATGCTGCGGTTCTCGGGCAACATTTCGCGCACCGCCGCCTTCATCGGCATGGAGCGGTCGGCGCTGCATCGCAAGCTGAAGTCCCTGGGCCTGTCGGGCGCCCGGGCGCTGGAATCCGAGGAGCTCTAGGGGGCCATGAGCCGCATCGCCTACGTCAACGGCCGCTTCGTTCCGAAGAGCCAGGCCACCGTCCATATCGAGGATCGCGGCTACCAGCTGGCCGACGCCGTCTACGAGGTGTGGGCCCTGTTCGACGGCAAGTTGGCCGATCCCGAGGGCCACTTCGCGCGCCTCGAGCGCAGCCTCTCGGAGTTGCGCATCGACATGCCCATGAGCCGTAAGGCGCTGACCACGGTCCTGCGCGAGACCGTGCGCCGCAACCGGATCCGCGAGGGCCTGGTCTACCTGCAGGTCAGCCGCGGGGTCGCCCGCCGCGACCACGCCTTCCCGACCGTTCCGACGCCGCCTGCCGTGGTCGTCACCGTGAGCCGGGTGGACCGCGCGGCCACCGAGGCGCGGGCCGCCGCCGGGGTCGCCGTCGTGACCACCCCCGAAAACCGCTGGGGCCGCTGCGACATCAAGACCGTCGGCCTGCTGCCCAACGCCCTGGCCAAGCAGAAGGCCCGCGAGGCCGGGGCGGTCGAGGCCTGGTTCGTCGACGACCTGGGGCTCGTGACCGAGGGCGCATCCTCCAACGCGTGGATCCTCGACGGCGACGGCGTGCTGCGCACCCGCGACACCCAGGCCAACATCCTGCGGGGCGTCACCCGCCTGTCCCTCCTGGACGTCGCCCGCGAGGCGGGGCTGAAGGTCGACGAGCGGCCGTTCACGCCCGACGAGGCCGTGCAGGCGCGGGAGGCCTTCATCACGGGCGCCGGCACGCTGGTGCTGCCGGTCACCCGGATCGACGGCAAGCCGGTCGGCGACGGCAAGGTCGGGCCGGTGGCCTCGCGACTGCGGCAGCTCTATATCGAGCGGGCCAAGGCGACCGCGATCTAGGTTATGCGTTGACCTCTCTCGGGCGGATTTCCTGCAACCGCAGGAAAAGCACCGCCCGTGATTGCAAGCGCCGCCGTTTGGCGCTTAGCGTCACTCCCGTGTGTGGGCGGACGGCCGCCCGGCGACAACGAAAAGGCGGAAAGCCGTGAGCGACAAGAAACAGAACCTGCAGGACACCTTCCTCAACAGCGTGCGGAAGTCGAAGACGCCCCTCACCATCTTCCTGGTGAACGGCGTGAAATTGCAGGGCGTGGTGAGCTGGTTCGATAACTTCTGCGTTCTTCTGCGCAGGGACGGGCAATCCCAGCTCGTCTACAAGCACGCGATTTCCACCATCATGCCGGCGCAGCCCGTGCAGCTCTACGAGCCGGCAGACGACGAGGCCGATTGAGCCCGACAAAATTCGTTGACCGCGAGGCGCCCGTGCAGGGCGCCATCGTCGTCCATCCCGACCGGGAAGGGCGCGCCGGCGCGCGCCAGCCCGAGGCGCGGCTGGAGGAGGCCGCCGGCCTCGCGCTCGCGCTCGACCTCGAGGTCCGCGAGGCCGTCATTGCGACCCTGCGCAAGCTGACGCCTGCGACCCTGTTCGGCGGCGGCAAGGTGGAGGAGATCGCCGCGCGCGTCCGGGCGGCGGAGGCCGACGTGGTCGTCGTCGACGATGCGCTGACGCCTGTGCAGCAGCGCAACCTGGAGAAGGCCTGGCAGGTCAAGGTGATCGACCGCACCGGCCTCATCCTCGAGATCTTCGCCCGGCGGGCCCGCACCCGCGAGGGTCGGCTGCAGGTGGAACTCGCGCGCCTCACCTACGAGCGCTCGCGCCTGGTGCGCACCTGGACCCACCTCGAGCGCCAGCGCGGCGGCTTCGGGGTGATGGGCGGCCCCGGCGAGACCCAGATCGAGACCGACCGGCGGCTCATCGCCGAGAAGATCGGCAAGCTGAAGCGCGAGCTGGAGGAGGTGCGCCGCACGCGGACCCTCGCCCGCTCGGCCCGCCGGCGCATCCCGTTCCCGGCGGTGGCGCTGGTCGGCTACACCAACGCCGGCAAGTCCACGCTGTTCAACCGGCTGACCAAGGCCGAGGTGGTGGCGCAGGACATGCTGTTCGCCACGCTGGACCCCACCATCCGCGCGCTCAAGCTGCCCGACGGCCGGCCGGCCATGCTCTCCGACACCGTGGGCTTCATCTCCGACCTGCCGCATGAACTGGTCGAGGCCTTCCGCGCCACCCTGGAGGAGGTGCGCGAGGCCGACGTGGTGCTGCACGTGCGCGACATCGCGAGCGCCGAGACCCGCGAGCAGGCGGACGACGTGCGTGCGGTCCTCGGCCAGCTCGACGTCGACATGGACGAGCGCCGCATCCTCGAGGTCTGGAACAAGGCCGATCTCCTCGACGCCGAGGCCCGCGCCGAGGTGCTGCAGGACGCCCGCCGCGCGCGGCCGCCCGCCATCGTGGTGTCGGCCGTCACGGGGCAGGGGGTCGACGACCTGCTCGCGGCGATCGCCGGGCTGGTCGACGAAGCCCCGCCCGTCCAGGTGCTGACGCCGCCCGGCGACGGCGCCGCGGTGGCCTGGCTCTATCGGCATGGGCGCGTCATCGAGCGCCGGGAAGGGGAGGACGGCGCGGTCACCCTCACCGTGAGCCTGACGCCCCAGGCGCTCGGTCAGTTCGAGCAGCAGTTTCCGGCGGCCAAGGTCGACGCCGCAGAGGGCTAGGGCTTCGGGGCCTTCTCGGCGAGCGCCTTGAGGCGGTCGGGACAAGTCTGGCGGGCGCAGAGCTCGGCGGCCATCGCCGCCTGCATCTCGGGCATGATCGCCAGACTGGCGTCCGTGACGTTGCGCATCAGGACCGGCATCTTCGCGGCCATCGAGCGGCCGACAGGCGTCCGGTAGAACGCGAGTATTCCCTGCAGTTCCTCCTCGGTGAAGGTCTGCGCGTAGGCGTCGATGCTCACCGCCATGATCCGGGGCGTCACCCGCTGCAGGGCCGCCGACATCGCCTCGGCCATCTGCCCGGCCCTGGCCCTGGTCTCGGGACTCATCTCGGCGGTCGTGTGGGCCACCATCTGCTCGATCATGCTCTTCGTCATGGAATCGAGGTTCGCGGTCATGCCGGTCTCGTCCATGAGCTGCTGCGCCAACTGCCGCTTGCCGTCGGCCGTCTGCGCCAGCCCCGGAGCGGGCCCGAGGCACATGCCGACGAGCGCGAGCGCTCCCACGATTCCTGCAGCGTTCATGACATTCCCCACCCCCACCGATCCCAGCAAGGCACAGCTCGGCGGATTCAGGAAGAGCCGGCGCGCTCCCGGGCTTTCACCTCTTCCCAGAGCGCGTCCATCTCGCCGAGATCGGACTGGTCCGGCGTCCTTCCGCGCTTGGCAAGTTCTGCTTCGACGTATTTGAAACGACGAACGAACTTGGCGTTGGTGTATCGCACCGCGTCCTCGGGATCGACGTCGAGCGTGCGGGCGATGTTGGCCACGACGAACAGGACGTCGCCGATCTCGTTGCGGGCCTTCTCCAGGTCGCCGGCCTCGATCTCGGCCAGCAGTTCGCCGACCTCTTCGTGCAGCTTCGCCACGACGTCCTGCACGCTGGGCCAGACGAAGCCCACCTGCGCCGCGCGCTTCGAGAGCTTCACCGCCCGGGTGAGCCCCGGGAGCCCGACGGGGACGTCGTCCAGCAGGCTCTGGGCCTTTCCCTTGCCGGCGCGCTCGGCCGCCTTCAACGCCTCCCAGCCGGCCTTCTGGTGCTCCAGGCTGGCGTAGGTTTCCTCTGCGAAGACATGCGGATGGCGGCGGATCATCTTGTCGTTGATCGCCCGCACCACGTCGTCGAAGGCGAAGTCGCCGCGCTCCTCGGCCATGCGGGCGTGGAACACCACCTGCAGCAAGAGGTCGCCGAGCTCGTCCTTCAGGTCGGCGAGGTCGCCGCGCTCGATCGCGTCGGCGACCTCATAGGCTTCCTCCACCGTGTACGGCGCGATGGTGGCGAAGGTCTGCTCGAGGTCCCAGGGGCAGCCGTCTGCGGGGTCGCGGAGCCGGGCCATGATCGCAAGCAGGCGGTCGATCGGCTTCAGGTCGGCTGGCGGGGCAGGGCGTGTCATCGGGGTCCGGAAATGCAGAACGGCGCGCGGCGATCAGACCGCGCGCCGTCCGCTGGCGCAAGGATGTGCTGCCGGCTAGCGCTTGGCGAGTTCCTCGCCCCGGGCCAGCTTCCGGGCGAACCGATCGAACGTCCAGGTGGCGTCGCTCCAGGTCCAGTTGCCCACGGCCTGGCGGATGTCGCTTTCGTACCAGCGGTAGCTCACGGGCGTCGTGCGGCCGTCGGCGGCCACCACCTGGCCGTCGATGGTTGCGCCCCCGATGCCGAAGCTGTCGAGGGACAGTCCCGGCTTGTCGCCGAGCTGCTTGAACGTCGGGCGGTTGGGCTTCACGTCGGTGATGGTCAGCGAGATGCGCGCGCCATCGTAAGCGCCGGTCTTGGCCAGCGCCTTTTCCACCGAGGCGCGCAGGTCGCCGATCAGGATGTCGGCCTCCCGCATTCCGTAGGTCTTCTGGAACTTGGCCTGCATCTCGGGCGACAGGCCCACGTCGACGGAGGCGGGGGCGGCAAACGCCGTGGCGGCGCTGGCGAGAAGGGCGGCTGTGGAGAGAGCTAGGAGGCGCATTTGGGCTCCCGGGGTTCGTGTCCAGTAATTACGTAACATGTGGGTCGTCGGACGCATCTTCGCAAGTTCGTGAACGCGCGGGACGGTGACTCGCCTGAGAGGCGAATCCAGATAGCGTCGTCGGCGAATGGAAGCCCATGGAGCGAGCGCGATGCGCGAGGCCGTCTTCCAACCGTCGCGAACCCTTGGCGTCGCGGCGCGCCCCAGCCGCCCTTGGCCGGCCGGCTATGGGCTCGCCCTGGGCGGGGCGGCGTCTCTCGCCCTGTGGGCGGGGATCCTCTGGCTTCTGGCGCGCGTCGTCGGGTAGGCGGTCCAGGGCTGGAGGGGGCCCACGAAGTCCCCACCCGTTTCTCGCCTAAGGAAGATTATCAGAAATATGCTTATGGGGTCCGGGCCAGGCCCACGCCCCCCACCGGCGCTGTCTCGAAGCGCTCTCCGAAGCCCGCGATCAGAGGCCGCGCGGCCGTGATGGTCGCTTGCACCGCCGGGAGCCGAAGCGACGCGGCGTGGCTCGCGGCGCTGTCCCACACCTCGGTGATCCAGATCGCGTCGGGCGAGCCCGGATCCCTGGCGACGATGTAGCTCAGGCAGCCCGGCATCTCGCCCAGGCCGCTCATCAGCAGCGCCATGAGCTGATCCCGTTTCCCGGGCTGCGCCAGCATCTTGCCGATCAGGCCGTACATCGGGGCCGCGGCCGCGGCATCAGAACCGGCCAGCACCGCCGCGGCGGCCGAGCCGCCCAGGAACTCGCGTCTTTCGAACATCCGCCGAGGGTTACGTCCGGTGATCCCCATTGCAAGCCCCAGGGAAGCCGGGCTCTATCGCGTGAACGAAGCGGCCGTCAGAGCCGCTCTCGCATGGGAGGAAAGATGACGCAGTCCGCCGGCGATGCGGGCGCGCGCGGAGGCTACGGCCTCCTGGTGCTGCTCACCCTGATGAACGTCATCAACTTCGTGGACCGCCAGCTGTTGGCGAGCTTCTCGAACTTCATCGTGCCCGACCTGGGACTCACCAACACCGAGTTCGGGCTCCTGACCGGCCTGGTCTTCATCGTGTTCTACGCGGTGGCCGGCTTCTTCATGGGCGCGCTGGCCGACATGGTGAACCGACCGCGCCTGATCGCGATCGCGATGTTCGCCTGGAGCGCGCTGACGGCGGCGTCGGGCCTGGCGAAGAACTTCGTCTCCCTGGCCATTCCGCGGGTCTTCATCGGGATCGGCGAGTCCGCGCTCACGCCCACGTCCATGTCGCTGCTCGCCGACCGGTTTCCTCCGGAAAGACGCGGGTTTGCGTCGGGATTCTACTACATGGGCGTGCCGGTGGGCGTCGGCGTCAGCCTGCTCATCGCGGGCTTCCTCGGCCCGGCGATCGGCTGGCGGAACTGCTTCTTCCTGCTGGGCGCGATCGGGGTCCTGTTCTCGCTGGTGGTGCTGCAGGTGAAGGAGACGCGGCCGCCCGCGGCGCACGGGGTCGAGCGGCCGAAGTTCGGCGAACTCCTGAAGGTGTTCGTGGCGGCGCTGAAGGCGTCCCCGCCCCTGCAGCTCACCATCGCCGCCGGCGTCGCCATCCACTTCCTCCTGGGCGCGGCCACCTTCGACCAGCTCTGGCTGGTCCGCGAGCGGGGCTTTGAGAAGGCCGAGATCGCCATCATTACAGGGCTGATCTCGGTGTTCGCGGGCGTGGCCGGCAATCTCTTCGGCGGCATCGCCTGCGACCGCTTCGTCGCCGCCACGGGCCAGAGCCGCCCGATGTTCATGGTGTGGGTGCTGCTGGCGCTGCTGCCCATCAACCTGACCTATCGCCTGATCGATCCGCAGAACGCCATCTTCTGGCTCTGCCTGGTCGTGGGCTCCTTCCAGCTGGGCGTCTTCTACGGCCCGACCTTCTCGGCGGTGCAGGAGCTCTGCCCGCCCCAGGTCCGCTCCACGGTGGTGGCGTTCTACATCATGTCGCTGAACGTGGTCGGCCTGGGCATCGGCATCACCGGCAGCGGCATCATGGTCGACGTGCTGACCGCCCAGGGCAACACGCACCCCTACAGCTGGACCCTGTTCACCTTCACCGCCCTCTCGGCGCTGTCGATCCCCTGCTACTTCGCCGCGGCGAAGCTGTCGGGCCGCCGGCCCGCGCTGGCCGGCTAGACCCGGAGCTCGCCCGAGGCGACGCGCCGCAGGGTCTCGACGAAGAAGCCCGGCTCGAGCGCCTTCACGCGCGCCTCCAGCGACGCGGCCGTGTCGCCCGGAAGCACCGGGACGCTGCGCCGGGCCAGCTCGGGCCCATGATCGTAGATCTCGTCCACGCCGTGGACGACGATGGCGCTCTCGGGAACGCCGGCCGAGATCACCGCCTGGTGCACGCGGGCCCCGTACATCCCCTCCCCGCCGAACCGGGGCAGGGGTCCGGGGTGGATGTTGAGGATGCGCCCGGCGAACCGCCCGAGCGTCTGCGGGCCCAGCCGGCGCAGATAGCCGGAGAGCACGATCAGCTCGACCCCTGCGTCTGCGAGCGCCTCGGCCAGCCGTGCGTCGGCGCCCCCGGGGTCAGCCACCGTGGGAATGCACAGGAAGGGGACCCCCTTCTCCGCCGCCCAGGCGAAGGCCGCGCAGTCCTTCTTGTTGCTCACCAGCAGTCGCGCCTCGGCGTCGAGTTCGCCTGCGCCGATGGCGTCCACGATGGCCTCGGCGCTGGACCCGTTCCCCGAGGCCAGGAACCCCAACCTGAGCCGCCGCGCGCTCACGGCGTCGCCAGGTCATGGATGAAGCTGAGGCCGTCGTAGGCCGGCTCGACGCCCGGCGGCAGCTCTGCGACCAGCTGGGCGTAGTCCATGTCGATGTGCATGTTCGTCAGGATCGCGCGCCGCGGCCGCGCCCGTGCGATCCACTCCAGGGCGCGATCCAGATGGGCGTGGGTCGGGTGAGGACGGCGGCGGAGCGCGTCCACGATCCACACGTCCAGCCCCTCCAGCGCGGCGAAGGCGGCGTCGTCCAGGTCGACCACGTCGCTCGAATACGCCACGTCGCCGAACCGGTAGCCGACCGAGCGGACGCCGCCGTGATCCTGGTCGAAGGTGCGCACCGGGATCGCGCCCGACGGGCCGTCCACCTGCCAGGGCGCGCCGTGGTCCGGGATCAGCCGCCGCTCGCAGATGGCGGGATAGCCGCCCTCCCCCTCGAAGATGTAGCCGAACCGCCGCATCATGGTCCGGTCGGTGGCCGCATCCATCCAGCAGGGGATCCGCGCCTGCTGGCGCAGGAAGAAGGCGCGCACGTCGTCCAGCCCGTGGACCTGGTCGGCGTGGTCGTGGGTCAGGAGCACCGCGTCGCAGCGCGTCATGCCGGCCCGGGCGGTCTGGATCCGCAGTTCCGGCGAGGCGTCGACCAGCGCCGTCGTTTCGCGCCCCTCCCCCACCCGCTTGACCAGCAGCGAGCAGCGGGTGCGGAAGTTCTTCGGCTCGGCCGGGTCGCAGATTCCCCAGTCGCCGTCCGCCCGCGGAACGCCGCCCGAGGAGCCGCAGCCCAGGATGGTGATCTCCAGGCGGCCGGTCATGGGCGCGGGATCCGGTCGAAAAGGTCGAAGAAGGCGTCGGTCGTCCGCTGCTCGGCCGCCTCCAGGCTCCAGCCGCGCACCTCGGCCAGCTTCGCCAGCACATGGCCCACATAGGCCGGCTCGTTGCGGCGGCCGCGGTGCGGGACCGGGGCCAGATAGGGGCAATCCGTCTCCACGATGATCCGGTCCGCCGGCATGTCGCGGATCACCGCGCGCACATCCTCGGCGGCCTTGAACGTGGCGATCCCGGACACCGAGAACCAGGCGCCGAGGGCCGCGCAGCGGCGCGCGAGCTCCGCGCCCGAGGTGTAGCAGTGCATCAGCAGGCGGAACGGCCCGCGCGCGTACTCCGTCTCCAGGATCTCGCCCATGACCGCGTCGGCCTCGCGGGTGTGGACGACCAGCGGCAGGCCGGTCTCGCGCGCGGCCTCCACGTGGACGCGGAACACCCTGGCCTGGATGTCGCGAGGACTGAGGTCGTAGTGGAAGTCCAGGCCGCACTCCCCGATGCCGACCACGCGCGGATCGGCCGCCATGCGCACCAGCGTGGCGGCGGAAAGGTCGGGATCCTCCTTCGCCTCGTGCGGGTGCGTGCCCACCGTGCACCAGATGTCGGAATGGTCGGCGAGCGCGCGCACCGCGGGGAAGTTCGACACCCGGTCCGAGATGTTGACCATCAGCTGCACGCCGGCGGCGCGCGCCCGGGCGATCACCGCGTCGCGGTCCTCATCGAACTGCGGGGCGTGCAGGTTGACGTGGCTGTCTATCAGCATCGGCGGTTCGGGCCGTCTCCCTAGGTCCGGGCGGCCTGGCGCAGCTCGGCCAGCGCGGTGAACAGCGCGTCGGCGCGATCCAGGTTCAACCCGTCCACCTCGCGCGGCAGGCGCTGGAGCGTCTCCCACGCCGCGGCCCAGCGATCAAGGTCGCCGATCCCCTGAGCGGCGCGGTCCTTCGCCAGGGCATGCACGCGGTCCGCGAGACGGTCGAACAGCAGGGCGAACCGCGCCGGCCCCTCTCCGCCGCGGAACCCTTCGGCCAGCGACAGCGCCCGCGTCTCGTCGACGTTCGGCAGGTCCGCCAGCAGTTCGCGCGCCGCGTCGTCCATCGCCAGCGCCTCGGCGGCCGCCAGCTGCAGCGCGCGGCCGGGGGCGCCCTCGGCCATCCGCGACAGGCGCAGCGACTCCTCGACGTTCACCTGGGCGTGGGCGCGGACGAACGCCGCGGACTCCTCCAGCTCGAGCGTGCGGAAGGCGAGCCGGCGGCAACGCGAACGGATCGTGGGCAGGAGGCGTCCGGGCGCATGCGAGACCATCAGCAGCACGCCGCGCGGCGGCGGCTCTTCCAGGGTCTTCAGGATGGCGTTGGCGGCGTTGACGTTCAGGTCGTCGGCGGCGTCGATAATCGCCACCCGGTGCGGGGCCGCCGCCGGCGACTTCGAGAAGAACTCGGCCAGCTTGCGGGCGTCGTCCACCGGGATCAGCCGCCGGGCCTTGCCGTCGGGGCCCTCGCGCTCCAGCACCATCAGGTCCGGGTGGCTGCGCGCTGCCACCTGCCGGCAGACCGGGTGCTCGGGGTCCGAGGCCAGCAGGCCATGGTCCGGATCGGGGGCCGCGCCCAGCAGCCGGCGCGCCGCGCGGTAGGCGAAGGTCGCCTTGCCGACCCCCATGGGCCCGGTCAGCAGCCAGGCGTGATGCAGTCGTCCCCGGCTGCGCGCGTCCTCGAACGCGGCCTCGGCGGCCTCCTGGCCCTGCAGCGTGAACACCTCGCGCGGATGCGGAACGTCCAGCTCAGCCATCTGTCGACAGCCGTTCGCGGACGGCCGCCCCGACCGCGGCCTCGACCCCGTCCATGCTGGCCGCCGCGTCGATGACCACGCACCGGCCGGGCTCGCGGGCGGCGATCTCCAGGAAGGCCGCCCGCAGGCGCTCGTGGAAGGCCGCGCCCTTGGACTCGAAGCGCATTTCCGCCCCGGCGCGCGCCTGCGCCCGCTGCAGCCCGACCTCCACCGGCAGGTCGAACACGAGGGTCAGGTCCGGCGTCACGTCGGCGATGACGTGCTTCTCCAGGGCTTCGATGAGCGCCGGGTCCACGCCGCCGGCCGCGCCCTGATAGGCGCGCGTGGAGTCGGCGAACCGGTCGCAGATCACCCAGGCGCCCCGCTCCAGGGCCGGCTGGATCACCCGCTCCACGTGATCGCGCCGCGCCGCGTACATGAGCAGCGTCTCGGTCATTGGACTCCAGCGGTCGGCGTCGCCCCGAAGCACCAGGTCGCGGATGCTCTCCGCCCCGGGCGAGCCGCCCGGCTCGCGCGTCGTCAGGACCTCGCGCCCGGTCCGGCCCAGCCGCGCCGCCAGGCGGACGACCTGGGTGGACTTGCCGGCGCCCTCGCCGCCCTCGAAGGTGATGAACCGACCGCGCGCCATATGCCGGCCAAATTGGCCGGTTCGGGCGCTTTGTCCAGAAGCTCCGCGACGCTGAGGCCCGGCGCGCGCGGGCGGGGTCAGAAGGTGCGCACGACCCGCGCGTCCGCGAAGCCGAACTCGGCCACGCGGTCGCGCAGCGCATAGGCGCCGGCCTCGTCCGCGGGCGCGGGCAGGATCACCCGGTACAGCGTCATCCCGTCGGTCGTCTGGATCGGCTCGACCGCCGCCGCGCCCGCCGCGGACAGCCGGCTGGCGGCCAGCTCTGCGTTGGCCTGGCTCGAGAACGCGCCCGCCTGCACACGCAGGTTCGACGCGGTCGCCATCGCCGCGCGCAGCGGGGCCGCGCCCGGCGGCGGCGGGATCGGCGTGGACAGGATCTCGCTTCCCGTCACCGGCGCCAGGCCCTGGGTGGTGATGGGCGCCTGCGAGACCGGGGCGGCGGCGTAGGGCGCGGGGGCTCTCGGCGCGGCGCCGGCGAACTCCAGGGCCGGGTCCGTCCCGGCCCGCGCCGCATAGCGCGCCGGCGTCGCGGCGGCCGAGGGCATGCGGGTGGGCAGAGCGCCGCCATCGGCGACGCGGTAGCCGTCGGCGGGGCCCAGCAGCGGCGCAGGGCCGACATAGCGCACTCGCACCTTCGCCAGCCCCGCGCGGTCCATGCCCAGCTGCCTCGCGGCCTCGCGGCTGAGGTCGATGATGCGATTGTCGACGAAGGGCCCGCGATCGTTCACCCGCACCACGAGGCGCCGGCCGTTGTCCAGGTTGGTGACCTCCACCATCGACGGCAGCGGCAGGGTCGTGTGCGCCGCCGATACGGCGTTCATGTCGAAGACCTCGCCGTTCGCTGTGGCCTTCAGGTGGAACGCGTCGCCGTACCAGGACGCGACCCCCACCTGGTCGTAGTCCGGCTGCTCGCGCGGCACGTACCAGACCCCGCCCACCTGGTACGGCTTGCCGATCTTCCGCTCGCCGCCGCCGGCGCCCGGCGGCAGGTTCGCCTGCCGGCTCGGATACCGCGGCTCCAGCGTGGCGCAGGCGGCCAGCGAGGCCCCCGCCACCAACAGGATCGCGAGCCGCGCGGTGCGCGAAGGATTGGACGCCGACATGGATGCAGGTCTCCGACTCGGTCGGAATCCTCGCGGCCGAACCTTGCGGCGTGGTTAACCGTCCGTAGCGGTGGAGCCCCCGCGCCCTTCCCTGCTATAGCGCCCGCGCCGGACGGGTGGCCGAGTGGTTTAAGGCAGCGGTCTTGAAAACCGCCGTGGGTTCACGCCCACCGTGGGTTCGAATCCCACCCCGTCCGCCAGCAGCTGGACCCGCACGCGCGAGCCCGCCGTCGGGGGCGCGCTCAGTCGAAGGCGTGGGGGTTCATGGCGAGCGCGCGCGTGCGCTCGCGGGCGGCCAGGCGGGGCTCGCCTGCGGCCGCGTAGACCCGCGAGGCCACGGCGTGGACCGTGGCGGTCTCCCAGCCGCTTCGCAGGACGGGCTCCACGACGTGGCGGGCGTCCGTGGCGCGGCCCGCCGCGAGGAGGGCCTCGGCCAGCTGGGCCTTGGAGTCGCCGTTCGGGCGCGCCGCGTGGTTGCGTTCGGCGATCTCCAGGGCGCGGATCGCGTCGCCGGCGGCCAGATGGTGGTCCAGGGCGTGGCCATAGGCGGCCTCGGGCAGAAGCCTCAGCCGCCGCGCCCACTCGGCCCCCGCGCGCGCCCGCCATCCCAGGGCCGCCTGCCGGTCGCCGCGCTTCAGGGCCAGTTCGCCGAGCGCGTCCATGAACTCCGGATGTCCCGTCCGGCGCACGATGTCGGCGTAGAGCCGCTCGGCGGCGGCCGTCTCGCCCTTCAGCGCCAGGGTCTCGGCGATGTGCTCCTCGATGACATAGTGGCCGGGGAAGATCGCATCGGCGCGCCGGAAGGCGGCCAGCGCCCGGTCCCACTGGCCGCGCTCGAGGTCCAGCGCGCCCTTCTGCAGCTCGACCCCGGCCCGGAACTGCGGCGTGGGCGCCGGGTTGGCGTGCAGGGCGGCGTCGAAGAAGCGCTCGGCCTCGGCCGGTCGTCCGGTCTTCATGAAGTAGACCGCCCATCGGAACGCCGTCCCCGGGCCCGGCTCCACCGCTTCGGCCTGACGGTAGAACGAAGCCGCACCCTTCAGGTCGCCGCGGTAGAGGGCGATGTCGCCGCGCAGCAACAGCGCCTCCGCGCGCTCGACGGCGCCCGGCGGCGCGGCGTAGCGCCCGATCGCATCGAGCGCCGCCTCGGCGCGATCCAGCCGGTGCAGGCTGAAGTGCAGCGCCGCCTGGGTGAGGTGCGGTCCGGCCCCCGCGGGCGCGAGGGTGAAGGCGCGGTCCAGCGCGGCCTGCGCGGCCGCGTAGTCGTCGTACGAGCCGGTGAGCTGTGCGCGGGTGACGCGCCGCCGGGCGAGCGTCTCCAGGAAGATCCACTCCCCCGGCCGCTCGGCCGCCCGGGCCTCTGCGGCGGCGAGGTCGGCGTCGGCGCGCCCGAGGGCTGCGCCGAAGCTCGCGGGGGCCGATGGGACGGTCTGCCGGACGGCGGGCGGCGGTCGCGGCGAGAGGTCGTGCGCGGGGGCGGTCAGCCGCTGAATCGCGATCACGCTCGCCACCGACAGCACCGGGACAGCCAGCCAGAGCCAGCGCGGCGAGGCGGCGCTCGCCGTCATGGCCTAAGGGCCCGGCCGCGCGCAGATCGACAGGCCGGCCCTCTGGAAGTCGTCCTGCAGCGCATTGGCGAGCACGCCGAGGGTCGCCGTGATCTCGTTCACGTACTTCCGCGTCCCGTCGATCCCGGGATTGTCGTCATTGTAGGGGACCTTGGCGCTGCTTCCGATCAGCGCGGTCGCGATGGCCGGCATGCCCATGCGGTCCACCTGCACATAGGCCGAGACCGGATCGGTCCGGAAGATGAAGTTCGACCCTCCGGCCGGGGCCGGAGCCCCTCCATGCGGCGGCGCCAGGTAGGGGAAGTCGGCGCGGAACGGCACGTCGTTCGCCTGCGGGCCGAGGGGAAGCCGGGCGAGCACGCCGGAATCGTGCTTGGCCAGGTCGACGAAGATCCACGCCAGGGTGATGTCGATCACGGAGTCCGTCAGGCGGCGGCCGTTCGGAAAGCCCGCGGGCTGGGTGAAATCCACCTTGATCGTGTCGGGCACGACGATGTTGGCGACGCTGGGGCGGCCCGGCCCGATCGGCTGGTCGAGACAGTTCTGCACGTTCAGGGGTGCGCCCGGGGGCGCGGTGGACGGCCGATCGACGATATCGGCGCCGCTGCCGCCGCTGCACGCGGCAAGCGCCAGCGGAAGGGCCAGGATCGCGGTGCGGCGGGCAGCCGGGCGAGGCATCATTGCAGTTGCCCCCCGAAGCGGGCGCTGGTGGCCCAGATGTTGAGCTCGTTCCCGGTCTCGACCCGGCTGCGGGGGATCTGCAGCACCAGCGAGGTGTCGTTGGTCCCGCTGAAGAAGCTGCGCGAGGCGACGAACTGGAGGTTCCCGGTCGAGCGTGTCTCGCGGAACCCCTGCAGGTCGAAGAAGAAGGGGTCGTCGTAGAGCCCGGCCCGCGCCAGGATGCCGTTGCGCGACAGCGTCGTCTCCACGGGGCCGACCAGGGGCGGACCGCCGTCGGGAAGCCCCGAGATCTCGATGCCGGAGTTGCCGGAGCTGTCCTGGCCGAACCGGAAGCGGATCGAGATCTCCGGATCGGTCGGGAAGCCTGCGTTGGAGATGTTGATCGTATAGAGCACGTCGCGGTCGTAGGTGGGCCGTTGCTCCCGGGGCGCCGGTCCCGCGAAGGTCAGCGCGATCACCAGATTGTCGGCCGTGTGCCACACGTAGACGTCGGCGATGTCCGCCGCCCTGTCCGCCGTGGTGTCGAAGGCCGGATCCGTCCGCGTCGGCGGATCGAGGTGATCCGCGGCGACGGCGCGCCGCTCCGAAGTCGAGAGTGCGAGGACAGCGGCGGCCATAAGGCCGACGATCCCCGTCGCGCGATGCAACCCGCTCATGAGCCAACCCCCTGGGCGCGATCCTGGAGGATTTACGTTCGGCGAACAACGGCAGATGAGTCCGGCGCAGGGACGACGATAACCTTTCGGCATGAGCGCCGGGCGCGAGGCGCGGATACCCCATGAGCCGACCGACGGACGGTCGACCGCCGCAGCGGCGGGGCTCTGGGAGGAACGTCCACTTGCCCAAAACACCAAACCTGACGGCCCTCGCCGCTGCGGCGCTGATCGCGCTGGCCGGCGCGGGCGCGCCGACCCTGGCGGCCGCGGCCCCGGAGGTCTACCTGCCCGCCTTCAGCAAGGTGGCGATCGGCGGCTATGACCCGCTGAGCTACTTCGAAGGCGCCCCTCGGAAGGGGGATCCGAAGCTCGTCGCCACGTTCAAGGGCGCCGAGTACCGCTTCGCCAGCGCCGCCAACCTGGCCCGCTTCAGGACCAACCCGGCCGCCTATGTCCCGCAGTACGGCGGCTACTGCGCCTGGGCCGTGGCCGGCGGCTACACCGCCAAGAGCGACCCGCTCGCCTGGAAGGTCGTCGGCGGCAAGCTCTACCTGAACTACGACCAGAAGGTGCAGCAGCGCTGGGCGAAGGACATTCCCGGCAACATCGCCAAGGCCGACCGCAACTGGCCGGAGGTGCTGCGATGAGCCGCCGCCTCATCGGGCTGATCCCGCACGGCCTGGCGCTCTTCATGGCCGCCGTGTTCCTGGACAGCCTGCGCTTCAAGTTCACCGACCACCCCAAGACCCAGGTGATCTTCGGTCGTCTCAACGGCTGGACGACGGACCTCGGCCTGCCGGGCCTGTTCGCCCAGACCGGACTGTTCAGCCAGTACGTCATCGGCTCGATCGAGCTGATCGCCTCGACGCTGCTCGTCGCCGGGCTCCTGCCCCGGTTCCGCCATCTCCAGGCGGCGGGCGCGCTCGCGGGCCTCCTCGTGATGGCCGGCGCCGTGAGCTTCCACCTGTTCACGCCGCTGGGGGTCGATCCCAACCGCGACGGCGGCGGGCTGTTCGTCGCCGCGTGCATCAACCTGGGCGCTGCGGTGCTGCTGCTCGGCATCTTCCGGCGGGGCGAGTTCGGCGTCTTCCTCCGGCGCGTGGGAGCGGTGTTCGCGCCGACCCGGCCATGAGCGACGTCCTCTGGACATCCGACTTCACGCTCAGCGGCGGAGTCGTCCGGGTGAAGAAGACCGGGGCCATGATCCCGCTCGACCGCGCCCTCGCCTCGGAGGCGGCCACGTGGCTGGGCCTCTACCTCGCGGTGCGGGCCAAGGCGGCGGCCAACGCCCTCAAGGGCCCGGCGCCGAAGATCTGGTTCGCGCCCGACCGGCCGCGCCCCTGGTACCTGATCTGGGCGGCGGCGGCCTGGGAGGGCATCGGCATCGCCCGCTCGCCGGAGGAGGCCGCGGCCAGCTTCTACTTCGACGACTCCACGGTGGGTCGCGCACCGCCCCGCTGGCATTCGCGCGCCTTCAACTTCGGCTGCGCCGACGTGAGCAAGAGCCGCGTCGCCCAGGTGTTCGAGGACGTCTTCGGCTATCCCCTGGCGCTCGACCCGGAGGCCGGCGTCGGCCCGGCGGTCGAGAAGGGCGAGCTGAACGGCGCGCATGACGGTCGCCTGGTGGAACTGCCGTGCCGGCCCCGGCCCGGACGCACCTATCAGCGCCTGATCGACAACGTGCAGGACGGCCTGGCGGTGGACCTCCGCACGCCGTTCGTCGGCGGGCGGCCCGAGGTGGTGTTCATCAAGCGACGCCCGGTCGCGGACCGCTTCGCCAACCACAACGCCAGCGTCAGCCTGGCGCGGCCGCGGGACGTGTTCTCGCCGCTGGAGATCGCCCAGCTGTCGGCCTTCGCCCAGGCGATGCGCCTCGACTGGGGTGGCCTGGACGTCCTGCGCGATGGTCCGTCGGGCCGGCTCTACGTGGTCGACGTCAACAAGACCGACATGGGGCCGCCCATCGCCCTGCCCTTCCCCGACAAGATCGCCGCCGTGGCCCGCCTGGGCCGGGCGCTCCGACGCCTCATCACGGAGCCTGCGCCATGATCCCCTTCGTTCGCGACATGTCGTTCGAGTACGGCCGCGCCGACCAGGTGAGCCCCCTGATCCGTCGGGTGGTGGCCGAGAACCCCGGCCCGTTCACCTATACCGGCACCGGCGCTCACATCGTTGGGCGGGGCGAGGTGGCGGTCATCGACCCCGGGCCCGACGATCCGGCCCAGGTGGCCGCCATCCTGGCGGCGACCCGGGGCGAGACGATCACCCGCATCTTCGTCACCCACAGTCACCTCGACCATTCGCCGGCCGCGCGCCCGCTGGCCGAGGCCACCGGCGCGGTCATCTACGCCGGCGGCGCGCCCTGTCGCCCGTCGCGCGGCGCCGAGCGCCTCGAGGCCGGGGACGACGTCGCGTTCCGGCCGGACGAGGCCCTCGCCGACGGCCAGGTCTTCCGCGGTCCCGGCTGGTCGATCGAGGCGGTGGCGACACCGGGGCACACCTCGAACCACTACGCCTACGCCCTGCTGGAGGAGAACGTGCTCTTCCCCGGCGATTGCGTGATGGGCTGGTCCACCAGCGTCGTGAGCCCGCCCGACGGGGACATGGGCCTCTACATGCGAAGCCTGGAGCGCATCCGCGCCCGGCGGTACGCGCGGCTGCTGCCCGCGCACGGCCCGCCGGTCGAGGCGACAGGCCCCTTCCTGGACGCCTACATCGCACATCGCCGCCAGCGCGAGACCCAGGTGCTGCTCGCCCTGGAGACGCATGGCGCAGCCACCGTCCGCCAGCTCGTCGAACGGCTCTACGCAGACCACGACCGGCGTCTGCATCCCGCGGCCTGCCATTCGGTCCTGGCGCATCTGCTGGATCTGTTCCGGCGCGGGCTCGTCGACGCCGCCGGCCCGCCGGACATGGCCGCGCTTTGGCGGCCGAGCTTCATGCGCCACGCGGCCTGAGGTCCATGCGCTTTCGGCATTTCCGCCGGACCCCGCCCATCCCGATCCTTCGCAACACATCGTCCGAGGACCGCTCATGACCCTTACGGCCAGCGAGACCGCCGCCGCCCTCACCCGCCCGCTCACGGGCCGGGTGGCCATCGTCACCGGCTCCACCAGCGGCATCGGCCTGGGCATCGCCGAGAGCCTGGCCGAACAGGGCGCCGCGGTCGTGCTGAACGGCTTCGGCGACCCCGCCCAGATCGAGCAGACCCGCGAGACGCTGTCGGCCCTGTACGGGGTGGAGGCCGCCTATTCGCCGGCCGACCTGTCGATGCCGGAACAGATCGCCGAGATGATCGCCTTCGCGCACGACGCTCTCGGGCCCGTGGACATCCTGGTCAACAACGCGGGGATCCAGCACGTCGCCCCGGTCGCCGAGTTTCCCACCGCCAAGTGGGACGCGATCCTGGCGGTGAACCTCTCGTCCGCCTTCCACGCCATCAAGGCGGTGCTTCCCTCGATGGTGGAGCGCGGCTTCGGCCGGATCGTCAACATCGCCTCGGCCCACGGCCTGGTCGCCTCGCCGTTCAAGTCGGCCTATGTGGCCGCCAAGCATGGGGTGGTGGGGCTGACCAAGACCGTCGCGCTCGAGACCGCGCGCGCCGGCGTGACCTGCAACGCGATCTGCCCGGGCTACGTCTGGACGCCGCTCGTGGAACGGCAGATCGCCGACCAGGCGCGCGCCCACGGCATGACGCACGAGCAGGTCGTCACCGACGTCCTCCTGACCGCCCAGCCCAACCGCAGGTTCGCCACCGTCGAGGAGATCGGAGCCCTGACGGCCTTCCTGTGCGGCCGGCACGGCGCGTCCGTCACCGGCGCGGCGCTCACCGTCGACGGCGGCTGGACCGCGCACTGACATGTCCACGCCGCGCCAGAGGGTCGTGATCGTGGGCGCCGGGTTCGGCGGCCTGACCGCCGCCGCGAAGCTCGCCCGCACGGATGCGGACGTCACCCTGATCGACCGCCGCAACCATCACCTCTTCCAGCCCCTGCTCTACCAGGTGGCCACCGCCGGGCTCGCGCCCACCCAGATCGCGAGCCCGGTGCGGATGATCCTGCGCCGGCAGCCGAACGTGCATATCGAGCTGGACGAAGTGACCGGCGTCGACCTGGCCGGGCGCCAGCTGCGCCTCGGGGACCGCACGATCCCGTACGACCAGCTGATCGTCGCCACCGGCGCCACCCACGCCTATTTCGGCCGCGACGGCTGGGCCGAGCATGCGCCGGGGCTCAAGTCGCTGGAGGACGCGCTGGCGCTGCGATCCAGGGTGCTTCTGGCCCTGGAGTCCGCCGAGCTCGACATGGATCCCGCCGCGCGGGAGCGCCTGCTCACCTTCGTGGTGGTGGGCGGCGGCCCCACGGGCGTCGAACTCGCCGGCGCGATCGCCGAGCTCACCCGGCGCGCGCTGGCCTGCGACTTCCGCCGCATCCGGGGTCAGCGGGCGCGGATCTTGCTGATCGATTCCGGTCCTCGCGTGCTCTCGACGTTCTGCCCCTCGCTTTCCGCCTATGCCAAGGGAGCGCTCGAGAAGCTCGGCGTGGAGCTGATGCAGGGACGCCCGGTCGGTCACGTGGAGGCCCAGGCGGTCACCGTCGGCGATACCCGTATCGAGGCTGCGACCATCGTCTGGGCCGCCGGAGTCCAGGCCTCGCCGGCCGGGCGCTGGCTCGCCGCCGAGACCGATCGCGCCGGCCGTGTGATCGTGGACGCCGACCTGTCCCTCCCCCGCCATCCGGACGTCTTCGTCATCGGCGACGTCGCGAGGATGCCGGACGGCCGGGGCGGCGTCGCACCCGGCGTCGCGCCGGCGGCCAAGCAGGCCGGCGCCTACGTCGCGAAGCTGATCGACGCCCGCGCTCACGGCCGCGCCTCGCCGGGGCCGTTCCGCTACGCCAACTACGGCAGCCTCGCGACCATCGGGCGGAAGGCCGCCGTGGCCGACCTGGGGCCCGTCAAGCTCAGGGGCTTCCTCGCCTGGATCTTCTGGTGCGCCGCCCACGTCTGGTTCCTGATCGGCTTCAGAAACCGGGTCCAGGTCGTGCTGGACTGGCTGTGGTCGTACCTGACGTTCGAGCGCGGCGCGCGGCTGGTCTTCGAGGCCGTGACGCGCAGCCGTGAAATCCGTGTAGTCTCTCCGCCCGTGGAGGTGCGTACCGCCTCGTGATGGGCGTTCCTGGCCATCGGGGGATCCCGCCATGGAAATGCAGCAGGTCCGCTACTTCCTCGCGCTCGCGAGGACGTTGAACTTCACCCGCGCGGCCGAGCAGGCGAATGTCTCGCAGCCGGCGCTGACACGCGCCATCCAGCAGCTCGAGCACGAGCTGGGCGGGCCCCTGTTCCACCGCGAGCGGGCCAACACCCACCTCTCCGAGCTGGGGCGGATGATGCTGCCCTACCTGGAGCAGATCCAGGCCCAGACCGAGGCCGCCAAGCAGCAGGCGCGCGCGGCGAAGAAGCTCGAGAACGTCGCCCTGAAGATCGGCGTCATGTGCACCATCGGCCCCGCGCTGATCGCCGACCTGATCGTCAAGTTCCGCATGGCGCACCCGAACGTCGAGCTCGAAGTGACCGAGGAAGGCTCCACCGAGCTGATGGAGATGCTCTCCAAGGGCGATCTCCACCTGGCGCTCTTTGGCCTGCCCGAGGGCCCGGACGTGCGGTTCCACGGCCTGCCGCTCTTCCAGGAGAGGTTCGTGCTCGCGATTCCGCCGGACCACCCGCTGGCGGCGAAGAACGTCATCAGCTGCCGGGACACGCACGAGCAGCCCTATGTGAGCCGCGCCAACTGCGAGATCTTCGACGTCGCGCGCCGACAGCTGCGCGAGGCCGGCGTCCGCTGGAACAAGGTGTTCTCGTCCGAGCGCGACGACTGGGTGCAGGGGATGATCAAGGCCGGCCTCGGGATCGGCTTCTTCCCGGAGCTCTCGGTCACCGATCCCGGGCTGGTGACGCGCCGCCTGATCGACCCGGAGTTCGTGCGCACCATCATGCTGGTGACGGTGCGCGGCCGGCCGCACTCCCCAGCCGTCGGCGCCTTCGTGCAGGCGGCGCGGGCCTTCAAGTGGCCGACGGGGACCCTGGATCCCGTGCCTGCGCCTGCGGAAGACGCGGGTGACGAACTCCCCGTCGCCGGCTGACGGCGGCGGGGGCTACCCAGCCGCCGCCCCGACCGTCCCGGTCCCCGCCGTGGCGGGCTGCAGCGTCGCCGCCAGGGCGGCCGCAGCGACCAGGGCCACGGCGACCAGCCCGACCGCGCTGGGCCAGCCGGCCGAAGCGAACACCCGCCCCACGATCCAGGCGCCCGCGAGGCCGCCCAGATAGTAGCTGGCCAGGTAGATCCCGCTCGCTGCGGCGCGGTCGGTCCTTGCGGCGCGGCCGACGAAGCCCGTGGCCACGGCCTGGGCGAAGAAGGTCCCGGCCCCGACCAGCGTCAGGCCGGCGATGACCGGCGCGATCGCGCCTGCGAGCAACAGGGGCAGCCCGGCGACCGCGACGCCCAGCGACGCGAAGAACGTCGGGCGCGGCCCGAAGCGGCTAGCCACGGCCCCGGCCAAAGGCGTCGTGACCATGGCCGGCAGGAAGACGAGGTAGACCACGCCCAGAGCCATCGGACTCAGGCTTAGCGGCGGCGCCGCGAGCACGAAGTTCACGTAGGTGAAGACGCCCAGGAAGGCGAAAAGCACGCAGAAGCCGATGCCGAAGCTCGCCGCGAGGCAGCGGTTTGCGAAATGCGCCGCGAGGCGGGCCGCGATCCGGGCGCGCGGTTCGCCCGCCTGGACCGCCATCCCGGGCGTCCGACTGAGCGTGAGGAACACCAGGGCCGCGCCGGCCAGGTTGAGAAGGGCGAAGGCGTAGAAGTTCACGGCGACGCCGGCGGTCGCCGCCAGGGCCGACGACGTGAGCCGGCCGACGAGGTTCGAGGCCACGTTCCCGGTGATGTAGGCCGCCAACGCGCCGGCGGTCGTCTCGCCCGCGCCTTGTTCGGAGAGGTAGGCCATGGTCAGGGTGAAGGCGGCCGACATGAACACGCCCTGGACGATCCGCAGGGCGGTGAAGGTCGCGAGGTCGGGAGCGTAGGCCAGCAGCGCCGTCGGGATGGCGAGGAGCGCGAGGCTGATCCAGATCCCGCCCCGGCGGGGCAGCCGATGCGAGAACAGCGCGACCGCCAGGCCCGCGGCCGCCATGCCGGCGGTCGAGGCGTTGACGGCGACGCCCATGGCGGCGGGCGAGACGCCGTAGGTCTGCGCCAGGGTGGGCAGGATGGCCTGGGCCGCGAAGAGGTCGACCAGGGTCAGGAAGCCGATCAGGCCGACGACGAGCCGGCGGGCGAGGTCACGGGTCATGGGGTGCTCCGGAAATGGCAAAGGCAGCCGGCGGCTCGTGGAGCCGCCGGCTGCCCGTTCGCCGAGGCCGGCTGGGACTGGGGGGATAACCGGCTCGGGGGCCGCGGCGCGCCGGGCGGGGGTGGCGAGCGCCGCGGGGTTGCTCACATGTGGTCGCCGGCGGCGGCGGGCTCGGCGTCGTTCTTGATGTCGGCGGCGATCAGGACGGCGGGGACCTTGCCGTTGTTCTTCCACCAGTGGCTGACGCCCTTCACCTCGCGGGCCACGTCGCCGGGCTTGTGGTCGATGCCGACGGCGCAGGTGGAGCTGTACTCCGTGATCTCGCCCGCGACGGTCATGATCAGGGCCGGGCGGTCGGTGTGGCTGTGCCAGGGGACGACGCCGCCGGGCAGCACCACGAGTCGGCGCAGACGCAGGCGACGGTTGTCCAGGCCGCCGATCTGGTCGCCGAGGGCGACGAACGCCAGCTCGGTGTCGGTGACCTTGGCGGGCATGGTCTCGCCCGCGGTCCGGGCGTCGGCCCGCATCTGGTCGGCGGGGCAGGTTCCGGCCGATGCGCCCGTCGCGAACGCGAGGCTCGCCGCAGCCGCGGCCGTAAGGAGAAGCGTGGTCTTCATGGGTCCGTTCTCTAGGTGTTTTCCGATGTTCAGACCCTAGAGGGGAGGCTTTCACCCATGAATTCGCTTTAGGTTATGGTCACCATGCGCCGTGTCGTGTGCCGCGAATACTTCAGACTCTATCGCGTGCGCGCGTAATCACCGCGCCGATGCACGGAGCGCATCGCGCGGTTAGCCAACGGTCATTTCCGCTGGGGGTCGGCGGCTGAGACAACCGCGGCATGAACACCGCAGCCGACACCAAATCCACGAGCCGGTCGCCGATCGACAAGGCGAAGCTGGGTCAGATCGTCTTGGTCTTCCAGGGCGGCGGCGCGCTCGGCGCCTACCAGGCCGGCGTCTACCAGGCCCTGCAGGAAGCCGGCGTCGAGCCCGACTGGGTCATCGGCACCTCCATCGGCGCCATCAACGCGGCCCTGATCGCCGGCAACGCCCCGGGCGACCGCCTGGGCCGGCTGCTCGAGTTCTGGTCCCGCGTCACGCATTCGCGGGCGGTCCAGTTCGCCGGCATGATCCCGGGCCTCGGCGCGCTTGCCGCGAACGCCATGACCGTGAGCCGCGGCCTCGAGGCCTTCTTCCGGCCCAACCCCTGGGCCTTCCTCGGCATGCAGACGCCGCTGGGCTCGGAGCTCGCCGGCTACTACTCGACCGGCCCGCTCGAGAAGACCCTCGCCGATCTCATCGACCCCGATCTCCTGAATGCAGGGCGGCCCAGGCTCACCGTGGGCGCCGCCAACGTCCAGACCGGCCAGATGCGCTACTTCGACAGCCGGGACGACGTTCTGACCGTGCGCCACGTCATGGCCTCGGGCGCCCTGCCCCCCGCCTTCCCCGCGGTCCGCCTCGACGGCGAGCTCTACTGGGACGGGGGCATCCTTTCGAACACGCCGGTGGAGGCGGTCTTCGACGACCGGCCCCGGCGCTCGGGCGTGGTCTTCGCCGTCCACATGTGGGCGCCGAACGGCCCCGAGCCCGACAGCATCTGGAGCGTGCTGTCGCGGCAGAAGGACCTGCAGTACTCGAGCCGGGCGATCACCCACATCGCCCGCCAGAAGCAGATCCACAAGCTCCGCCACATCATCTCGGAGCTGGCCGACCGCCTGCCGCCCGACGTGCGCCAGACCCCGGAGGTGGCGGAGCTCGCCGCCTACGGCTGCGCCACCCAGATGCACGTGATCCGCCTGCTGGCCCCGCCGCTGGCGGGCGAGGACCACGCCAAGGACATCGACTTTTCGCCGCTCGGCATCCGCACGCGCTGGGAGGCGGGCTACGCCCACACCCGGCGCGTGCTCGAGCAATCCCCCTGGACCCAGGCCGTCGACCCCACGGAGGGCGTCATCCTCCACGAGGCCGAGGCCGGACGCATGACCGAAGGAACTCCCGCATGACCCGTATCGCCCGCCAATCCCTACTCGCGCTTGCCGCCGGCGTTTCGCTTGCCCTCACGGCCGGCGCCGCGGCCGCCGTCGCCGATCCGGCCGCCCCGCCACAGGTCGCCCAGGGCGTCGTCCGCACGCCCAGCGCCTACGGCTTCGACGAGACGGTCGGCCGCATCAAGGCCGACATCTCCGCCAAGGGGATCCGCTTCTTCACCGAGATCGACCAGTCGGCTCTCGCCAAGGGCGCGCAGATCGACCTGCGGCCCTCCAAGCTGCTGATCTTCGGCAATCCGCCGCTGGGCGCGCAGTTCCTGACGTCGAACCCGTACGCCGGCCTCGACTGGCCGGTGCGGATCCTCGTCACCCAGGACGCGGACGGGAAGGTGTGGGTCGCCTACACGGACTTCGCCTTCATCGCCGACCGCTACGCGATCGAGGACCGCGACGCGCAGATCCGGATGGCTGCCGAGGTGGCGGGTTCGATCGCGGGCAGCGTGGCGGGCCGCTAACCAGGCGCCCCTGGGCTAAGGCAGCGGCATCTCGCGGCTCTCGCGCGGCCGCGCCGGCGTCAGGGCCGGCGCTGGCTGGGCGGTCCGCACCTGCTCCAGCCAGAACACGCCGTCGTACGGCTCGCTGTTGCCGCGCGTGAAAAGAATGTCCTGGTCGCCGTCGCCGTCCAGGTCGCGGGCCACGAACATGTCGAACATGCCGCGGCGTCGCCTGGAGATGTCGTGCCGCGGCCAGGGCCCCGCGCCCGCCTTGGCCGCGCCCGGGTTCTGGAACCACGCCAGCCGGCCCATGGCGGCGTCGAGCGGCAGGTCGCCGTCGCGGTCCCGCGGCGGGGCGCTGTAGCCCCCGGTGAGCACGTCGTCGTCGCCGTCGCCGTCCAGATCGGCGACGAGCACGCCGGTCGCGCGATCCGGGCCCGTGTCGCCGATCACGTGCGCGGTCCAGACGCCGTCCAGGCGCTCGGGCTGCCGGATCCAGGCGAGCCCCTTGTTCGTCACCCCCACCATGTCCAGGCGACCGTCCCGGTCGACGTCGGCGTACCCGAGGTGGAAGCCGCCCGTCTGAGCGCCGTCGATCCGGACCGGGATCTCGCGGAAGGCGCCCCCGGCATTCTCGAAGACCACCAGGCGGGCGCCCACGCGAACGCCGGCCACGATGTCCTTGTCCCCGTCTCCGTCCAGGTCCACCGGCTGGGCGTTCTGGGGCACCGGATAGCGGCCTAGCACCTGCTCGACCCAGTTGGCGCCGATCAGCGGGTCTCCCCGAGGCCGCAGCACCGAGACCGGGGTCGTTCGCGTTTCGGCCGGCGAAGGGTTCTGCGCGCCCTTGTTGGCCGTGGTGACCTCGGGCCGCCCGTCGCCGTCCAGGTCGGCCAGGAACACGCGGATGTACGAGCCGTGGCCCTCGGTCTGCGGGATGATCAGCCGCCGCCACGCCGCGCCGCGCCGCGCCTCCCGGCCGGGGTTCTGGAAGTACGCCACGTGGGCCAGTTCCGACGCGACCACGATGTCCGGGAGACCGTCGCCGTTGACGTCGCCCACCGCGGCGTCTTCCGGCGCGGCCGCCTCGCGACCCCGCGCCAGCGTCACGTTCACCCAGCGCCGGGGATCTCCCGTGGCGAACGCGATGCGGACGAAGCCGTCGGGCCGGCCGTCGTAGCGGGTGTCGGACTCGTGCACCGAGACGATGTCCTCGCGCCCGTCCCCGTCGAGGTCGGCCAGGATCAGGCCGTCGCCGCCCGTCAGCGCGCCGTCCAGTTCCGCGCCGTCGTCGACGACATGCTCGCGCCAGGAGATGTACCGGCCGTCGGGGGCCAAGGCGCGGGTCGGCGCCCCGCCCACCCCCTGATCCGAAGGAGGCGCGAAGGCCGCGAGGCCGATCAGCGCCGCGGCTGCGAGCCCACGCGCCGCGCCTGCCCGGCCTGTCTGGTTCGTGAGCATGCGCGCCTCCCCGTCAGCCTGGCGGCAGCCTACCCCTGCCGAACCCGAAAGCGCGAGCGCCGCGAGGCGCAGGGTCTCAGGTGGTCCGCTCGACCTTCGGGGACAGGCGCGGCCGGGAATAGGCCTGACGCGTGATGCGGATCGACTCCGGCATGAAGAGGCCGAACGTGGGCCGGTAGTCGTAGGCCACCTCGGCCACCACCACGCTCTCGTTCGCCGCGAGGTAGCCGTTCGGGATTCCCGGATTGCCGGACCCGAGCCAGCCGCGGTTCTGGACCCAGTCGGTCGAGACGGTCCCCGAGCCGTTCGCGCTCACGCTTGCGACGCGCTGCTGCAGGCTCGTGGTCGGGAACGGATGGATCATGGAGGTCGAGGCGGTGAGGATGTCGTCCACCTGCGAGATGGTGACGACCCGGCTCTGGGCCGTGATGTCGGCCATGGTCGCGGCGATGTGCGAAACCTGCCGCTGGGCGATGTAGGCCTGCAGCCCCTCGCCGGCGGCGATGATCAGGACAAACAGCATCGGGAAGATCAGGGCGAACTCGATGGCCGCCGCGCCGCGGCGATCCTGGAGGCCGCGCACCAGCGTCCCGGCCGCGTCGCGGCGGACGCCGGGCCGTGCAACGGGAAGACGGGTCATTCGTAGGGCTCGTTCTTGAAGGCCGCGCGCGAGGCGATCGTCACCTCGAACGGACCGGAGCGATCGAAGGCGGTGGCGAGGAACGGCGTCATCAGCGGCCAGCGGTAGTTGGCCTTGATCAGGACGATGTCGCCCGGCCCGCCGGGGTCGAACTGGCCGGCCGGCTGGGCGGCGGACACCTGGTTGGCGTCGTAGAACTTCGGGAACTTCTGCACGCTGATCGTCAGCCGGCTCATGCACGAGCTCGAGTCGCCGCCCAGCTTGGTGCAGATCTGGCTTTTGAAGTCGTTCGCGGACGAGGCCATGTCGTCCCGCCCCGTCCGGATCCGGCGGGCGGTGTCGATGACCGCGTTGTCGAGGCCGGACGACATCATGCCCAGCATCCCGATCTCGATGAGCGACAGAAGCGCAAAGAAGAGGATCGGCGCCACGAAGGCGAACTCGATCGCCGTGGCGCCGCGCTCGTCGCGGGAGAAAGCAGAAGCGGGCGACAACCTCGGCATGTCCGGGAGGCTGCCACGTCGAGGCAAACGGCCGGTTACATCTCTAGGAAAACGGCGCTTAACCCTGGCCGATACATGGTGAATCGAAATTAAGACTTAGAGCTAAGGCGAAATTACCCAACCGGCGGCTATCGAACGGGCCCTGCTTCCATTCGCGGACACCTGCGATGACCCAGTCGATCCCTTCCCGCCTGCGCCGTTACGTCCTCGACCGCGGCGGCAACGTCGCGATGGTGGCGGCGCTCTCCATGGGACCCATCTGCATCGCCGGCCTGGGGGCCGTCGATCTCGCCCGCGGCACCAGCGCCAAGAGCCAGTTGCAGGACGCCCTGGATTCCGCCGCCCTGGCCGCCGCGCGGTCCAACGCGACGACCGACTCCGAGCTGCAGCTCATCGGGGACCGCTACCTCAACCAGAACCTGAAGCTCGGAAGCGACTTCGACCTGGCCCAGTCCACGTTCCGCTTCGGAGAGAACGGGCGCATCGTCGCCAGCGCCCGCCTGGCCGTGACCCCGTTCATCGCCGGCATGCTGTCCGACGGCGTGATGCATGTGGGGGCCTCCACCGAGGTGGTGCGCGCCGAGATGAAGGTCGAGATCGCGCTCGTCCTCGACAACACCGGGTCCATGAACGAGGGCAGCAAGCTCTCCGACCTCAAGAACGCCGCCAAGGACTTCGTCGACAAGATGGAGGAGCTTGCCGAGAAGTCGAGCGAGCCGGACGCCGTGCGCATCTCGCTGGTGCCGTTCTCGAACACGGTGCGCCTGGACTCGACGGCCCACCGCTACTCCACCTGGATCGACCAGAACGGCGCCTCGCCGATCAACAACGAGATCTTCACGACCTCGAGCGGGACCCAGTTCGCCAACCGCTTCACGCTGTTCTCGCAGCTGGGCACCAGCTGGCGGGGCTGTGTCGAGATGCGCAAGGCCCCGTACGACGTCCAGGACACGCCGCCCGACGTCGGCAACCCCGTCACCCTCTACACCCCCTTCTTCGCGGTGGACGAGCCGGACTCGAAGACCTCGGGTTACGGGGACGACTATCGGAACGACTACGTGCCCGACAACACCAGCAGTTCGAACTGGCGCGTTCGCCAGGGGATGGTGAACAAGTACACGGGCAGCCGTAAGGGCAGCATGACGACCGACTTCGGTCCGAACCGCGGCTGCGGGCTGAGCCGGCTCAAGCGCCTGACGACCGACTACAGTAGCCTGCGCTCGGCGATCAACAGCCTCAACGCCGACGGCAACACCAACATCCCGATCGGCTTGGCCTGGGGCTGGAACACCGTGGCGCCGGGCGCACCCTTCGCCGACGGCACCGCCTACAACACGCCGAACTACAAGAAGATCATCATCCTGATGACCGACGGCGAAAACACCATGGATCAGCGCGACACGCCGAACGACGGCTCGTACGCCGGCACGGCCTACATCTGGCAGGGGCGCGTGCTGAAGGCCAACGGCCAGCCGCTGCAGCAGGGCGCCTCGAGCGCCGACCGCACCGCCGCCCTGGATTCCCGCCTCGCGCTCCTGTGCAGCAACATCAAGGCCAAGGGCATCGAGCTCTACACCGTTCGCGTCGAGGTCGAGACCGGCGACTCGAGCCTGCTGCGCAACTGCGCCACGGCCAACGACTACTACTACAACGTCGAGGACTCCTCGAACCTCACGCCCGTCTTCCAGAGCATCGCCGGGCAGATCGCCGCCCTGCACCTGTCCCGCTAGGGCGCGTTCCTTCCCCGGAGCGCCGGCGACGGCGGCGGGGCGGCGGTCTCCAGCCCGCCGCCCCGCTTGCTTGCGGGGTCAGACCGGCTTCAGCGGCCTGTAGGGGTCCTCGGGCGGCTCGATCGCGATCGGGTCGCCGGCCCTCACCTCCCCGCCGGCCAGCACGACGGCCATCACGCCGGCCTTGCGGACCATGTCTCCCGCGGGCGTCCGGCCGACGCAGGCGGCCATCAGTCCGGGCTGCAGGCCGTCGAGCTGGAGGCAGGGATTGCGCAGGCCGGTCACCTCGACGACCGCCGCATCGCCCAGCCGCAGCCGGGCGCCCTGGGACAGGCCGAGCAGGTCCACGCCGCGGGTCGTGATGTTCTCGCCCATCAGGCCCGCCGTGACATGGAAGCCCAGGGCCGCGAGCTCGTCGTGCAGTTCCGCGTGGATCAGATGGACCTGCCGGAGGTTCGGCTGGTTCGGGTTCGCCCGAACGCGGCTGCGGTGCTTCACCGTCGCCCCGTAGTGCGCGTCGCCCTCGACGCCGAGCCCTGCGACCAGACGGATCATCAGCTGGTTGGGCTTGTCCACCCCGTGCGCGCGCTTGCGGCTCACCGCGATGACTCGGGCGTCGTTCGTCACCGGGCCGATCTAGACCTTCGCCGTCCGGCCCGCTAGGGCCCGTCCTCCGGGGCGAGCGAGAGCGGGGCGGCCACCTCCTCCAGCGACTTGCCCTCCGCGGCCACGCCCAGCCAGAGCTCCACCGCCGCCGCCAGCAGCATCAGGCCGCCGCCCAGCAGGTAGCCCAGGAAGATCTGCCCGCGCTCGCCGGTGTCGATGAGGGCTCCGAAGACGGCCGGCCCGGCCACGCCGCCCAGCAGTGTTCCGACCGCGTAGAAGAGCGAGATGGTGATGGCGCGCGTCTCCAGCGGGAAGAGCTCGCCCACGGTCAGGTAGGCGGCGCTGGCCCCGGCCGAGGCGAAGAAGAAGATGACCATCCAGGCCGCGGTCTGGGTCTGCGCCGTCAGCCAGCCCTGCGCGAACATCCAGCCCGTGCCGCACAGGAGGACGCCCGCCAGGCCGTAGGTCAGCGCGATCATCGGCCGCCGCCCCCAGGTGTCGAACAGCGGCCCCAGCAGCAGCGGCCCCAGCACGTTGCCCAGCGCGAACGGCAGGATGAACCACCCCACCGCCTCGGCCGGGATGTCGTAGAAGCGTGTCAGGATAAGCGCGTAGGTGAAGAAGATCGCGTTGTAGCAGAACGCCTGCGTGGCCATGAGCACGAGGCCCAGAGCGGTCCGCCGGGGATGGCGCCGCAGCAGCGTCCCCGCGATCTCGCGCCAGCTGGTCCGCGTCCGGCGGGCGAGCCGGATGGACGGCAGTCCGGTCTGGGGCCCCTGCCCGGCCCGCTGCTCGATCGCGCTCACCACCGCCTCCGCCGCCTCGGGCCTGCCGTGCGTGATCAGCCAGCGGGGGCTCTCCGGGATGAACCGGCGGATGAACACGATCACCAGCGCCAGCAGCCCGCCGATGATGAAGGCCAGACGCCAGCCCAGCCCCGGCTCGATGACGTCGGGGTCCAGCACCACCAGCGAGATCACGCCGCCGATCGCCGCCCCGATCCAGAAGCTGCCGTTGATCGCCAGGGCGACCCGTCCCCGGTGACGGGCGGGGATCAGCTCGTCGATCGCCGAATTGATCGCGCCGTACTCCCCGCCGATCCCGGCCCCGGTCAGGAACCGGAAGAGCAGGAAGGACCAGAGGTCCCAGGAGAACCCGGTCAGGATCGTCGCGCCGAGATAGACCCCGACCGTGATCGTGAAGAGCCTTCGCCGGCCGAAGCGGTCCGTCAGCCGGCCGAACACGACCGCGCCCAGCACCGCGCCCAGGATGTAGGCGCTGCCGGCGAGCCCGATCTCGGCCGCGCTGAGCTTCAGGCTGTCGGAGATGGCCGGCGACAGCGAGCCCACGATGGTCACCTCGAGCCCGTCGAGGATCCAGGTGACGCCCAGGGCGGTCACCACCAGCCAGTGGAATCGGCCGAACGGCAGCCGGTCGAGACGCGCCGGCACGTCGGTTGTGAACGTCATGCGATGGGCAACGCGCAGCGGCCGAGCTTGGGTCCCGCGGCGCCGGCGGTGTATGCCCGGCGCATGACGTCGTCCGAGATCCTGGTGGACGCCCGCGGCCATCGCTGCCCGGTGCCAACCCTGCGCCTGCGCCGCGCCCTGGAGGGCGCCGCGGCCGGGGCCCGCGTTCGCCTGCTGGCCGACGATCCGCTGGCCCGCATCGACGTGCCCCACTTCGCCGGGCAGGCGGGCGTCGAGCTCCTCGACGTCAGCGACGAGCAGGGCGCTCTGAGCTTCATCCTGCGCAAGCCCTTGACCTCCCCCTAGGTCAGGGTCCGACGCTGGCCCGACGCGTCGGGAGGGCGCCCGATGTCCCTGGTGATCGACTGCGACTCGCACGTCATGGAGCCGGCCGACCTTTGGCTCCGCTACCTCGAACCCCGCTTCCGCGACCGCGCCATCCGCATCGAGGAGCGCGACGGTTCAGAGCATCTCATCATCGGCGAAAAGGTGGTCCTGTCGGATCGGCTGGCGGGCCTGGGCGGCGCGCACATCCCGCGCGAGGAGCTGTTCGCCGGCAAGCACCGCTACGCGGACGGCTGCCTGCCTTCCAGCTACGATCCCGCGGCCCGGCTCCGGATGCTGGACGAGTGGGGCGTCGACCGCTGCGTCCTCTTCCCCACCATCGGGATCCTGCCGTTTCCCACCGACGACCTCGACCTCGCGAACGCCTACTGCCGCGCCTACAACACGTGGCAGGCCGAGTTCCACCAGGACGCCGGATCGCGCGTGGTGCCCATGGCCCTGCTGAACTGGCGCGATGTGGACGCCGCGGCGGCCGAGCTGAAGCGCTGCCTCAACCTCGGATTCGGCGGCGTCTTCGTGCCGCCGGAGACCGTTTCGGCCCACCGGCCGGGCCAGGCCCACTTCGACCCGATCTGGCGGCTGTGCGCGGAGGCGGGCGTGCCCGGCTGCCTGCACGTGATCGTCCGCTTCGAGGGCGCCGCCCGCCCCTTCGCCGACTGGCTGGCCACCATGCCGGGCCCCACCTTCGGCTTCGGGCTCGGCGCCACGGGGCAGCTGATCCCCGCGATCGCCTCCATGGTCCTGGACGGCCTCTTCGACCGGTTCCCGGCGCTCAAGGTGGTCTGCGTGGAGGCCGGCTGCGGGTTCGCCGCCTACCTGATGGACCGGCTCGACGAGAAGCACCAGTTCTTCCGCGCCGCCTCGACCCTGCGGCACAAGCCCAGCGACTACCTGCGGCGCAACGTCTGGTTCGTGGCCGAGCCCGAGGAGCGCACCATCGGCGCGATGCTGGAGCTGGTGGGCGAGGACCGGATCCTCTGGGGCAGCGACTTCCCCCACGTGGACTCCCGAATGGACGCCGCCGACCTCATCCGGGACGGCGTCCGTGGGCTGACGCCCGCGCGCCAGGCCGCCGTCCTCGGCGGCAACGCCGCGGCGATCTGGAAGGCTTGAAGCCTACTCGCGCAGGTGGCCCAGCTCGGAGGCCAGCGACAGCCGTTGCCGGTGCAGCGCGAGCTCGACCTCCGTGGCCAGGGCGCCGCCGAAGAAGATCGCGTTCACGTTCCAGCTCAGCCAGATCAGGAAGATGACCACGGTGGCGATCGAGCCGTACGTGGCGCCCAGCGCCGCGATCTGCTCCACGTAGATCCCCAGCCCCCACGACGCGAAGATGCAGAGCGCCGAGGCGACGCCGCCGCCCAGGAGCGAGGCGCGCCAGTCCACGGGATCGCGCGACATCGCCCACCGGTAGATCAGCGCCATGCCCAGCGCCATGCCCGCGCTGGCCCAGGTCCACTCGCTGTAGAGCCAGAGGACGCCGCGGAGCGGCCGCAGGTCGAAGCTCTCGCCCAGGATCCGGAACACGAAGAACGCCGCCGACAGCAGTCCCAGCGCTCCCAGGGCCGCGAAGAGGACGGCGAGCGCCAGCAGGTTGAAGCTGAGGAAGCCGCGCGGCCTGTGCTCGTCATGGATAAAGGAAAGGCCCGCCAGAAGGGCCTTGAACCCGCGGTGGCTGGCGTAGCCCCCGATGATCAGGGCGATCATGCTCTGGGTGGAGATGTTCTCGATCGGCGCGGTGGACAGCCGGATGAGCTCGCTCTGCAGGATCATCCGCGCCGCGTCCGGCATCACCCGCGACAGGGCCTCGCCCTGCGCGGCGACCTGGCTCGGATCGGACAGCAGGCTGTAGAGGCCCATCACGATGGCGATGGCCGGGAAGATCGCCAGCATGACGAAGAACGAGACGCCGCCCGTGTACAGCATCACGTCCCGGCCCCAGAGGCGCGAGAGCGCCTTGCCGAGCACGACGAGGGCCACCCGCGCGATGTGGACCGGGTCCCAGTCCCGCGCGCGGAAGCGGCGGATCATCTCGATGGGGGTCATTCGGCGCGGCGTGGCTCGACTCGGGGGCCCCGGCAAGCGGGAGCCCAATGATAACGGCGCGCCACCTGGGTTAGTAGGTGGCGCGCCGCCGATGGGCGTGTCGTTCCATCCGGACCGTCCGCCGCTTCGAGGGACGGGAGAGCGCGACGACCGATCCGGACGTCAATCTGCGGCCGGCTCGCTGAACCCGACCTGAACGGCGCCTTCAGCTAACGCTCGGGTCGATCCGCCGGCCCGCTCTCACGCCAGGGCGGCGATCTCCGCGTCCGAGAAGCCCCAGTCCTTCAGGGCGTCCTGGTTGTTCGCGCCGATGGCCGGCGGCGGGCCCTGGATCTTGCCGGGCGTGGCCGAGAAGCGCGGCGCGGGCGCCGGCTGCACCACGCCGGCCACTTCGACGAAGGTCTCGCGCGCAACGTTGTGCGGGTGCTTCGGCGCTTCGTCGAGGTCGAGCACCGGGCCGAAGCAGACGTCGGTCGCGCCCATGATCTCGCTCCATTCGTCGCGGGTCTTGGTCTTGATGACGTTGGCCAGCTTCTCGCGCAGGTCGGGCCACATCGAGCGGTCCATCTGCTTCTGGAAGTCCGGGTCGTTGATGCCCGTCTTCTCGAGCAGCAGCGCGTAGAACTGCGGCTCGATGGAGCCGATCGAGATCCACTTGCCGTCGCTGCACTGGTAGGTGTCGTAGAAGTGCGCCCCGCCATCCAGCAGGTTCTGGCGGCGCTCTTCCTTCCAGCCGCCCGCGGCCTTCATGCCGTAGAACATGGCCATGAGGCTGGCGGCGCCGTCGCTCATGGCCACGTCGACCACCTGGCCCTTGCCGGTCTCGCGCGCCTGGATGACGCCCGCCAGCAGCCCGAACGCGAGGTAGAGCGCGCCGCCCCCGAAGTCGCCGACGAGGTTCAGCGGCGGCACCGGCTTGTCCTTGGTGCCGATGGCGTGCAGCGCGCCCGTGATGGCGATGTAGTTCATGTCGTGTCCGGCGGCCTGGCTGTAGGGCCCGGTCTGGCCCCAGCCGGTCATGCGGCCGTAGACGATCTTGGGGTTGCGCTTCAGCACCACGTCCGGGCCCAGGCCCAGGCGTTCCATGACGCCCGGCCGGAAGCCTTCGAAGAGAACGTCAGCCTGGGCGATGAGCTTCAGGCAGGCCTCGATGGCGTCGGGCGACTTCAGGTCCAGCGCCACCGAGCGGCGCCCGCGGCCGGTGACGTCGGTGGGCGAACCGCGGCCCGGGCCCTTGCGGTCGATCCGCACCACGTCGGCCCCGAGGTCCGACAGCAGCATCCCGCAGAACGGCCCCGGCCCGATGCCGGCGAATTCCACGATCTTGAGGCCGGTGAGCGGACCCTGGCGCATGCGCTGTCTCCCTGTGGTTTTGCGGCGATCTAAGCCCGTTGCCGCTCGGTCAGCCAACTGCCTCGCGACCTAGCCGCCGCCGGGCAGAGACTGGCCGTCGTCGATGGTGATCACCGAACCCGTGATCGCGCTGGCCGCCGGCCCGACCAGCATCAGGAACGCGGCGTCCAGGTCGGTCGCGTCCATGAGCCGTCGCCGCGGGAAGCCCTTGAGCTGCTTCTGGCCGCCCTCGGTCGGCCACCAGAAGTCGTTGATGCCGGTCTCGATGTAGCCGGGGCACAGGGCGTTCACGGCCAGGCCCTTGCGCGCCCACTCCCGCGCCATCGACCGCGTGAGCATCGCCACGGCCGCCTTCGAGCCGCAGTAGGCGGAGAGCCCCGGCAGGACCGTGTGGCTGGCGATGGACGCGATGTTCAGGATCCGGCCCTCGACGCCGGCGGCGATCATGCGCCGCGCCGCCTCCCGGGCCGCGAAGAACATGCCGCGCACGTTGACCGCGAACGTCTGGTCGAACGCCTCGATCGAGATGTCGAGCGCCAGCCCCTCCCCGCCGACCCCGGCGTTGTTCACCAGGATGCCGATCGGGCCCAGCTCCTCGGTGATCCGGTCGAGCGCCGGGGCGATCGTCTCGGCCTCTGCGACGTCGAGCGGCAGGGCAAGGACCCGCGCGCCCTCGGCCCGCAGCTCCGCCGCCAGCGCCTCGATGCGTTCGACCCGCCGCGCCGTCACCGCGACGGCGGCCCCAGACCGGGCGAGGATCCGCGCGAAGTGCTCGCCAAGCCCGCCGCTGGCGCCGGTCACCACGGCCACCTGGCCGGTCAGATCCACACTCATGTCCCCTCCACGTGCGACAACTAACCCTTCTGCAACCTGCGATCGGGTATGCGACGAACCTTCCGGCCTTGCGATTCCGTACTTATGACGGAACCGGGCAGTGTTTGGACGGGGATATGACGGCAGGGGTCCAGGCGCGAGTGCTGATCGTCGCACGCGACGACGCCGAGGCCGGCGCGCTCGCCGAGGGCCTCGACCGGCTCGGCTGGCGCACGATTACGGCGCGGACCGAGGCCGCCGCCTGCATCGCTCTCTCCGACCTGCAGATCCAGGCCGCGATCGTCGATCTCGCGAGCTTCGACGGCGACGTCGACACCGTGGCGGGCCGCCTGCGCGAGGCCTGTGCGCCGCGCCGGCTGCCGGTCCTGGCCATGGGCGCGCTGGACCCGTTCCAGAAGGACCGCGGCTTCGACCTGACGCTGGCCGCCCCCCTCCACCCGGCCCAGGCCGCCATGCGGCTCGAGACCCTAGTCCGCACCGCCGTGGCCGAGGAGGAGTACGAGGTCCGGACCGAGACCTTCTCCGAACGGGGGCACGCGCTCGACGCGCCCGACGACGACCCCGCGCCGTATCGGATCCTGGCGATCGGCGAGCCCGCGCCGCAGTTCCTGGCGCTCTCGAACGCCCTCCAGCGCAACGGCGCCGAGGTGGTGGGTGCGTTCACGGCCTTCACCGCTTTCGACTACCTGCACGAGCGGCCGTTCGACGCCGTGGTGCTCTGGGCCGACGACAATCCGCACGAGGCGCTGTCGATCGCCGCCGGCCTGCGCCGGAACACCCGCCTCTACCACACGCCCGCGCTGCTCTACATGCGGGCCAACAGCGCCGTGACGGCGTCCGAGGCCTATCACCGCGGCATCTCCGACGTGGCGTCTCCCGATACGCCCGAGAACGAGACGGCGCTGCGCGTGGTGGAACTGGCCCGCGCCTACCGTCGACAGAAGGCGATCCGGGGCGCGCTGGAGCAGGCGCGCAGCTCGGGGCTCATGGACGCTGCGACGGGACTCTTCACCCGCGACCTCTTCGCCGCCCACGTCATGCGCCTGGCCAAGAGCGCCAAGGCCCGGAACCGTCCGCTGTCGGTCTGCATGCTGAAGGTGGCGGAGAAGCCTGACCTGAAGGCGCCGCGCGCCGGCGGCTGGGTGGCGCGCGCCGTCCCCCAGATCGGCTCGATGATCGGCCGCCTGGTGCGGGTTGAGGACACGGCCGCCCGCCTCGCGCCCGAGGTGTTCGCCCTGGCCCTGCCGGCTACGCCGCTCCACAACGCCCGTGCGGCCGGCGAGCGGATCGCCGCCGTGATCGGATGCACCGCCTTCGAGGCCGGCCAGGGCGCCACGCCCTTCGTCGTCGAGTTCGACCTCGGGGTCGCCGAGGTCGCCTCCCCGGACGCCGTCGGCCACGCGCTCGAGCAGGCCGCCGCCATGGCGCACGCGCTCAAGGCCGGCTGAGGCGCCCTACCGCCCCGTCCCGCGCGGCGGCGACGGCCGCATCGCCTCGAACGCGCGGCTGCGCTCGCCGAGCAGATCGCTGCAGCGCTTGATCTCCTCGTTGTACTCGTCGGGACGCATCAGCATCACCTCGCGCCGCACGGCGTCGCGAAGGCTGAAGCCGGGATCGCGGCCCTCGATCCGCCCCGAGTAGAAGAAGACCCCGAACATTCCCCACTGCTTGTAGGCCTCGTTCCGCGCCATCACGCTCATGCCGATGACGCACCGGACGTCAGCCCGGTTGGCGGCGCGGATGTCGTCATCCGCCGCCAGCACCGGCCCCGCCATGGCCCAGGCGGCCACCGCCGCGCCCAAGAGTGTCCGCATCCAATCCTCCCCGTTTCCGGGAGGATGCGCCGAGGCCGCGCGTCCGCCAACCGGCGTTACTTGGCCGGCGGCTTGGCGGCGGCGCCCATGGATTGGGCGAGCTTCTGGTCCAGGGTCTGGAACTGCGTCTGGTTGGCCATGAGTTCGTCTGCGCAGCGCTTGAACTCGGCCTGCGCCAGGGCGGCGCTGTTGATGGCGCGCCCCTCGGCGGTCATCACGGGCTCCAGCCGCGACACCGGACCCCGCGCGGCGAGCCGGCCCATGAAGTAGTGCGCCCCGCGGGCAGCCTGGTCCCGCACCTTCTCGTCCCGCGCGGCGAAGCGCAGCACCAGCAGGCAGCGTACGTCCGACTTGTCGGTCGCCGCATCCGCCGCCGCGGGTGCGGCCGGAGCCGCAGCCGCCATCGCCAGCAGGGCGATCAGCGCCGCCTTCACGCCGCCAGCCTCGCCAGCTCGGCCAGGACCTTCTCCGCGGCGTCGAGCCGCTGCTTCGGAGTTTCCCACTCGCCCTTCACCACCACCTTGTTGTCGGGACGCAGCCGCCAGGCGACGGCGTTCTTCGCGATGAACGTCACGAGGCTGCCTGGGTTCTTGAAGTCGTCGTTGCGGAAGCTGACGACGGCGCCCTTCGGACCCACGTCGATCTTCGCCACATTGGCCTCCCGGCAGAGCCCCTTGATCGCGACCACCTTGAGAAGCTGGTCGGCCTCGGGCGGCAGCGGCCCGAACCGGTCGATCAGCTCGGCCGCCAGCGCTTCGCGATCCTGCGCCTTCTCGGCGTCGGAAATGCGGCGGTAGAGGGCCAGGCGCACGTTCAGGTCGGGCACGTACTCATCCGGGATCAGCACCGCCGCGCCGGTGTTGATCTGCGGCGACCAGCCGCGATCCACGACCAGGTCCTCGGCCCCGGCCCGCGCCTTGATCTCGTTGACCGCGTCCTCGAGCATCTGCTGGTAGAGCTCGACGCCGATCTCGCGGATGTGCCCGCTCTGCTCTTCGCCCAGCAGGTTGCCGCCGCCGCGGATGTCGAGGTCGTGGCTGGCCAGCTGGAAGCCCGCGCCCAGGCTGTCCAGCGACTGCAGCACCTTCAGGCGCTTCTCGGCCGACAGCGTGATCTGCTTCTCGGCCGGCGTGGTGAGGTAGGCATAGGCCCGCGCCTTGGAGCGGCCCACGCGGCCACGGAGCTGGTACATCTGCGCGAGACCGAACATGTCGGCCCGGTGGATGACCATGGTGTTGGCGGTCGGGATGTCGAGGCCGCTCTCCACGATCGTGGTCGACAGCAGCACGTCGTATTGCCCGTCGTAGAAGGCGCTCATCACCTCCTCGAGCTGCGTCGGCGCCATCTGTCCATGGCCCACCACGAACTTCACTTCCGGGACCTGCTCGCGCAGGAACCGCTCCAGTTCGGGCAGGTCCGAGATGCGCGGCGCCACGAAATAGGCCTGGCCGCCGCGGTACTTCTCGCGCAGCAGCGCCTCGCGCACCACGACGGGATCCCATGGCGTGATGTAGGTCCGCACCGCCAGGCGGTCGACCGGCGGCGTGGCGATGATCGACATCTCCCGGATGCCCGACAGCGACATCTGCAGGGTCCGCGGGATCGGCGTCGCGGTCAGCGTCAGCATGTGCACGTCGGCGCGAAGCTCCTTGAGCTTCTCCTTGTGCTTGACCCCGAAGTGCTGCTCCTCGTCGACGATCACGAGGCCCAGGTTCCTGAAGCTCACCTGCTTCGAGAGCACCGCGTGCGTGCCGACGACGATCTCGACCTCGCCGTTCGCCAGGCCTTCGCGGGTCTCCGCGGCCTCCTTCGCAGCCACGAGGCGCGACAGGCGACGCACCCGCACCGGCCAGCCCTCGAAGCGCTCGGAGAAGGTCTTGTAGTGCTGGCGCGCCAGCAGAGTGGTCGGCGCCACCACGGCCACCTGCTGCCCGCTCATCGCCACCACGAAGGCGGCCCGCAGCGCCACCTCGGTCTTGCCGAAGCCGACGTCGCCGCAGATCAGCCGGTCCATGGGCTTGCCGCCGCCCAGGTCCTCGAGCACGTCGCCGATCGCCGCCAGCTGGTCGTCTGTCTCCTCGTAGGGGAAGCGGGCGCAGAA
>NZ_JAEUMN010000062.1 GCF_016793225.1 Phenylobacterium sp.
CAGGTCGTAGAGCAGCCGGCCCTGGGGCGTCAGCAGCGCGCCGAACCTGGCTTCGCCCGGCGCCAGGGTCTCGACATCCTGGGTGATCAGGCCCTGGAGGAAGCTGCGCCAGTCCTCCCCGTCCAGGGCGATCAGGGCGCGGCTCTGCAAATGCGCGAAGGCGACACTTTCCGACATGCCGCCAATTTGGGCCCGCCGCCGGTGGAGCGCCAGCGGGGACGTGCGTATAGGGACGGGGATGCCCCCCGCGTCCGGATTCCCCATCCTCTTCATCACCGCCACGCGGATCGGCGACGCAGTGCTGTCGTCCGGCCTGATCCGGCGGCTCGCCGACGAGATCCCGAACGCGCGCTTCACGATCGTGGCCGGCCCCGACGCCGCGCCCCTGTTCGCCGACGTGCCGGGCCTCGACCGGGTGATCGTCTTCGAGAAGTCCAGGACCGGCAGTCACTGGTTCGAACTCTGGCGCAAGGTGCGGCGCCGCAAGTGGGGCCTGGTGGTCGACCTGCGCGGCTCGGGCCTGTCGCGGTTCCTCTCCACGAAGCGGCGGGCCATCCACCGCAAGCCGACGCAGCCGGTGCACAAGGTCATCGAGGCCGCGCGCGTCCTGAGGATCGAGGACGAGCCTGCCCCGCCGCACATCTTCACCAGCCCGGACGTCGAGGCCTACGCCGACGAGCTGACGGCCGGCAAAGGCCCGATCCTCGCCTTCGCGCCCGCCGCGAACTGGATCGGCAAGACCTGGCCCGTGGAGCGGTTCAGCCAGGTGGCGATGCGGCTGCTGCGCGAGCCGTGGAGCCCGCTCCAGGGCGGCCGGCTGATGGTGCTGGGCGGCCCGGGCGACGAGAGGCTGAGCCGCCAGCTCCGCGACGCGGCCGGGCGCAACTTCATCGACCTGGCCGGGAAGGCCGACGTGCTCACGGCCTATGCCTGCCTGAAGCGCGCCCGCCTGTTCATCGGCAACGATTCCGGGGCCATGCACCTGGCGGCGGCGGCGGGGACGCCCACGATCGGCCTGTTCGGCCCCTCGGACGAGCGTCTGTACGCGCCATGGGGCGAGGCGACGCGGGCCGTACGGGGCGCGCGCAGTTTCGAGGAGATCAAGGCGGCCGACCCTGGCTTTACCCAGATGGTCTGCCACATGATGGACCTGCCCGTGGACAAGGTCGTCTCCGCGGCGCGGGAACTGCTGAAGGCGACCGAGAAGGCCTAGAGACCCGATGCCCGAAACCTTCGACCTGATCGTCCGGGGCGGCGAGGTGGTGAACCATGCCGGGCGCGGCTTCGCCGACATCGGCGTTCGCGGCGGCCGTTTCGCCGCGATCGGCGACCTCTCCCAGGCCAGCGCCGGCGAGGTGTTCGACGCCACCGGCCTCACGGTGATGCCGGGGGTGATCGACACCCAGGTCCACTTCCGCGAGCCCGGCCTGGAGTGGAAGGAAGACCTGGAGACGGGGTCGCAGTGCGCGGTCCTGGGGGGCGTCGTCGCCGTGTTCGAGATGCCGAACACCGAGCCCACCACCACCGACCCGGACGCCCTGGCCGACAAGCTGGCGCGGGCGAAGGACCGGATGCACTGCGACCACGCCTTCTACGTGGGCGGCACGCACGAGAACGCCCGCTTCCTGGGCGAGCTGGAGCGCCTGCCGGGCTGCTGCGGGATCAAGGTCTTCATGGGCGCCTCGACCGGCACCCTGCTGGTGCAGGACGACGCGGGCGTGGAGGAGGTGCTGCGGCACATCAACCGGCGCGCGGCCTTCCACTCCGAGGACGAGTACCGCCTGGCCGACCGGCGGCCGCTGGCGCGCACCGGCGACTGGACCAGCCACCCCGAGGTGCGCGACGCCCAGTCGGCGATCCAGTCCACCGAGCGGCTGGTGCGGCTCGCCCGCAAGACCGGCAAGCGCATCCACGTGCTGCACGTGACCACCCGGGACGAGATCGAGTTCCTGGCCCACCACAAGGACGTGGCCTCGGTGGAGGTGACGCCCCAGCACCTGACGCTGGAAGGGCCCGAGGCGTACGAGCGCCTGAAGGGGTTCGCCCAGATGAACCCGCCGATCCGCGACCGCGCGCACCGGCTGGGGATCTGGGAGGGTGTGGCGAACGGCGTCGCCGACGTCCTCGGCTCGGACCACGCGCCCCACACCCGCGAGGAGAAGGCGCGGCCCTACCCCGCCTCGCCCTCGGGCATGCCCGGGGTGCAGACCCTGCTGCCCGTCATGCTGACCCACGTGGCCGAGGGGCGGCTCACCCTGGAGCGCCTGGTGGACCTCACCAGCCATGGCGCGAACCGCCTGTTCGGCCTGGCCGACAAGGGCCGCATCGCCGTGGGCTACGACGCCGACCTGACCATCGTCGACCTCAAGGCTCGCCGGACGATCACGCACGACCAGATGGCGACCCGCGCGGGCTGGACGCCGTTCGACGGCATGGAGGCCAGGGGCTGGCCCAAGGCCACGATCATCCGCGGCCAGGTGGTGATGCGCGACGACGAGATCGTCCTGAAGGGCCGGGGCCAGCCGGTCCGCTTCCAGGAGACGCTGAACGCCTGACGGCGCCCAAGGCCTTCACTCCACGCCTGAGAGGCGAGTGGGCTGGACCCCACAGGCGAGCGGCGATTAGCTCCTCTTTCGGGGGCTAGTGGGGAGAGGAAGATGACCTTCACCTTGAGAAGCGCCGTGCTGGGAATCCTGGCCGCCGGCGCCATGGCCGCCTCGGCGGGCGCCGCGGAGATCGCGGTCGTCAGCTACGACATGCCGAACGGCTCCGGGCAGGCGTCGGGCGGCAGCTTCAACTACTGGGACCTCGGCTACTCCGGCAGCGGATCGACGAACGTCGACGGCGCCGCGCTCACGGGCGGCGTGGGCGACCTGACCGACGGCGTCGTGGCGACCGACTACTGGTTCAACGTCGAGAATTCCGCCGGCAGCGGACCCTACGTCGGCTGGTACGCCTTGCGGACGCTGAACCCGCTGATCACGTTCAACCTGGCGTCGGCGGCCAACATCACCCAGATCGACATCCACCTCGACAACAGCTTCGTCGGGGGTGTCTTCGCCCCCAGCGCGATCTGGGTCGACGGCGTCGCCCAGGCCTTCACGGCTCCGGCGCCCGGGTCGATCGGGACGGTCAGCCTGACGGGCCTGAACCTCACGGGGACCAGTCACACGATCCAGTTCTTCCAGGCGAACCAGGGGTGGACCTTCGTCAGCGAGGTCGACTTCATCGGCACGACCGCCGTGCCTGAGCCAGGGACCTGGGCGCTGCTGATCGGCGGCTTCGGGATGGCAGGGGCGGCCCTGCGCCGGCGCCGCGCCGCCGCGGCCTGATCCTCCCGGCTGCGTCGCAGCCGCCCGCAACTTCGGGTGGATGGTCGCGCGATTACCTGCCAAGCTTCGCCTTAGGGAAGCATCTGGGGGGTGAGCGTGAGTGTATCCGAAGCGGACGGCGCGGGCGCGCCACTGTCGATCAGCCAGCGCGGCGACACCGCGTCATTCCTCGGGCTCAGCCTGAAGAACAGCCTGCTCAACATTGTGACGCTCTCCCTCTACCGGTTCTGGGGGAAGACGGAGATCCGCCGGCGGATCTGGAGTACGACACTCATCAACGGCGAGCCGCTCGAGTACACCGGGCGCGGCATGGAGCTCTTCCTGGGCTTCCTGTTCGCCCTGCTGATCGTGGGCCTGCCGTTCCTGCTGATCGTCTTCGGGGCGCAGTTGCTGGGCCCGGTACTGGCCGCGCTGGTGACGCTGCCGGCCTATCTCGGGCTTCTCTTCCTGTTCGGGTTCGGGGTCTTCACGGCTTTCCGCTATCTGGCCAGCCGCACGTCCTGGAGAGGGGTGCGCTGGAGGCTTCGCGGGTCGCCGGGAGACTACGGCGTCACCTACCTCGGCTACGCCCTCCTGAGCGCCATCACCCTGGGATGGTTCTGGCCAGCCGCGTCGCGACGATTGTCCGGGCGCCTGTGGGGCGGCCTGACCTTCGGCGACCTCCACTTCGCCTTCGACCTGGACGCCGCGCGCCGGGAAAAGGTCTACGGCGCCTATGCGCTGGGCTGGGTCATCGTGGCCGCCGCCTATGTGCTCTTCGTCGCCATGATGATGTCCGTGATGGGCGCAGCCGTGCAGGCCGGCGACGACGGCGCGCCGCCTGTCCCGGATACTGGGATGTTCGTGACCGTGTACATCGCCGCGATCGTCTTCGCCGTGGCGGCCGCGGTGGCGTTCGCCCCCTATACGGCCGCGGCGCTGCGCTCGGTGGCGGCGGGCGTCAAGGTCGGCGATGCCCGCTTCACGCTGACCGTCACCTGGCTCGAGATCGTGTGGCTCAGCCTCTCCAACTTCGCGCTGGTTCTGGTCTCCTTGGGCTTTCTGCTGCCTTTCGTGCAGATTCGTACGGCCCGGTTTGTGGTGTCCCGGCTGCGGCCCTCCGGCAACGTAGACCTCGACCGGGTGGCCCAGACGCCGGACACCGGCCCACGCACCGGCGAAGGGCTGGCCGACGCCTTCGGCTCGTCGGTGATCTGACCGCGGTGCACGGCAAGTTCCACGATGGGCTGACCAGCGCCGCCTGGGAGGTGACGGCCGAGGCGAGTGACGGCGCGCTGCGGTTCTCCGCGGGCGGGGTCGACCACGTCTGGCCGCTGGCCGACATTGGCGCCGAAACAGTGGCAGGGGGCGTCCGTCTTGCGCGACCTGGAGCGCCGGCCCGTCTCACGGTAAGCGCCGCGGACTGGCGCGGCCTAGGCTTGGCGCGGCGCTTCGACCGCCGGTCGCGTCGCGCGGAGCTGGCGCTGGTGGCGGGGCTGGCCGCGGCGGCCCTTCTGGTCGTCCTGGTGGTGTTCGTGGGCGTGCCGCTGGCCTCGGGTCCGCTCGCGCGGGCCACGCCGCCGGCCTTCGAGGCAGGCATAGGCGAGAACTTCCAAGCGCAGCTATCGGTGGCCTTCCCAGCTTGCACTGGAGCCGCCGGACAGGCTGCGCTCCAGAGGCTGGGCGCGCGGCTGGGCGAGGCGGCGGGCTCGCCGTTCCCGATCCGAGTCGAGGCCGTGGAGGCCCCCATGGTGAACGCCTTCGCCCTGCCGGGCGGCGCTATCGTGATCACCGACGACCTGATCGCGATGACCCGGAGTCCCGCCGAGCTCTCCGCGGTGCTGGCGCATGAGGTGGCCCACGTCGAGCGGCGCCACGTGATGGAGGCGGTGTGGCGCTCGCTGGGCTTCGGCCTGATCCTGGACGCCGTCGTGGGCGGCGGTTCGGGCGCGGGGCAGCAAGCGATCCTGCTGGCTGGGACCTTCGCCGATCTGCGCTACAGCCGCGACGTCGAGCGTGAGGCGGATGCCGCCGGGCAGGCCCTGCTGGCCCGGCTGGGCCTGTCGTCGCGAGGCATGGCCAGCTTCTTCGAGCGTCTGAGCGAGCAGGAGGGCTCGAAGAGCGCCGCCGGGGTGGCCGAGCTCGTCTCCTCGCACCCCGACACCCGGCGGCGGGCGGAGCTCAGCCGCGCGCGCTCGCGCGACGGCGGGGCCGCGCTGGCGCCGAGCGAGTGGGCGGCGGTCCGCGCCGCCTGCGCCCGCGACCCCAAGCGCGGCCTCATCCCGCGCTGAGCGCGATCGCCGCCAGAGAAGTTGCAGTGGGCGTCGCCAAGGCGGTCGAATCCCTGATCCGTCGCGCGTCTCTCCGGTGACGCTGGCATCGGCGTCGCGCAAACTCGCAACAGGACCCAGGAGACGACCATGCAGTACATGATCCTGATCTACGAGCCCGAGGACGCCTATGCCGGCGAGGCGGGTCAGGCGGCGCTGGGCGAGATCGTCGCCAGGCACATGGCGCTGGCCGAAGACCTGCGCGCCAAGGGCTGGATGAAGGACGGGTCGGGCCTGCAGGAGTCCTCGACCGCCACCACGGTCGTCACCCGCGGCGGCCAGCAGACGCTGCACGACGGACCGTTCGCCGAGACCCGCGAGCACCTGGGCGGCTACTATCTCATCGAGGTCGACAACCTGGACGACGCGCTGTCGGTCGCCCGCAGGGTCCCCGTCATGGACGGCGGCAAGGTCGAGGTCCGGCCCCTGGCGGTCTACGACTGATGGACCGCTTTGGCGCGGCGATCGCCGACGCGCGTCCCCGCGTGGTCGCCGCGCTCGCCGCCCGCCTGCGCGACCTGGACACGGCCGAGGACGCCTTCGCCGACGCCTCCGCCGCGGCCCTGGTCGCCTGGCCCAACCAGCCCCCGCGCGACCCGGCGGCCTGGCTGTGGCGCGCGGCGCTGCGGCGGGCGATCGACGCGCGGCGCCGGGCCGCCGTGCGGGATCGCGCCGTCCTGGACGCGCCGGAGCCGGGCCCCACGCCCGAGGAGGCCCTATTGGCCGCCGAGATCCCCATTCCCGACGACCGGCTGCGCCTGATCTTCGTCTGCTGCCACCCCGCGTTGGCGCCCGACAGCCGCGCGGCGCTGACGCTCAAGGTGGTCTGCGGCCTGTCCACCGAGCGCCTGGCCCGCGCCTTCTTCACCGCCGAGCCCGCCATGCTGCAGAGGATCACGCGCGCCAAGCGCAAGATCGCCGCGGCCGGCGTGCCCTTCGAGGTCCCGGGCCGCGAGGCCTGGCCCGAGCGGCTGGACGCCGTGCTGACCACGCTCGAGATCGCCTACGCCCAGGCGTACGAGGACGCGGCCCTGGCCGCAGAGGGGGCGATCTTCGCGACCGAGGTCCTTCGCCTGTCGGGCCTGCTGGCCGAGCTGATGCCCGAAGAGCCGGAGGTGCTGGGCCTGGCGGCGCTGGTCCGCTTCGCCGAGGCGCGGCGGCCGGCGCGGCTGGACGACGGCGGCGCCATGCTGCCCCCGCCCGAACAGGACGCCGGCCAGTGGAACCGGCGTCTGATCGCCGAGGGCGCGGCCCTGCTCGGCCGCGCCGCCCGCCTGGCTGCGAGCGGACCGCGGCAGATCCTGGCGACGATCCACGCCACGCACTGCGCCCGGGCCGAAACCGGCGCGACCGACTGGGCGACCATCGCCGCGCTCTACGACATCCTGCGCGAGCTGCGCCCGCACGCGGCGACCGAGGTCAACCGCGCCGTCGCGATCGGCGAGGCCGCGGGAGCGGAGGCCGGACTGGCGGCGCTGGATGCGGTCCGGGGCGTCGAGGGCTGGCTGCCGTACCAGGCCGCGCGCGCGGCGCTGAGCGCCCGGGCGGGCCGTCGCGCAGAGGCCCGGGCGGCCTACGATGCGGCGCTCGCGCTGGGCCCGGCCCTGGCCGAGCGGCTCTACCTCGAGGCCCGCCGCCGCGAGCTCGGCTAGGTTCGGCTCGACGCCCCGAAGGCCGGGATCCAGTTGGAATGGCTCAGATGTGGGTTCCGCAGGCTCGGCGCCCTTCCGAGCCTTCGCCGGGACGGTCGGAAGTCGTTGAATTCGCTGATATCGAAGTGAGCCTGAACCGTTAGTCCCTGCGACTGAGGTGGTAGAGCGGGAAAGTGCCGTAGCCCTTGGGCAGGTCGACCTGGCCCACGTAGTTGCACATGAAGCTGTGCTCGGCCTCCATCTCGAGGACGGCGGCGAAGGGTTCGGTCACATAGACGCTGCCGGGCGGCGTCACCGGCTCGATGCGGGCGGCGCGCGAGACCTCGGTGCCGTAGTAGTTGGTGCGGCGGGTCACCGGATCCTCGCCCCAGTAGGTCGGCCCGAAATGCAGGGCGATTCGCATGGCGGCGCCTTCGCGCACGCCGAGCGCCTGGGTGTCGATCGACTTCAGCGCCTCGCAGAGCTCCAGGGACGTGCGGGCCGCCTCCAGGGCGCCGTCGAACACCACGTACAGCGCGTCGCCCCAGGTGTTCGAGTAGCGGATCGCGTTGGAGTTCCGGTCGAGCGCCGCGCCGGCCCGGGCCATGACCTCGACCTGGAAGGTCGGCAGCACGCGCTCGTCCAGCCGCGCGAATCCCGGAAAGTCGGTGAACATCAGCCCGTGGGTCCCGCGGCCGACGTCGGACTCCGCCGCCGGCCCCGGCGGCTTCGGCGGGCGCCTTATGCCGTCGGCCTCCACGATGATCGAGGCGCCGCCGGTGTCCTGCCAGGCCCGGATGTCCGAGCGGGTGAGCGTGCCGCTGGCGTCGGCCGTCTCGGCGACCGCCACCTGGACGGCGCGCGAGTTGAGGTGGCGGGCCCGCAGCCGCGCCATGCCCATCGCCACCTTGGCGCCGTAGGCGAACTGCCCCTGCCCGCCCACGTGGCTCATGGTCGACGAGAAGGTGAGCGACGACGCTTGGGCCCGGCAGGCCCGGTAGCGCTCGGCCCAGGCCCCGCCGGCCGGCGCGACCGACTGCGCGACGAAGTCCTCTTCGGCGACGGGCAGGACCACGTGCAGTTCGCCCCCGCGCGCGAGCACGCGCTCGGCGATCAGGATGTCGCTGCCGGCCGCCAGCGATCCGTAGGCGTAGCCGACGTTCTCCTTCGCCAGCGCCTGGTCGACGCGGACGCGGAGATCCGCCTCCAGCGCCGGGTCCTCGAGGAAGATGTGCCCGCAGTAGCTGGCGACGGACGGCGGCCGGACCAGCGCGAGCAGCGGCCCGATCGCCTCGCGCTCGGGAATGGTCGGCTCCAGGCGCTGCAGCTGCAGCACGGTGGTGGAGCGCTTGCCCGCGTCCACGTCGGGGGCCGCGAGCGCCGCCTCCAGCGAGGCGGCGGCCCCGGCGAAGTCGCCGAGGACCAGCTTCGCCTCGGCGGCGGTGGCCAGTCCGTAGTAGTCGCTGGCCGCCTGGACGCCGGCGTTCGCCAGCACCGCGCGCGCCAGCTGCCGCGCCAGCGCCGCCCGGCCGGTGATCCACGCCAGCGTCGCCGCATTGACCGCCGGATACGAGTCCCGGGTCCGGCGGAAGACCCGGGCGTAGAGCCGGCAGGACTCCGCCAGCACGCTGGCCCGCTCCCGGCCGCTGGAGGCGAAGCCCTTGTCCTTGAGAAGCCGCGCCTGCAGCGAGAGCGCGTCGACGTCCTGGCGCTCGGCCAGGCCATAGGCCTCGTAGAGCTTCAGCGCCCGGTCGGTGTCGCCCAGGCGCGCCAGGGTGAGCACACGGAGGTAGTCCAGCGCGCCGTCCTCGCGGTCGGCGACCTGCTGCAGGATGTCGTACGCCTCCAGGAGCGCTCCGCGCGCCAAGGCCGCGCGAGCCCTCGTCGCGACGCTCCTCTCCGGCATCCTCAACGTCCCCTGCCCGGCCACTCATTTGCCACGTACGGCCGGGCCCCGAAAGGGTATGCAATCCTCGCGGGGCGCCGGGGGCGCGGCGCCACCTCGGGTTTGCGCACGGACCGCGGGGCTGTGCTACGACGCCGCTGAAAGCCAACCAGCCAAGAGCCACCGATGACCACGTCCCGCCAGATCCGCCTTGTCCGCCGCCCGCAGGGCATGGTGCGCCCCGACGACTTCGCCGTCGCGGCGGTCGAGACGCCCGACGCCGCCGAGGGCCAGGTCCAGCTCGAGGCGCTCCTGGTCTCGGTGGACCCCTACATGCGGCCGCGGCTGGACGCCGACCAGCCGCTCGACGCGCCCATGCTCGGCAGCGGCATCGCGCGGGTCGTGCAGTCGCGGAACGCCGAATTCCGCGAGGGCGATCTCGTGCGCCACTTCGCGGGGATGCAGGAGCGCTTCGTCTCCGACGGCCGCGGGCTCCAGAAGCTGAACCCCGACCCCGACCTCCCGCTCAGCGTCTACATGCACGCCCTCGGCGGCACCGGGATCACGGCCTACGGAGGCCTGCTGGAGACGGGCGCCCTCAAGGACGGGGAGCAGGTGTTCGTCTCCACCGCGGCCGGCGCGGTGGGCTCGGTCGCCGCGCAGATCGCCAAGATCAAGGGCTGCTGGGTCGCCGGCTCGACCGGATCGGACGACAAGGCCGCCTGGCTGCGCGACGAGGCCGGCCTGGACGCCGTCGTCAACTACCGCACGACGCCGCTCGCCGGCGCGCTGCGCGAGGCCATGCCGAAGGGCATCGACGTCTACTTCGAGAACGTGGGCGGCGAGCACCTCGACGCCGTCCTGCCGCGGATGAACGTCCGCGGCCGCATCCCGGTGTGCGGCATGATCTCGACGTACAACGGCGACCGGGTGGGCGTGCGCAACCTCTCCAGCATGATCTACAGCCGGGTGCGGATGGAGGGCTTCGTGGCCAGCGACTTCGGCCACCTGCAGCCCCAGTTCCAGGCCGACATGACCGCCTGGCTGAAGGCCGGGAAGATCAAGTACCAGGAGACGGTCCTGGACGGCTTCGAGCGCGCACCCGAGGCGCTCGTGGGCCTCTTCGAAGGCCGCAACGCGGGCAAGATGCTGGTCCGCGCCGCGGCGTAAGGCTTTTCTTTCGCGCCGCGGCCTCGTAACCCTCGCGCCCATGGACGCCGAGCTGCGCACCGCCACCGCCCCCTTCCGCGACCCGCGCTATGCGCCGCGTCGGCTGGAGGTGGAGCGGCGGCCGGGCGGCGAGGTGGTGCTGACCAACCCGACCCCCTTCGACACGACGTTCCGGACGACCATCGCGCCTCTGGGACACTGGGCGGCCGCGACGCCGGACACGATCTGGCTGGCCGAGCGCTCGGGCGAGGGTTGGCGGACGCTGACCTTCGCGGAGGCCTGGCAACGCATCTCGGCGCTGGCCGCTGGCCTGCGGGAGATGGGGGTGGTGGGAGAGCGGCCGCTCCTGATCCTCGCCCGCAACAGCATCGACCACGCCCTGGTCACCTACGCCGCCATGGGCCAGGGCATGCCCGTCGCGCCGGTCTCGCCGCAGTACGGCCTGCCGGGCGCCAACCTGGCGCGCCTGTCGCACGCCTGCGAGGTGCTGCGTCCCGCCGCCGTCTACACCGAGGACGCCGCCCTGTTCGCGGAGGGGCTGGGCGCGGACGCGCTGGCGGGCCTGCCGGTGATCGCCTCGGCCAACGCGCGGCCCGGCGACACGCCGCTGGAGCGCCTCTACCGCGCGGGCGAGGCCCAGCCCACCGCCACGCCGGACCAGCACGCCAAGTACCTGCTCACCTCGGGCTCGACCGGCCTGCCCAAGGCGGTGATCTGCCTGCACCGCAACATGGCGGCGAACGGGGCCCAGATCGCCGCCTGCTTCGACGATCCCGACCCGCCGGTGATGGTGCACTCCGCGCCCTGGAGCCACAGCCTGGGCGCCAACGCGATCCTGCACATGAGCGCGCACCGCGGGGGCACCGTCTACATCGACGCCGGCCAGCCCACGGCAGGGCGCTTCGGCGAGACAATCCGCAACCTGAAGGACGTCGCGCCCACGTACCAGAACATGGTGCCCGCGGCCTGGATGCTGTTCGCCGAGGCGCTGGAGCAGGACGACGACCTCGCCCGCAACTTCTTCTCGCGCGTCCGGCTGCTGCAGTACGGCGGCGCGGCGCTGTCCCAGGCCTACGCCGACCGCATCCAGGCCGTGGCGGTCCGCACCGTCGGCGAGCGGATCTCGTTCGGCTCGGGCTACGGCGCCACCGAGACGGGCCCCACCGCCGCCAACGTACACTGGCCGAACGCGCGCATGGGCCTCATGGGCCTGCCGCTGCCGGGGACGTCCGTCCGGCTCCTGCCCGAGCACGGCAAGCTGGAGTTCCGGGTGAAGGGCCCGCAGGTCTCGCCCGGCTACCTCAACCAGCCGGAGCGCTCCGCCGCGGCGTTCGACGACGAGGGCTTCTACCGCCTGGGCGACGCCGCCCGCTTCGTGAACCCCGACGAGCCGCGCGAGGGCCTGGTCTTCGACGGCCGCATCTCCGAGAACTTCAAGCTGACCTCGGGCACCTTCGTCATCGTCAGCGACCTGCGCCTGGGCGTGCTCGGCGACATCGGCGGCGCCGTCACCGACGGGGTCGTCTGCGGCGAGAACCAGGACCGCATCGGCGTGCTGTTCTACCCGAACCCGACCCTGGACCGCGCGGCCGTCCGCGACGCCGTCCGCAGGGGCGTGGCCGCGTTCAACGCCCGCGCCAAGGGCTCGGGCGGCCGGATCGCCCGGGCGCTGGTGCTGCCCGACGGGCCCGATGCGTCCGCCGGCGAGATCACCGACAAGGGCTACATCGCCCAGAGCCTCGCCCGCGCCCGGCGGGCCGAATTCGTCGACCGGCTGTTCGCCGACCCCGCCCACCCCGACGTGCTGGAGTTCTGAATGAACGGCGCCGACGCCCTGATCTCGACCCTGGTGGCCAACGAGGTCACCGCCTGCTTCGCCAATCCCGGCACGTCCGAGATGCAGTTCGTGGCCGCTCTGGACGGCGTCCCGGCCATGCGCCCGGTGCTCTGCCAGTTCGAGGGCGTGGCCACCGGCGCCGCCGACGGCTACGGCCGCATCGCGGACAGGCCCGCCTGCACCCTGCTGCACCTGGGCCCCGGCTACGGCAACGGCGTGGCCAACCTGCACAACGCGCGCCGCGCCTTCACCCCCATCGTCAACGTGATCGGCGACCACGCCACCTACCACCGCCAGTACGACGCGCCGCTGAATTCCGACATCGCCACCCTGGTGAAGCCGAACTCCATCTGGGTGAAGTCGGCCGACACGCCCGACAGCGTGGCCGCGGTCACGGCCGAGGCCGTCGCGGCCAGCTACGGTCCCCCGGGCGGCCCGGTCAGCCTGATCCTGCCCGCCGATGCGGCCTGGCTTCCCGCCGCCGGCGAGCCGGTGCTGGCGCAGAAGCCCGTCCGCCCCGCCCCGGCGGGACCGGCGGTCGACGCCGCCGCCAAGGCCATCAAGGCCGCGAAGAACCCGATCGTCCTGCTGGGCGGCCAGGCGTGCCGCGCCGAGGCGCTCCAGGCGGCTGCCCGGCTCGAGGCGGCCGGCGTCACCGTCTACACCGACACCTTCGTCGCGCGGCAGCCGAAGGGCGCCGGCGTCTTCGCGCCCCGGAAGATGCAGTACTTCGGCGAGATGGCCCTGGCCGAGCTCGAGGGCGTGGACCTGATGGTCTTCGCCGGCACGACCATGCCGGTGGCCTTCTTCGCCTACCCGGACCGGCCCAGCGTGCTCGTCCCCGAAGGCTGCCGGACGCTCACGCTGTCCGAGCGCAACGAGGATTCCGTCTCGGGCCTCCACGCCCTGGCCGACGCCCTGGGCGCGCCGAAGGCCGGTCCGGTGCAGACCCTCGCGCTGCCCGACGCCGCGCCGACGGGCAAGCTGACCGCCTATGCGGCCGGCGCCTCGATCGCCCGGCACATGCCCGAGGGCGCGATCCTCTGCGACGACGCGGTGACCTCCGGCGGCGGCGTGGCCGCGGGCACGGCGGCGGCCCGGCCGCACGACGTGCTGGCCCTGACCGGCGGCGCGATCGGGATCGGCCTGCCGCTGGCGATCGGCGCGGCCGTGGCGGCGCCCGACCGCAAGGTGCTGAGCCTGAACGGCGACGGCGCGGCGATGTACACGATCCAGGCGCTCTGGACGATGGCGCGCGAGAACCTGGACATCACCGTCGTCATCTTCGCCAACTACACGTACCGCATCCTCAACGTGGAGATGGAGCGGACCGGCGCGGGCAAGGCCGGCCCCTCGGCCAAGAAGCTCCTGGACCTGGGCGATCCCAACATCGACTTCGTGTCGGTGGCCAAGGGCATGGGCCTGCCCGCCGTCTCCTGCGACACGGGCGAGGCGTTCGAGAAGGCCTTCGCCGGCGCCATGACCCAGCGCGGCCCGATGTTCATCGAAGCGCGCATCTGATCCCCCTCGCCGTCCATCTTCCCGGGCGCTGCGACCGGAATGCCGGTACAGCTTGGACGGTCCGGGTCGCCGCCGGAAACGGAAGCGCCGCCGGCCCGGGGGGCCGACGGCGCTCCAAGCTCATCGGTCGTCGGTCGGTCTAGGCGACCGAACCCACCCGCCGGCGGCTCCGCAGGGCCGTGCCCGCCAGGCCGAAGCCGCCGATCATGAGGGCCCAGGTGGCGGGCTCCGGCACGCCCGCCTGCACCAGGTCGTAGCTCAGGGTCGCCTGAAGCGAGTAGCCGGTCGGCCCGGTAGCCAGGCCGTTGAGGTTTCCGGTGCCCCCCGCGACGTCGCCGCCGATCCCGGCGTGGGTGTCGTTCACGATCACGCGGAAGTCGTTGTTCCCGGCCATGAAGCCCGACGTCACGTTGATGTTCCGGGCGCCTTGGGGCAGCGAATAGGCCCACGCGACGTTGCCGGACCCGAAGTTGAAGAACCCGCTCCCGGGGGCGAAAATCCCCGTCTGATCGACGGTCGCGCCGTTGAGCTGAACAACCGCGCGGTCGTCCGCTTCGAAGAACGTGATGTTGAGAACGGCGTTCGTGAAGTTGGTCGGCAGCGTGAAGTCCAGGTCGGTGATGTAGAACGCATTCGCGCTGCTGCCCGAGCTGTTCAGGTTCACGACCACAGCGTTCGCGGCCGTCGCGGTGAGCGAAAGCGCGCCGACCGCGCCGATCAAAGCAAGCTTAAGGTTCATGTTACTTCCCCACTTCGGATGGATTCAGAAGAGCTCGGCAGCCGAAACGGTCAAACCGATTCAACGAATGGGCGAGAGCGACACGCGCCGGCTGCGTGTCCGCAAGCTGAGCAAGAGGGCGGCGCGGCGGCTCACCTCACGGCGGACGGGTGCAACGCTTGGGTCGCGTCCCACGCCGCCGCCGCCCTCTCCCGGCCTCTCCCTCGCCGCTTCGAAGGTCTGCCTTCGCGCCGCCTGCCGGCCGATTGCGGAGGTCCGCCGCGAGCCCTGGCTCATGGGCCGGGTCGGCAGTTCAGGGACAGCGCGCACTGTTCTGGCGCACCTGCTCGGAGAGGGTTGTCGGCAGTCCGAGGCGACGGCGGCGCGCGTCGACGCCGGTCTCGTCTTCCATCGGGGAGGGCCGCCATTCGCCCGGACCGACACATGCGCCCTGCAGGCCAAACCGCTGCAACTCGCCCGCGCCGGCGGCCCAGCGGTCGAACAGGTACGGAAACCGCCTTGGCTCCGTCTCACCCCGGTCCGCCAGGGGTTCGAGGACCGCGATCATGCGCTTCTGGAAGGCGCGATCCTGGTCCCCGTGCTGCACGATCAGCCAAGCCGCCCCGTCCGCGGACGCGCCGTCGCGGCTGATGGTGAACCAGCCGCGGCGGCCAACCGCCGCCGACAGCCAAGCCTGGTTTTCGCGGTCGATCGCCACGGCATCGTTGCTGATGAGCCCGCGCAGGAGCCGCACGGCGAGAGGCGAAAGTCCGGCCGCGAACTGGGACTGCGCCTCGGCGGATAGGCTTTCGCGCGCGCCCTGATCACGCGCCGCACGGCGGAACAGCTCCGCGACGTCGGCGTCCGGCGACGTCCGTGAGAGCTTGCTGAAGCGCTCGGCCGACGTCCAGCCCCGCAGGGGCGAGGTCCCGGTCCGCAGCAAGGCGCTCACCGCCGAGCGTCTGCGGAGGTCCGCCTCGCGAGCCTGCCGGCAGGCCGTCGCCCACTCTTCCGCCGTCGCCTTGGCCCGATCCGCCGCAATGGCGGCAAGCGGGGCGGCCAGGTGCGATACGCCCAGACACTGCTGGAGGTCTGCGGGCGTGATCTCGGCGGCAGGCGTGCTCGACGCGATCAGCGTCGCCGCGAGCGAGAGACCCAGCATCTTCACCTCGACCCTCGCCGCACGCCAGAACACCGACGGGCGTCCCGCCAACCCAGCAGTTGTTGGATGGCAGCCTGCCCCTCAACCCCGGCCGCCGTCCAGCGCCCCCGCAAAGCAAAGGGCCCGCGGATCGCTCCGCGGGCCCTCGCGTCAGCCGGTGAGGCCGATCAGGTGTTGCCGGGCAGCTTGCAGTTGCCCGCGAAGGCGCAGCCGACCACGTTGACCGCGTTGATCGCCGGCGTCGACGAGTACTCGATCATGTAGCCCTTCAGCTTGTCCGCGCAGGCGACCTCCACATAGGTCGTGCCCTTGTCGGTCTTGCCCACGACCCGGCTGTTGGAGACCTCGCAGGTCGTGCCCTGCTGCAGGCGCTTCAGGTCGCTGGTCAGCGAGGCGAAGCCGTTGTCGCTGCCCATCGAGCACTTGTAGCCGGCGATCGGCGCGCGGCCGCAGTCCACGACGGTGCTCTTCTGGCCCGCGGTCGACATCAGGATCGCGCCCTTGCCGTCCTTGCAGACCAGCTCGACCACTTCCTCGCGGGGGTTGCGGGTGGGGAACAGCGCGTACTTCTCGACCTCGCACTTGCCGCCGGCGTTGGACACCAGGCGGGTGTAGAGGCCGGCCTGCTCGCTCTGCGCCTGGCGGGCGTCGGTCAGCGTGCAGCCGCCGAGGATCTGGGTGGCCTTGGCGCACTCATAGGTCTCGACCAGGTTTCCGCCGACGGCGGTCTTGTAGATGTAGCCCTTACCGTCGTTGCAGGAGGCCTCGTAGAACGTGGAGCCGTCCTTGGCGATGCCCACGAAGCGGCGGTCCTTCACGGCGCAGCCGTTGTTCGCCGCGGCCGCGACCTTGTCGATGACGGCCATGCGCGCCGTCTTGTCCGACAACGTGCACTTAATGTTGGACTCGGATTCATCGTACAGGAGGCAGTTCTGCGCCTGCAGCGGCTTGGCGCCGTCGAAGGGCACGCTGGCCAGCAGGATGTAGCCCGCGCCGCCCTGGCAGGCGACTTCCATGTAGGTGTTCGACTTGGTCTGGCCGATGCCGCGGGCGGACTCGGGCAGGCATTCCACGCCGGCCGTCTTCATCAGCGGCTGGAGGAGGGCCTTGGGGTTCTGGTTGCCCGGCAGGATGCAAGGCGCCGACGGAGCCTGGCCCGGGGCGGGCGGGGTGTTGGCCTCGATGCAGCTGAAGGCGGTGGGCGCGCCGGCGGCGGGCGCCTGCAGCACGTAGCCCATCTGGCCGGCGCCGCACGCGACCTCGTAGTAGTTGACCTTGTTCTTCTTGTCCTCGCCGATCTTGCGGGCGTCCGAGACCTGGCAGGGCAGGCCCGCCGCCTGCAGGACCGCCGGCGCTTCCTTGGCGCCCTGTTCGCGCGCCGCCTTCGGGATATCGGCGTCCTTCTTGCCTTGCGACACCCCGTAAGCGGGGACCATCAGCGTGGCCATCAAGGCCATGGCGAGCCCGATCGCTCCCACCCTGCCTGCCTTCGGCGTCTTCACCGTCGTTCTCTCCTGGGTCTTCCTTGGGGGTCTTCCTGGGGCCGGCCGTGGGCGGCCGGGGATTTTGCGGGCACATAAGCGCCGCGAACTTACGCGGGTCAAGCTGCCCAACGATGCCGGCCGAAGTGTGGCGGGAATCCAATCGCTTAAGCTTGCACCCCAGGCGCCGGACCGGCGCTACGCGCGGCGCACCCGCAGCCGCGCGCCGGCGACTCCCGTGACCTGGACGGCGGCGCCGGTCTCGAGCGTCTCGCCGTCGTCGACCTCGGCCGCCCACTCCTTGCCGTCGATGAAGACGCGGCCCGAGCGCCCGGCGAAGGCGCTCACCACGGCGCCGCGCTGGCCCACGAGGCGGGCCACGTTGTCGTTGATGTCGACGCCTTCCTCGACCAGCGGCCGGGGCAGGTACCGGCGGGCCAGCAGGGTGGAGAACAGCGTCAGCAGCGCGAACGCCAGCAGCGCCGTGGGGACCGACACGTCGAAGATGGCCGTCAGGATGGCCGTCACGCCCGCCGAGGCGGCGGCCCACAGCAGCCACCCGGATCCGGTCAGCACCTCGACGCCCAGGATCGCCGCCGCCAGGGCCGCCCAGAACCAGAACGGCTGGTCGGCGTAGAGCCCCATGATGGTGTCCATCATGGCTCAGGCCCCCGTCGCGGGAACCGCGCCGCGTCCGCGGGCGGGCGGCGGGCGGGGCGCGGGGCCGTCGCCCCCGATCGCCTTCACCAGCTCTCCGATGCCGCCGACGGTGCCCACGAGGGCGCCCATCTCGGCCGGCACGATGACGGTCTTCTGCTGCGGGCTTCGGGCGAGCTCGGCGAACGCCTCAACGTACTTCTGAGCCACGAAATAGTTGATCGCGTTGACGTCCCCGGCGGCGATGGCGTTCGAGACCATCTCGGTCGCCTTGGCCTCGGCTTCCGCCTCGCGCTCGCGGGCCTCGGCGTCGCGGAAGGCCGCCTCGCGGCGGCCCTCGGCCTCCAGGATCGCGGCCTGCTTGGCGCCCTCGGCGCGGGCGATGGCCGCGGACTTCTCGCCGTCGGCCTCGGTGATCACCGCGCGCCGCTCGCGCTCGGCCTTCATCTGGCGCGCCATGGCGTTGGTGATGTCCGGCGGGGGCTGGAGATCCTTGATCTCGATCCGCGCGGCCTTCACCCCCCAGGGGCCGGTGGCCTCGTCGATGACATTCAGCAGCCGCGTGTTGATGGCGTCGCGCTGGGACAGGACCTCGTCCAGCTCCATCGAGCCCACCACCGTGCGCAGGTTGGTCATGGCGAGCTGCTGGATGGCGAAGTTCAGGTTGTCCACGCGGTAGGCCGCGGCGGCGGCGTCCATCACCTGGATGAACACGATCGCGTCCACCTGGACGGTGACGTTGTCCTTGGTGATCACCTCCTGGCGCGGGACGTCGAGCACCTGCTCCATCATGTTCACCCGCCGGCCGACGCCCTCGACGAACGGCGTCAGGAAGCTGATGCCCGGCTTGAGCGTGCGGGTGTACCGGCCGAAACGCTCGACGGTGTATTCGCGGCCCTGCGGCACGATCTTGATCGCCCCCAGGGCGACCACGATCGCGAGGAACAGGAAGACCGCGGCGACGATCAGCCCCAGGCTCATGGCGTCCCTCCCAACCTAACCCGAGGGCAAGTCTATCCAGACTGCGCCGTCACCGCCACGGAAACCGGCGGGCCGGGCTCGCGCGGCGCGCCCGCCTCTGGTAGCGAGCCGGGATGACCCGCGCCGTCCTCCTGCTCCTGCCGGCCGCGCTCGCGTGTCTCGGCGCCGCGCAAGCGCCGAAGGCGCCCGCCGCCAAGCCCGCCCCGGCGAAGGCCGCGCCGGCCCGGCCCGCGGCCGCGGCGGGGTCCTTCGACGCCCAGAATCCCAACGCCTTCGTGGCCCTCCTGGAGGCGGCCGGCGCCAAGGCCCAGGCCAGCCGACGGGAAGAGGACTCGGTGTTCATCCCCGTCACCTCCCCGCTCGCCAACTTCTCGATGCAGTTCGCGGGCTGCACGCCGCAGGGCCGCGGCTGCCGCGCCGTCCTGCTGGACGCGGCGCTGGAGCGCAGCCCCGCGACCCTCGCCCAGGTCAACGCCTTCAACCAGACCTCGGTGATGTGCCGCGTCTACCAGGACAAGGCCGGCCTGCCGCACGTCGTCTATTCGGCGATCCTGTTCCGCAGCATGACCCGCGACGACGCCACCACGCACCTGCAGGCCTGGCAGGGCTGCCTGGCCGACGCCCGCGACTTCCTGAAGGACCCGGTCGGCTACCTGGCGAACGCGGCGTAGCGCCGGCGGAGCGCCGCGCCCGCCAGCCCGAACCCCGCGATCATCAGCGCCCAGGTCGCCGGTTCCGGAACGGCGCCGGGCGGCGAGTTGAAGAGGCCGGTGCCGTCGCGCACGTTGTTGATCTGGGTGACGTTCCAGTCCGCGCCGCCGAAGCTCTTCACCACCATCTGGCCGAACACCACGCCCGGGCCGCCCACGTAGTCGGCGTCGGGCGCGAGGACCGAGCCGGCCATGGCGATCCCGCGGAAATCGAGAGTCGTCGCCTCGGCGTAGTTCCAGAACAGCCGCGACCCCAGGTTCTGGTGCGCGAGGTCGATGAACTGGCCGTTGAAGAACATGCCCGAGTTGGCGAACTTCCCCGTCGAGCCGGTGACGTTGATCAGCGCATAGCCGTCGGACGGCAGGACGATGTTGAACGTGTTGGTCGTGGCCAGCCGCGCGCCGTCCACCGTGAAGACGTTCAGGCCGCTGAGGCCGCCCGTGAGGGTGATCTGGCAGGCGCCGCAGAACTGGTAGCTCGTCGTGCCCGTGGCCGCGTAGCCCGCCAGAATGTCGCTCAGGTCGCGCAGGCGCTGCGCCTCGGCGGCGAAGTCGACCGGCGACGGGGTCCCGCCCGGCAGGATGTTGCTGGGCGCCCACGACGCGTCGGTGCTGACGCTGCCGCCGACGATGGTCTTGCCGTAGGCCGACCCGCTGCGGGCGTCGAGATTGCCGCCCACCACCAGGTTCACGTCGCCCGGATCGGCCAGCAGGCCCACCGAGTGGTGGCGCGCGTAGAAGTCGCCGCCGACCGCGACCCGGCCTTCCTCGTCGGAACCGACCGCCCGGAAGTTCTCGAGCACGAACAGGTTGAAATCGGCGGCGGTCTCGGCCGCGGCGGACGTGGTCGTCAGGACCGCCGCAGCCAGCGCTGCGACGACGGTAAGCTTACGCATGAGGATCCCCAGAGCTCGGCCATGCCTAGCAGATCGCCGCGGCCGGCAAAGCCGCGTCGCCCGCCGGGGGAATCCGGAACCCCGGATTGCGCGTCGCGGTTGGCCGTCAGGCCGTGACCGCGGCGCCCTTGCGGATCGCGGAGACGCGGTCGATGGCGGCTTCCGCCTCGGACACCAGGCGCCTGACGATCTCGCCCGCGGGCAGCACCTCGGTGACGCCGCCGGCCGACTGCCCCATGGCGAAGCACGAGCTGTCGGGGTCGAGGCCTTCCAGCTGGCCGCCGATGCCGCCCATCACGCCGGCCTTCGTCGAGTGCATGGCCTGGTACGGGAACGGCTGGATGTCCTGCGGCCGGCTTTCCCAGTCGTCGACGTAGGGGTTCTTCTTCACCCGCATCGGCTTGCCGGAGTAGCAGCGGGTGCGAACGGTGTCCTCGTCCGAGGCCGCCAGGATGGTCTCGTGGTACATGCGCGCCGCATGGGCCTCCTGCGAGGCGATGAAGCGGGTGCCCATCCAGACCCCCACGGCGCCCAGGCTCAGCGCCGCCGCGAGGCCGCGTCCGTCGTAGAGGCCGCCCGCGGCGACCACAGGGATCTTCACCCGCTCGACCGCCTGGGCCACCAGCGGCAGGGTGCCCACGAGGCCCGTGTGACCCCCGCCCTCGCCGCCCTGGCAGATCACCGCGTCGCAGCCCGCCTGCTCGGCCTTCACGGCGTGCTTCACGGCGCCGCAGACCACCATCACCTTCAGGCCGGCCTTCTTCAGCTTCTCCATGATCGGCATGGGCACGCCCAGGCCGGCGACGAACGACGAGGCGCCCTCCGCGATGATCACGTCGACCGAGGCGGTCAGGCTCTCCGGAGAGGCGGCCAGCAGGTCGACGCCGAACGGCTTGTCGGTGAGCTTGCGCACCTCGCGCATCTGGTCGCGGATGAAGTCCGGGCTGCGCCCAGCCATCCCGAGGACGCCGTAGCCCCCGGCGTTCGACACGGCGGCCGCCAGTTCGGCGAAGGACACCCCGCCCATGCCGGCGAGCATGATCGGATGCTCCACCCCCAGCAGATCACAGAGTTTGGTGTGAAGGGTCATCGGCGTCCTCCCGCGTCTTTGCTCGAACCATGGCGCCGCGGGCCGGCGATGGAAACCGTGACGCGAGGTCAGCGCCTCTCGGCGGGTCCGCCCCCAGCCCGGCGGGCGCGCCTCAGGCCGCCGTCCACCCGCCGTCGATCGAGAGCGCCGCGCCGGTCACCGACCCGCCGGCGTCCGAGACCAGGTAGAGCAGCAGGCCGGCCAGCTGCTCGTACCCCACGAAGCTGCGGTTCGGCTGGGCGGCCAGGATCACCTCGTCCACCACCCTGTCCATGGGGATCCCGCGCGCCTTCGCCTGGTCGGCGATCTGCATCTCCACGAGCGGCGTCTTCACGTAGCCGGGGCAGATGGCGTTGACGGTGATGCCGCTGCGCGCGACCTCCAGGGCGCAGCTCTTGGTGAAGCCCACCACCCCGTGCTTGGCCGCGACATAGGCGGACTTGAACGGCGAGGCGACCAGCCCGTGCGCCGAGGCGATGTTGACGATCCGCCCGCGCCCGCCCGCCTTCATCAGCGGCAGGGCGTGCTTGGTGGCGTGGAACACGGACGACAGGTTGATGCCGATGATCGCGTCCCACCGGGCCTCGGGAAACTCGTCCACCGGCGCCACATGCTGCACGCCGGCGTTGTTGACCAGGATGTCCAGCCGGCCCAGCTCCTTGTGGGCGAACGCCACGAGATCCGCGATCTCGGCGGGCTTCGTCATGTCGGCGCCGTGGTAGAGCACCCGGGCGTTGGCCGCCGCCGCGGCCTGCATCGCCGCCCGGTCGGCCTCGATCTTCGCCGCCTCGCCGAAGCCGTTCAGGACCACGCTCACGCCCTGCCCGGCGAGCGCCGCGGCCATCGCGTGGCCGATCCCCGACGTGGAGCCCGTGACGACGGCCACCTGGCCCTCGAGGTGATAGTCGACGGCCATGGTCAGGCTCCTTTGCGGGCCGCTGCGGCCGGCGGCGGCTGGGGCCGGCTGAAGGTCCACTCGTCGTCCGACGAGAGGTGCGGCTGGAAGCGGTATCCGTCCGCGTCGAAGGCCTTGAGGTCGGCGGCCTTGCGCAGGCGGTTGTCGATCGCGAAACGCGCCATGGCGCCCCGGGCGCGCTTGGCGAAGAACGAGATGATCCGCGCCTCGCCGTCCTTCTCCTCGAGGAACCGGCACGACACCACGGGCGCCTTCAGCGCCTTGCGGTCGACGGCGCCGAAGTACTCGCCGCTGGCGCAATTCACGATCGTGCGGTCCTTGTGCCCGGCCAGGTCGGCGTCCAGCGTCTCGGCGATCCGCGACCCCCAGAAGTCGTAGAGGCTGCCCCCCCGCCGGGTCTTGATCCGCACGCCCATCTCCAGCCGGTAGGGCTGGATGGCGTCGAGCGGCCGCAACACGCCATAGAGTCCGGAGAGGATGCGGACATGGTCCTGGGCGAACGACAGGGCCCTGCGGTCGAGCTCGCGGGCGCGCAGGCCCAGGTAGACGTCGCCGTTGAACGCGAAGGCCGCCTGCAGCCCGTCGTCGCTCTGCGGGTCGAAGGCCTGGAACCGCTCGCGGTTCAGCGTCGCGAGGCTGTCCGACAGGTGCATCATCCGCTTCAGGTCGGCCGCCCGCAGCTTCTTCGCCGTCTTCGCGAGCTCGGCGGTGTCGTCCGTCAGGCGCGGCGCGGACAGGGGCGCCGAGTCCGGCCCGGCGGTGAAGTCGAGCGCCTTTGCGGGGGAGAGGACGATCAGCATGCCGCCGACCCTTTGCCGTGACTTGGCGGTGGCGCCAAGGGCGGCGCGCGCCGGGGCGCGTCGAACACCTTGCATCGATGGGAGAAGCGGCGACAACAGTACAGCATGAGTTCCGTCCGCAATGACCGTGCGGTGGTCGCGCTGCTGGGGGGCTTCGTCGCCCTGGCCGTCGTGCTGGCGGCCGCGCTCTGGTTCAACGCACAGCAGGACACAGCCGCCGGCCGCGTGCGGCACACCCTCGAGGTGCAGAACCGGCTGAGCCACGTCCAGACCCAGGTGCTCGAGGCGGAGGCGGCCCAGCGGGGCTATCTGCTGACGGACGGATCGTCCTTCCTGGACACCTACCGCACGGCTGTGGGGGCCCTGCGCAAAGACCTGGACCGCCTCTGCGGCCTGGCCGCCGACAACCCGCGCCAGAGGGCCAACTGCCGGCGCCTGCGGGCCGCCGTGGTCGAGCGCGCGGCCCTTCTGGACGAGAACCTGTCCCTGCACGCCGAGGGCCGGACCGTCCCGGTCGAGAGGCTGCAGCACGGGCGCGAGCTGATGGATGCGACCCGCCTCGTCCTGGCGGACATGCGCGCCGAGGAAGAGCGTCTGCTGGCCGAGCGCACGCTGCGCGCCGACAGGGACTCCTTGATGGCCCGCGTGACCCTCGTCGCCGGAGGCCTGGCGATGCTGATGCTCGGCGTCTTCGCCGTCGCCGACGCCCGCCGCAGGCTCACGGCGGCCATCCAGACCAACGCGGCGCTGCAGGCCGAGGCCGCCAGCCGCGAGGCCGCCGAGGCGCAGGTCCGGCAGTTCCAGAAGAACGAGGCGATCGGTCAGCTCACCGGCGGCATCGCCCACGACTTCAACAACATGCTGGCCATCATCATCGGCTCGCTCGACCTGGCCAAGCGGCGCCTGCACAGCGACCGGGCCCGCGCCGAGGCCTGCATCGACAGCGCCCTGGAGGGCGCGACCCGCGCCGCCCAGCTGACCGCGCGCCTGCTGGCCTTCTCCCGCCAGCAGCCCCTCAACCCGGTGGTGCTCGACGTCAACAAGCTGGTCGGCGGCATGTCCGAGCTCCTGCGCCGGACCATCGGCGAGGACATCCGCGTCGAGACCGTGCTGGCCGGCGGCCTCTGGCGCACGCTGATCGACGCCGCCCAGCTCGAGAACGCCATCGTCAACCTTTGCGTCAACGCCCGCGACGCCATGCCCGACGGCGGGCGGCTCACCCTCGAGACCTCCAACGCCCACCTGGACGACGCCTATGCCGCCGCCCACGCCGAGGTCGCGCCCGGCCAGTACGTGATGATCTCGGTCACCGACACCGGGACCGGCATGCCGCCCGAGGTCGTCGAGCGCGCCTTCGATCCCTTCTACACCACCAAGGGGCCCGGGCGCGGCACCGGGCTCGGGCTCAGCCAGGTGGAGGGCTTCGTCAAGCAGAGCCGCGGACACGTGAAGATCTATTCCGAGCCGGGCGTCGGCACGACCATCAAGATCTATCTGCCGCGCAGCCTGAAGGAGGCCGCGCAGGCCGAGGCGCTGACGCCTCCCGCCGGCGAACTGCCGCGCGGCCGGACCGACGAGATCGTGCTGGTGGTCGAGGACGACGAGCGGGTCCGCCACCTCTCGGTCGATGCCCTGCGCGAGCTCGGCTACACGGTCGTGCAGGCCTCGGACGCGGCCCAGGCGCTGGCGGTGCTGACGATGCAGCCGCGGGTCGATCTGCTGTTCACCGACGTCGTGATGCCCGACCTGAACGGCCGCCGCCTGGCCGAGAAGGCGCGCGAGACCCGGCCCGACCTCAAGGTGCTCTACACCACCGGCTATACGAAGAACGCCATCGTCCACAACGGCATGCTGGACGCCGACGTCGCGTTCATCGCCAAGCCCTTCACCATCGAGCAGCTGGCGCTGAAGGTGCGCCAGGTCCTGGACGCTCCGGTCAGAACAGAACCCGCGGATTGAGGATCCGCTTGGGGTCCAGGGCGCGGCGGATCGCGCGCTGGGCTTCGAGCTCGACGGCAGACTTGTAGCGCGCGCCCTCGGCCGTCTTCATCGCGCCGAGGCCGTGTTCGGCGCTGATCGATCCGCCGAGGCGGGCGACGATGTCGTGGACGATGCGGCTGCCGGCGTCCCGCTTGGCGGCATGCTCGGCGTCCGACCCGCCGTCGGGCCGCAGGACGTCGTAGTGGATGTTGCCGTCGCCCACGTGGCCGAAGGCGGCGATCCGCGCGCCGGGCGCGAAGGCCTCCATGGCCGCCGTGGCCTCGGCGAGGAACTCCGCCACGCGGCTGACCGGCACCGCCACGTCGTGCTTCCAGGTGGCGCCCTCGGGCTTCTGCGCCGGCGACTGGTTCTCGCGCAGCGCCCACAGCGCGCGCGCCTGGGCTTCCGTCTGAGCGACCACGGCGTCCCGCACCAGCCCCGCGTCCAGCCCGTCGGCCAGGAACCGCTCCATCGCCGCCTCGGCGGACCCGGGCTCGCCCGACGCGAACTCGGCGAGCACGTACCAGGGGTGCGGCTGCGCCAGCGGGTCGCGCGTGCCGGGGATGTTCCTCAGTGCGAACTCGACCCCGAGGCGGCCCATCAGCTCGAACGCCTCGACGGCGCCGCCGGTCTCCTCCTTGGCCCGCGCCAGCAGCCGGATCGCGGCGTCCGGATCCGCCACGCCGATCATGGCCACCGCGTGCGACGCCATCACGGGGTAGAGCTTCAGCGCCGCCGCGGTGACGACGCCCAGGGTGCCCTCGGCCCCGATGAGAAGCTGCTTCAGGTCGTAGCCGGTGTTGTCCTTGCGCAGGCGCTTCAGCCCGTTCCAGACCTCGCCGTTGGGCAGCACCGCCTCCAGCCCCAGGACCAGGTTGCGCGCCATGCCGTAGCGCAGCACTTGCGTCCCGCCCGCATTGGTCGAGATCACGCCCCCGACCGTCGCCGAGCCCTCCGAGGCGAGGCCGATCGGGAAGCGGCGGCGCACCCCAGCGGCCGCGGCATGCACCTCCGACAGGGTGACGCCGGCCTCGGCGGTCAGGGCGTCGTCGAAGGCGTCCACCTCCCGGATCGACCGCATCCGCTCCAGCGACAGCAGGATCTCGCCCTGCGGGATCTGCCCGCCGACGAGGCCGGTGTTGCCGCCCTGGATGGTGATCGCCTGGCCCGCCTCGAAGCAGACGCCGACCACGCCCGCCACGGCCTCGGTCGAACCCGGCAGCGCCAGGAACGGCGTCGCCCCGACCCAGCGGTCGCGCCACTCCACCAGCTTCGGGCCGATGCGCTCGGGATCCTCGCTCCAGCCGCCCTCGCCCAGCACCGCCTTCAGGCGCGCGATCAGGTCGGCGGGGACAGGCGCGGTCATCCCCAAACCCTAAGCCCCCCGCCCCTCCTCCGCCAGTCCGGGGCCCTCACCTCCCGCCGCTTCGCGGGGGAGGCAAGGCGTTCGCAACGGCTCGGACGCAGACACCCATCCCCACTCACCCCGTCATCCCGGGCGCAGCGCTCGAAAGAGCGCGGAGACCCGGGACCCAGCCGCACGGCTTTCGGCGCGGCTCGAGGACGACGGCTTCACGAAAACGGGCCATCTCGCCGGTCATGGCGCAGCTTTGCGGGCGCAGGGGCTGGGTCCCGGGTCGCAGCGCTCTGGCGAGCGCTCCGCCCGGGATGACGGAGGCGGGCGGACCTCCGGGTCCGCGATCAGTCCCCAACCGTCCCAGCCGCTTTCCCACCTACGTCCGAATCTAACGGACCAGCCCGCCACGCTCCCGGCGTGGTCGATCAAAAGGGCCTTCGGCCTGAAGGGACCTAGCCCACGAACCCGGCCGCGCGCTTGAGGCGGTCGTTGATCGCCTCGCCCAGGCCCTCGTGCGGGATCGGCGCCACGGCGATGCCGGACGGGTGGGTGCGGTCCGCCGCGCGCAGGTAGGCGAAGAGGTTGGCCGCGGCTTCGGCGAGGTCGCCCGCAGGGCTGAGGTTCCACGGGCCCGCCCCGCCGGGGCCGAACGACAGCCAGGCCTCGCCGGGCTGTGGCGAGGTCGCGTCCAGCCGCACGGGCGCGCTGGGCGCATAATGCCGCGCCAGCCGCCCCGGCGAGCGCCGGGCGTCGGCGTCCGCCTCGGCCAGCGGACCCACGACCGCCTCGATCTGCGCGCGGGTCACGGCGCCGGGGCGCAGCAGGCGCGGCTGGTCCAGCAGCGCCACCACGGTCGACTCCAGGCCGACGCCGCACGGGCCGCCGTCCAGCGCGGCGGCCGCCGTCCCGCCCGTCTCCTCCACGGCGTCGGCGAAGGTGGTGGGGCTGGGCCGGCCCGAGCGGTTGGCCGAGGGCGCCACCAGGGGCCGGCCCGCGGCCGCGATCAGCGCGCGGGCCAGCGGGTGCGCCGGGGCGCGGACCGCCACGGTGTCCAGGCCCGCCCGCGCCAGGTCGCACACCGCCCGCTCGTCGGCCACCGGCAGCACCAGGGTCAGCGGTCCCGGCCAGAAGCGCGCCGCCAGGGCCTCGGCGCGCGGATCGAAGCGCGCGATGCGCCGGGCCATCTCCAGGTCGGCCACGTGGGCGATGAGGGGGTTGAAGCTGGGCCGGCCCTTGGCCGCGTAGACCGCCGCCACAGCCTTCGGGTCGGCGGCGTCGGCCGCCAGGCCGTAGACCGTCTCGGTGGGCAGGATCACGAGGCCGCCCGACCGGATCGCCTGGGCGGCCCGGTCCACGTCGGAAGGTGCTGCGCGCGGGTCCACGGGCGCTCGTTACACCGACGGCGTCGCCGGGCCTACCGCCTGGCGAACTCCACGTCGAAGAGCAGGTCCACGACATCCCCGGCGAAGGGCCGCGAGGCCGACATGCCGAACTGCGAGCGGCGCACCCGGCCCGAGCCGGAGAACCTGACGCGGTCGCCGCGCACCGCCTCCAGCTTCAGGTCCAGGGTCAGCGGGCGGGTCACCCCGTGCAGGTAGAGCTGTCCCGGCAGCCGGCCCCGCCCGCCCGGCTTCACCATCACGCCCGTCGCGGTGAACCGGATGGCGGGATACCGCTCGGGTTCGAACTGGCTGATCACGAGGCGGCTGAACTGGGCGTCGCCGGCCTCGATCGCCCGGGGATCCGCCGTGATCGACACGTTCGCCGCCGCCGTATCGGCTGGGTCGTAGGCGAAGGCGCCCGAGAGCCGGCCGAACCGCAGGGCGTAGCGGGAAAGCCCGCCGAACAGCGGCACGCGCACCACAAGGCTGGCGCGGCGCGGGTCCAGGACGTACTCGCCCGCGGGGATCTGCGCCGGCGGCGCGTCGGCCCGCGCGGCGGCCGCCGCCGAGAGGACCAACGCCAGGGCGATGAGAGCGGTGCGAAGCATCAGGACCTTTCCCGGGCGGCCGGACACGCCGGGCGGCCCACACTGACACCGCACTTTTCATGTTCCCAGGCTGCTTGGGCAGGCCGTAGAAGGCCGGAGCGAACTTTGTCGTCCGAGGGACCCTGATGACCTTCCGCGCCCCGATCCGCGATCTGGCCTTCGCGCTCAAGACCGTGGGGCACCCCGAGCTGATCACGCGTGCGTACCCCGAGCTGGACGACGACACCGTGCAGGCCGTGCTCGAGGCGGCCGGCGCCTTCGCGGACAACGAGCTGGCGCCGCTGAACCGCAGGGGCGACCTGGAAGGGGCGCGCTACGAGAACGGCAAGGTCACGGCCGCCCCCGGCTTCGCCGAAGCCTACCGCCACTTCGTCGAGCAGGGCTGGAACTCGCTGTCGGCCGACCCGGCCCACGGCGGGCAGGGCCTGACGAAGGCCATGGAGCTGGCGGTCTTCGAGATGGTGCACGCCGCCAACATGGCGTTCGGCCTTTGCCCCATGCTGACCCAGGGCGCCATCGAGGCGCTGGATCTGCACGGCACCGAGCGCCAGAAGCGCCTGGTCCTGCCGAAGCTCGTGTCGGGCGAGTGGACCGGCGCCATGTGCCTCACCGAGCCGCAGGCCGGCTCCGACCTCGCCGCCCTGACGGCGATCGCCCGGCCCGACGGGAACGGCCGCTACCGCCTGTCGGGGCAGAAGATCTTCATCACCTGGGGCGACCACGACGCGGCCGACAACATCTGCCACCTGATTATCGCGCGCACCCCCGACGCCCCGCCGGGCATCAAGGGCATCAGCCTGTTCCTGGCCAACAAGTTCGAGGTGAGGGACGACGGCTCGCTCGGCGCCCGCAACAGCTTCCGCCCCGCCTCCATCGAGCACAAGCTGGGCATCCACGGCTCGCCCACCTGCGTCATGCTGTACGAGGACGCCGAGGCCGAGCTGGTGGGCGAACTGGGCCAGGGCCTGGCCCACATGTTCGTCATGATGAACGCCGCGCGCCTGCAGGTGGGCGTCCAGGGCGTGGCCATCGCCGAGCGCGCCTTCCAGCAGGCGCTCGCCTTCAGCCAGGAGCGCAAGCAGGGCCGCGCCCTTTTCGAGGACGCCGGCGGCGCCATCTACGGGCATCCGGACGTGCGCCGGACCTTGATGCTGATGAAGGCCAGGATCGAGGCCGCCCGGGGCATCTGCCTGACCACCGGCGTGCTCTCCGACCTCGCCAGGCGCGCCGCGACCCCCGAGGAGCGCGAGGCGGCCAAGGCGCGCCAGGAGCTGCTCACGCCGATCGCCAAGGCCTGGTCCACGGACGTCGGCGTCGAGGTGGCCTCGCTGGGCGTCCAGGTCCACGGCGGGATGGGCTTCATCGAGGAGACGGGCGCGGCCCAGCATTACCGCGACGCCCGCATCGCGCCGATCTACGAGGGCACCAACGGCATCCAGGCCATGGACCTCATCGGCCGCAAGCTGCGCGCGAACGGCGGCGAGACGCTGAAGGGGCTGTGCGCCGAGATGGCGCTGACCGCGGAGGTGCTGACCGAGACCGCCGAGCTGGCGCCCGTGGGCCGGCGGCTGGCGGCCGGGATCGCGGCGCTGGAGCGCGCCGCCGACGCCGTGCTGGCGGCCGACAACATGACCGCCCTGGCCGCCGCCACGCCCTTCCTGAAGCTTGCCGGCGACGTGGTCGGCGGCTGGATCCTCGGCCGTCAGGCGCTGGCGGCGGCCGGGTCCGACGATCCTTGGCTCAGGTCGAAGGGCGCGCTCGCCCGGCTCTACGCGAGCCAGGTGCTGACCCAGGCTCCGGGCCTGGCCGACGGGCTCGGCGAGGCCGGCGAGGATCTCGCCGACACGCCGGCCCACGCTCTGGCGGGGTGATGCCGGCTACGCCGCGGCCAGCGAAGGGAGGTCGTGCAGCGAACGGTCGAGCCCGGCCCCCATCAGGTCGATGAAGTTGTCGCGGTAGAACTTCCGCTTCGCGGCGTCGCTCACGCCCTCGAGGTTCTCGTTGAACCGCTTGAGCGGGTTGCGGCCGCCCTCCACGTGCGGGAAATCGGAGGAGAAGAGCACCATCTCCTCGCCGGCGTTCTGCATGATCCAGGCGACGTCCTCGTGCGGATAGGGCGTCACCCGCAGCTGCCGGCGCAGGATGTTCGACGGCGTGTCCGACAGCTTCTGGAGGCGCTCCTCGCGGCCGAAGGCGGCGCAGCCGGAGTCCAGGAACTTCATCAGGCTGGGCAGCCAGGACGCGCCGAGCTCGATGGCCCCCCACTTCAGGCGCGGGAACCGGTCGAAAACCCCGTCGATCACCAGCGCCGACAGCGTCTGCCAGACGCTGAGCGGGATGGCCATGAAGGTGAGAGAGGTGAAGTTCTCGTCGCCGCCGTGGAAATCCTTCACGTAGGGCAGGCCGTTCTCCAGATAGGCCTTCTGCATCTTCTCCTCGCCGCCCACGTGGAAGAGAATCGGCAGGCCCGCCTCCTCCGCCACCGCCCACAGCGGGTCGAGCTCGAGGTGGCTGGGCGAGAAGCCCGGATGGCGCGACGGGATCACCAGCCCCTTGGCGCCCAGGGCGATGGCTTCGCGGGCGATCTGCGGCGCCCGCTGGCGATCGATCAGCGGCACGTAGCCCGTGGCCAGCAGTCGGCGGTCCACCGAGCAGAACTCGGCCATCATCCGGTTGTGGGCCCGGGCGGCCTCCAGGGCCAGGTCCACCTCGCCCATCTGCTCGAGGCCGAAGTTCGACAGGCAGGCGGTGGTGAAGACCAGCTGGCTCGTGAAGCCCAGGTAGTCCAGCGTCGCCGGCCGGTCCGCCGCGTCGAAGGCGCCCAGCGCCTCGTAGTTCTTGCGCAGCAGGATGTTGGCCTCGGCGCCGGCGCGGAACTCGGGGTCCCTCGCCTTCTCGGCGGCCTTGGCGAACCACTCGGGCAACACGTCCTTGCGGCCGGTCTTGGCGACGAACTCGTCGCGCCGCTTCGGATCGATGTAGCGGTTGATCGTGCCCGGCAGCTCCATGATGTGGCTGTCGGCGTCATGCACCGTCTGGCCTTCCACGTAGGGCATGGCGCATACCTCCCGGATGTCGTCTCTTGTTGGCGGGCATTCCGGACCTTCAAATTCCGCGCGTCAAGGCTGGCCGCGCGGCTTCTGGGAGCGTCATCCCGCCGAGGTGGCCGCCGACCTCATCGGCTGGACCGTGCGGGTGGACGGCGTCGGCGGCCGGATCGTGGAGACCGAGGCCTACCATCACGAGGATCCGGCCTCGCACAGCTTCTCCGGCCCCACGCCGCGCAACGCGGTGATGTTCGGGCCGCCCGCCCACGTCTACGTCTATCGCTCGTACGGCATCCACTGGTGCATGAACTTCGTCTGCTGGTCGGGAGCCCCGGGCGGCGCCGTGCTGATCCGCGCGCTGGAGCCCACCCACGGCCTGGAGATCATGGCCGAACGCCGCGGCCTCGCGAACCCGCAGGCGCTCTGCTCGGGACCCGGCAAGCTCTGCCAGGCGCTGGCCGTGACGCGCGAGCATGACGGGATGGCGCTGGACCATGCGCCGTTCGCGATATCCCCGGGCCCGGCGCGGGGCGTCGTGGCCGGCCCCCGCATCGGGATCAGCAAGGCGGTCGACACGCCCTGGCGCTTCGGCGAGGCCGGGTCGCGCTTCTGGAGCCGAGCCTTCCCGCGAGCCTAGCCGGGCGCAGGCGCTAGCTGACGATCTCCTCGCGCATGGTGCGGCGCGCGCTCCAGAACAGCCAGGCGCAGGGGATGGCGAGCAGGGCGAAGGTCATCAGCGACCAGCGGATCGCCTCGGCCTCGGAGAGGCCGCGCGCCAGCAGGACGTCCGAGAGGATCCCGACCGCCAGGGGGCCCAGGCCCAGGCCGATCAGGTTGGCGACGAACAGCAGGACCGCCGTCGCCGTGGCCCTCGTCTGCGGCCGGACCAGGCTCTGGACGACGCCGTACGCCGGACCCAGCCACATCGAGCCGAGCAGCCCCGGCGCCAGCAGCAGGGCGAAGGCCACGAGCAGCGAGTCGGCGTTGAGCATGGCGAGCGAGAACGGCAGCGCCGCGACCGCGCCGACCGCCGGGATCGTCGCATAGGCCCGTCCGTCCTTGCGCGCGAAATGGTCGGCGAGCCGTCCGCCCAGCAAGGTGCCGACGATCGCCATCACCCCCGACGTGACGCCCAGGGCCAGGCCGAGGAAGCCCGCGCTCTTCAGGCCGAACATGGCCGAGTAGTGCGCGAGCTCGGGCCCGAAGTTGCGGAAGAAGAACGAGCCGGTGAAGGCCAGGGACCCGTAGGAGGCGAAGGACTTGATCGTCACGCCGCCGACGACCCGCCAGTAGGTGCGCTTGCCGGCCAGCTCCCGGAGGGCCTCGCGGAAGCTGGGGGCGTCCTGGGCCGCGGCGGTGACGCGCGGGAGGCTGCGGCGGGGCTCGCGCAGGGTCAGGGCGGCCAGGACCGCGAGCGCGAGGCCCGGCAGGCCCACCATCACGAAGGCCATCCGCCAGCCGAAGGCGTCGGCGATCAGGCCGCCCAGCGCCAGCCCGAAGATGCTGCCGACCGGGGCGCCCAGCATGTAGACCGAGACGGCCGAGGCGCGGCGCTCGGCCGGCACGGTGTCGGCGATCAGAGACAGCGCCGGCGGCGTGCAGCCCGCCTCGCCGACGCCCACGCCGATCCGCGCGAGGATCAGCTGGGTGAAGCTCTGCGCCAGGCCGGAGAGCGCGGTGAAGCCGCTCCAGACGGCGACCGCGACGGCGATGATCAGCGGTCGGTCGCCGCGCTCGGCGACGCGGGCGATGGGCACGCCGAGGACCGTGTAGAGCACCGCGAAGGCCAGTCCGGTCATCAGCCCGAGCTGCCAGTCGGCCAGGCCGAGCTCCTGCTTGATCGGCTCGGCCAGGATCGAGACCACCTGGCGGTCGATGAAGTTGACGACGTAGATCACCATGAGCAGCCCGAGCGCGTAGCTGCGGTAGGCCCGGCCCGGCAGGGCCATGGGCGCGGCGGGCGCCTCGCCGACTGTGGCGGTCATGGCCGATCCTCCCGTGTGCCCGTCGCTCTTCCGGCGATCTTGAAACACGTTATGGGCCGGTCGAGGGAAGTCAACGCGGCCCCCACGTCACCCCGACGGTTGATCGGCGCCACGCGGCGGCGTCACAGTGGCCGGACGTTCCTGCCCTCAGCGCGAGCCGCCCATGCGCCCCACGACCTCCCGCCGCGACCTGCTGGCCGCCGCCGCCCTGGCCGCCGCGCCGGCCTTCGCCCAGGCGCCGTCGGCGGCGATGGAGGAGGTCCTCGACTATGCGCGGGCCCAGAAGACCACGGGCTTCCTGGTGGTGCGCGACCGGCGCACGCTGGTGGAGCGCAACTGGCCGGCGCCCGAGGCGGATGCGGCCCGGTTCCGCGCCTCCTACGCCTACGAGACCACGCCCGAGGGCGCGCTCCTCGAAGACGTGGCTTCGCAGCAGAAGAGCTTCGTCGCGATCCTGGCCGCCATCGCCGTCGACAAGGGCCTCCTCGACGTGGAGCGGCCGGTCTCGGACTACATCGGCCCGGGCTGGTCCAAGGCCGCGCCCGAGCAGGAACGCGCGATCAGGGTGATCCACCTCCTGACCATGTGCTCGGGCCTCGGCGAGCCGCTGAACTACCTGGCGCCGGCAGGCTCCACGTTCTTCTACAACACGCCCGCGTACGCGATCCTCAAGCCCGTGCTGGCGGCGGTGGCGGGGCAGCCGCTCGAGACGATCACCCGCGACTGGCTGACCCAGCCTGCGGGCATGCGCAACACCGGCTGGCGGCCGCGGCCGGCGGCGTTTGCCGGCGTCGGCAACCCCACCGGCCTCGTCACCTCGCCCCGCGACGTCGCGATCATGGGACAGGTGGTGCTGGACGGCGGCCGCGCCGCGGACGGCCGGCGGATCGTCTCGGAAGCCGGGATGAAGGCGATGCTGTCGCGCTCGCCCGCCAACCCCGCCTACGGGCGTCTGTGGTGGCTGAACGGCGGCGCCTACACGGTCCGCCCGGCGGGGCGCGCGGAGGGCCCGCTCATCCCGGCCGCCCCGGCCGACCTCGTCGCCGCGCTGGGCGCGCTCGACCGCAAGCTCTACGTCGTCCCCAGCCGCCGCCTGATCGTGGTGCGCATGGGCCTCGCGGCCCCCGACCGCGACTTCGACCAGCAGCTCTGGCTGCGACTGGCGCGCGCCCTAGCGATCTAGCCCCAGCGCGCGATCGAGTTCGGGATCACCGACCGCGGCGGCCATGTCGCGGGCGCTGCGGCCCTCCGCGTCGCGCAGGTCGAGGTTCGCACCCCGTCGCCGAAGCAGGGCGGCGGCCTCCAGCTGGCGCGCCTCGATGCTCCGCATGAGCGCCGTGCGGCCCTGCGCGTCGGCCGCGTCGATCGGCGCGCCACGCGCCAGCAGCCGCGAGATCTCCCGCACCTGGCCCGCCGCCGCGGCCGCCCGCAGCCGCTCGGCCCATTCGGCCGCCTGGCCCTGCGGCGCGGGCGGCGGGAGCCGGCGCGCGGCCGCGGCGGCCGCCCGCTTCTCGCTGGTGACCACGATCTCGGAGAGCTCGCCGGCGCCGGCCGGCGCCGCCGCCGGAGGCGTCCTCGGCATGACCGGCGGCAAGCCTAGCGGCGGGATCGAGGGCGGCGGCGGCGCTGGCGGCGGAGGCGGTGGCGGTGGCGGTGGCGGTGGCGCTGCGAGGTCCCCGGACTCCACAGCCGGCCGCCGCGACGCGCTGACCACGACTTCGGCCGCGCCGGGCGCCGGGCCAGGCGGCAGGCGCGCCGCGGCGGGCGCCGGCGGCGGCGCAGCCTGGACCGGCGCAGCGGGACGACCCGATGGCGCGGCTGGCGGAGCAGCCGCGGACGGCGTGGGCGCGGCCGGCGTCGCAGGGGCCGGCGTCGCGGGGGCCGGCGGGCGCAGCGGGTCGGGCCGGAAGACCTGGGTGGCCACGAAAACGCTGATCCCGCCGACGCTCGCCGCAGCCAGCCAGCCGGGCCACGCCGCCCGCCGGCGCGGCGCCGCCGGAGGGGCTTCCGCCTGCGCCGACACAGCGGCCAGGACCCGGGCCCGCCGGGCCGCGCGGGCCGCCTCGTCCGCCAGGACCGCCTCGGCCTGCGCATAGGCCTGGTCGACGGGATCGGTCATCGCGTTCGGATCAGACATGGGCCGACCTCTCGCCTGCCAGGAGCTGGCGCAGCCGGGCCCGGGCGTAGCGGAGGCGGCTCTTGGCCGTCTCCATCCCGACCCCCGTGGCGACCGCGATCTCCTCCAGCGACAGCCCGGCCTGGGCGAACATCACGAAGACGCCGCGCTGCTCGAGCGGCAGCGCCTCGACCGCGGCCACGATCCGCTCGGCCAGTTCGCGGGACTGGACCTGCTCAAGGGGCGTCTGGCCGGGGTCAGGGATCGTCATCGCCGCGTCCTCGTCCTGCGCCTGCGCCAGCACCGCCACCTTCTGGCGGCGGAAGTGATCCCACGTCTTGCGCCGCGCGATGGTCAGCAGCCAGCCGCGGAAGCTGGACTTCTGCGGATCGAACGCGGCGGCGTTGCGCGCGACGGCGACCCAGGTCTCCTGGTGCAGATCCTCGGCCGCCTCGGCGTGCGCGGGCCCCAGCAGCCGCCGGATGAACTGGTGGCAGACGCGGTCGTGGCGGTCGTAGAGCCGCCCGAACGCCAGCGGATCGCCGTCGGCGTGGGCGCGCAGAAGGCCGGCGTCGTCCGCGTCCTCGGGCTCCATCCGGGCCAAGCCTACCTGCCGCACCGCGCCATTCCTACCGCCTGACCCCGGAGCCGAACGGGCGGCCCCGCGGCCCCTGTTCCGTTTCCACGGCGTCCAATCTCCCGAGCCTGCATGGAAACATACGCCGTGGCGCGTCCAACGGGGTTGAACGCGTGAAGGCGGGCCGCGTCCCGTGCGGGCGGGCGGCTCGGCAGCCACAAGACGGACACGGCGGAGGCGCGGGCCTCGGCGCCCCAGCCGGCACAGGTCAGCCGGCGGCCACCTGCGACATGATCGCGAGCGGGCGTTCTTCCGGATCGTGGAAGAAGGCCATCCATTCCTCCGTTCCATCCTCGTGGGTGTGGATCAGGTGCGGGGCCGACACGAACCGCGCCCCCCGCCGCTCCAGCTCCGCGTGGGCGGCGCGGATGTCCGGGACCCGGAAATAGATCACCGACTCCGCCTTGACCGGCCCTTCCTCCAGGAACAGGCGCACGCCGCCGCAGTCGAAGAAGGCCAGCGGGCCGTGGGTGAAGAGGTGCGGAAGACCGACCACGTCCCGGTACCAGGCCTCGGCCTCGGCCACGCGCCTCACCGACCGGGAGATCTGGCCCACCGGGCCAAGCACTGGCTGCGCGTCCATTTGGGAGACCCTCCGTCCCAGGTTGCTGTCCCGCCGCACGCCGGCCCAGGCGCGGAGCGCGGCGCGGTCGTCCAGGCCGAGCTTCAGGATCGCGTTGGCGACATGGAACTTGACCGCATCCAGGCTGATGCGCCGGCGGGTCGCGATCTGGCCGTTCGTCAGGCCGTGCCGGACCGCCTCGACGACGCGCCACTCGGCCGGCGTCAGGACATCACCATGGCGAGGTCGCCCGCGATTGCTCATGGCGGCGGAGACTAGCCGACGAACACTCGAATTTCCCTCCCCCGCGCCTCACACCAGGGCGTCGGCGACCAGCGCGGCGATGGCGGCGACGCCGTCGGGGTGGGCGAGTTCGTCCTGCCGCACCTCCAGCTCCAGATAGTCGAGCCCGCGGGGATCGCAGTGGTGCGGCACGGTGAAGTCGTCGCCGTCCATGCGGTAGGGCTCGTTGTCGCCCACCGCCTCGCCCAGGCGACCGCGCAGCCGCGCGAGCACGGACCGGCTGAGCGGGGAGTCGTCACGGTGCAGCACGCCCAGGCGCCAGGGCCTGCGCTGTCCCTGCATCACGGGCGTGAACGAGTGCAGCGACACCAGCCGACGCCCTGGCCGGGCGTCCAGCGCGGCGGCGATCGCGGCATGGTAGGGCTCGAAGATCTCCCGCCGCCGGCGGACCCGCTCGCGGTCGCCGAGCCCGGCGTTGCCGGGGACGGACGTGCCGTCGCTGGTCTCCACGATCGACTGCGGGTGGTCGGGGCTCCGGTTGCAGTCGATGACCAGGCGCGAGTAGCGCTGGCTGATGAACGTCGCGTCCAGCCGGACGGACAGGGCGCGGCCCAGGGCGGCCACGCCGAGGTCGCAGGCGATATGGCGCGCCCGGTCGGCCGGCCCCACGCCCAGGTCGCCGAGCCGCGGCGGTATCGCGTCCCCCGCATGATCGCCCACGAGCAGAAAGCCCGAGGGGGCGCCCGGATTCAGCACAGCGACGGGACTTTCCGCCGCAGCGGCAGCCGGTCGCGTGGACGGCGCCCCGGAATCGTCGGCCCGATGGGTCAATGCCGCGTGTCTCCCTTCTTCATCGGACCACGTACCGGTACCGCAACCCGGTCGCCCTGGGCGAGCACCGGGCGATGGCGCGGCCGATGGAGTCGTTCGACCAGCACGTCCTGTCCGCCGATCTGACGATCACGCCCGAGCCTTCGCTCGTGCGGACGATCCACGACCTGAGCAACGCCGCCGTGACCGCCGCGCGGTTCGAGGGACGGGCGGACCATCTGGAGTTCGTCCTGCGGGCCGAGGTGGAGCATCGGCCCGAGCGCTGCGCCAGCGCGCAGGACGACGACACCGTCCTTGGGACCGACGGCTTCGCCTACGCCCCCGGCGACGCCCACGCGCTGAGCCCGTTCGTCGGGAACGCGGCGGACGCCGGCGACGCCGCGGTGGACCCGTGGGCGCGGCGTTTCCTGAAGCCCGTCGGCCGCACCCGTATCGCGACCCTGCTTTCGGACATGACGCACGCCATCCGCGACGAGTTCGCGTACGAGCTGCGGGTGTCCGGCAAGCCCCAGCCGGCGGCCGAGACGCTCGAGCGCCGGCGCGGGAGCTGCCGCGACTTCGCGGTCCTGCTGATGACGGCCGCGCGGCGCCACGGCCTCGCGGCCCAGTTCGTCTCGGGCTACGTCTACGGCGCGCCGGGCGGCGGCGCCCCGACGGGCGGTGGACACACCCATGCCTGGGCCCGCGCCTACCTTCCCGAGGTGGGATGGTGCGACTTCGATCCGACCAACGGGATCATCGGAGCTCGCGGGCTGATCCGCGTGGCCGCGGTCGCGAACCCTCGCGACGCCGTCCCGCTGCACGGAAGCTGGTCCGGCTTCGCCTCCGATTTCATCGGCCTCGATGTCGAGGTGGCGATTTGCGCTCACGATCCCGCCGATACGCAACCGATTGAAGAGAAAGGAATTGCGCAGCAGGTCATTTAGAGGACGCCATGCGGATCAGAGCCGGATTTGAGATTGCCTTCGAGTGCCCGGCGCCCACGCCCCTGCTCCTGATGCTGAGCATCCGCCCGGAACGGCGCGGCCAGCTCGAGACGCCCGACGTCCTGTCCGCCACTCCGGCGACCCCCATCCGGCAATATGTCGACGACTTCGGCAACGTCTGCAGCCGGGTGACGGCTCCCGCCGGCCTGATCACGCTGCGCAGCGACTTCATCATCCGCGACACGGGCCAGCCCGATCCGAGCGCGCCCGACGCCTGCCAGCATCCCATCGAGGACCTGCCGGACGACGTCATCCTGTTCCTGCTCGGCTCCCGCTACTGCGAGACCCAGCACCTGAGCGACCTCGCCTGGCGGCTGTTCGGAAACACGCCGCCCGGGTGGGCGCGCGTCCAGGCGATCGTGGACTACGCCCACGCGCGCATCGCATTCGGCTATCCCCACGCCCGCGACACCCGGACCGCCTGGGAGGCGCATGAAGAGCAGGTCGGCGTCTGCCGCGACTTCGCCCACCTGGCCATCGCCCTGTGCCGCTGCATGAACATCCCCGCCCGGTACTGCACCGGCTACCTGGGCGACATCGGCGTGCCGCCCTCGGACGCGCCCATGGACTTCAGCGCCTGGTTCGAAGTCTACCTCGGCGGCGCCTGGCGCACCTTCGACGCCCGGCACAACCGTCCGCGGATCGGCCGCATCCTGATGGCCGTGGGCCGCGACGCCACCGACGTGGCGATCAGCACCAGCTTCGGCCCGGCTAGGCTCGCGGGCTTCGAAGTGTTCACGCACGAGGTGAGCGCCGGCTCCGTCGTCCGTCAGGACAGGAGCCTGACAGCGGGCCTTCCGGCAGCCTAGGCTTGCCCATCCCTCAGCGCCATCCGGTTTCGACGCATATCGGACGGCTGGAAAATCGTGAGGACTCCTCTCCCAAGCGCGGCAGCGCTGTGGGAGAGGCCGGGAGAGGGCGGCGCGGCTGGACGGGCCGAAGACGCCGCGTGGGACCCGGTCGCAGGTCAGGGGCGGAAGGCGCCTGATTCCGCTCGACGCCGCTCGATGTGACGCCCACGTCGGCTGGGGTCGGACTCGCGACAGGCGCTCAGGATGCGCCAGCTTGACCGGTCGAGATCCTGGAGCGCGGCGGCGTTGCCGAAGCGAAGCACGAGCAGGCCCTTCCCCCGCAGATAGGCGTCACGGCGGTCGTCGTAGACCGTGCGCTCGGCATGCACGCCGCCGTCCAGTTCGACCACGACCGCAGCCTCGAGGCACAGGAAGTCGACGATGAAGCGACCGACGACGGCTTGGCGACGCCACTTCCAGCCGTCCATCCGGGCGCCGCGCAACATCTCCCAGAGGCGGGCCTCGGCTTCGGTCTGCTCGCGTCGGAGCCGGCGGCCCGATCACGCCGCAGCTTGGCGGTGACGGACATGACCTTGCCCACAGGCGTCGCCTCCTGGTCCAACGGCGGCGCGGCGCGCGCAGCTCAGCGCCGCCCTCTCCCGGCCTCTCCCACGGCGCTGCCGCGCCTGGGAGAGGGGGGGCGAAACAAGCAGGAACATCAAGAGTGGCGGCAAGCGGGTTCAACGCCCGAAGGCCACCCCGTGCGGACGTTCAGGAGGTCCGCTCCACGTCGTCGTCAAGCTCTAGGCGAGTTCGACGGCTTCGCGGCTGCGGGGAGAGTCGGTGCGCAGGAAGGTGAGCAGGGGCTTGGACCAGGCCTCCGCCGCCGCGCGCGTGAGCGGCGCGCCCGACTGGTTGTGCTTCATGAGGTTGCGGTAGAACTCGGACGCCGCCAGCGTGAGGCGCAGGTCGGTGGCCAGCGACTGCAGGGTCGTGGCCTGGGTCAGCATGGCGCGCATGGCCTGCTGCGGATCGCTCTCGCAGGCCGCGACGGCGGCGCGGACGATCTTCAGCGCCTGGTTGACCTTCTGCTGGTAGGGCGTCTCGGAGCCGTCGGTCTTGCGCTTCAGCGGGCCCGCGTACTCGCCCGAATTGAACCGCCGCCGGTCGGGGCCGATGTACTCCATCCCCTCCACCCAGTCCCGCTCCTTGACCGTGACCGCCTCGAGGCGGCGGAGCAGGTCCTTCATCGAATAGGGCTTGCGGAGGAACTCGTGCACGCCGGCGTCGCGCGCCGCGAGGATCATCGCCGCGGTGGCGGCCCCGGTGACGGTGATGATCGGCGCCTTGCGGCACAGCCAGTTCGAACGGCGGATCCGGCGGGCGATGGCCAGCCCGTCGACCTCGGGCGTGCCCAGCTCCAGGACGATGAGCTGCGGGTCGCAGGTCTCGGCGATGCGGAGCGCGCGCTCGGTCGTCCCCGCGACCCAGACGTGGCTCTGGGCGATGTCGCGCATCAGGTCGGTGAACAGGCGGGCGCTGGCCGGCTGCGGATCGGCGACGACGACGCGCTTCAGCCTGGGCGCGATCTTCTCGATGATGCGTTTGTCGCCGTCGAACAAGGCGCTGGCTCCCCCCGGACCTTCGGAGGAGGTCATAGCCGGTATCCGTAAAGAGACGTTTGATACGCCCGGGCGGCCCTTGGGGGACGCGCCGAGGGCAACGACCGTCCTCCCCCGCCGGGGGGCGCGGTGGAGGGGGGCTAGGCTCGGCGCTCGAGACCCCTCCACCATGCTGCGCATGGTCCCCCTCCCCTTGCAGGGGAGGACCGGGGGGCGGCCAGCCCTCAGTGTCCGCTTGCCCTCTCCACCACCCGCTCTTCGGCGGGCGGTCCCCCTCTCCCGCTTTGCGGGAGAGGAAGGTGCGGCGGCCGAAGGACCGTCCTCCCCCGCAGAGGAAGGGAGCCGTCAGTCCTGGAAGGGGTCGCGCATCAGGATGGTGTCGTCGCGCTGGGGGCTGGTGGACAGGAGGGCCACGGGGGCGCCGATCAGTTCCTCGATGCGCCGGACGTACTTCACGGCGTTGGCGGGCAGGTCCTTCCAGGAGCGGGCGCCCTGGGTGGTCTCGCTCCAGCCCTCCAGCTCCTCGTAGACCGGCGTGAGCGCGGCCTGCGCCTTCAGGCCGGCGGGCAGGTAGCCGATCTCCTCGTCGCCCAGGCGGTAGCCGGTGCAGATCTTCAGCGTCGGCAGGCCGTCGAGCACGTCGAGCTTGGTGAGCGCGATCCCGGTGATGCCGTTCAGGGCCACGGACTGGCGGACCAGGGCCGCGTCGAACCAGCCGCAGCGGCGCGAGCGGCCGGTGACGGTGCCGAACTCGCGGCCCACCGTGCCCAGGTGCTGCCCAACCTCGTCGGTGAGCTCGGTGGGGAACGGCCCCTCGCCCACCCGCGTGGTGTAGGCCTTCACGATGCCCAGCACATAGCCCGGGCCCTTGGGGCCGAGGCCCGAGCCGGCGGCGGCCTGGCCGGCCACGGTGTTGGAGGACGTCACGTACGGATAGGTGCCGTGGTCGACGTCGAGCAGCGCGCCCTGGGCCCCCTCGAACAGGACCCGGCGGCCGGCCTTGACCTCGCCGTCCAGGAGCAGCCACGCCGGCCGGGCGAAGCTGAGGATGCGCGGCGCCAGCGCCTCGAGGTCGGCCAGCAGGGCCGCGGCGTCGACGTCGGGCAGGCCCAGGCCGCGGCGAAGCGGCGCGTGGTGGGCGAGCAGGCGGTCGATCTTGGCCTCCAGGGCCGCGCGGTCCGCGAGGTCGGCGACGCGGATGGCGCGGCGGCCGACCTTGTCCTCGTAGGCGGGGCCGATGCCGCGGCCGGTGGTGCCGATCTTGTTCGTGGCCGCCGCCTCGCGCGCCTGGTCCAGGTCGCGGTGGATGGGCAGGATCAGGCAGGCGTTGTCGGCCAGGACCAGCAGGTCGGGGGTGATGGCGATCCCCTGCTGGGCGATGCCGTCGATCTCCTTCAGGAGGTGCCAGGGGTCGACCACGACGCCGTTGCCGATGATCGACAGCTTGCCCTGCACGACGCCCGACGGCAGCAGCGACAGCTTGTAGACCTGGTTGCCGACCACCAGCGTGTGGCCGGCGTTGTGGCCGCCCTGGAAGCGCACGACGACGTCGGCCCGGTTGGAGAGCCAGTCGACGAGCTTGCCCTTGCCCTCGTCGCCCCACTGGGCGCCGATCACGGTGACATTGGCCATCTGGGTACGATCTCCCGACCTGCCCGGAGAACGCGCCACGGCCCTTCGACAGGTGCTCGGCCGGACGCGGAGATCGAAATGCGGGCGGGGTTTAGCGGAACGCCCGACGGCTGTCATCAGGTCAGTTGGGGCGAGCCCATGCGCATGAGGGGCGCGCTCGCAGCCGCACGGCGGTGGGTGTCGGGGTGGTTCTGAAACGCGGAGTCTGTGGGCCCCGGTCTTCGCCTGGCGGCGAAACCGGGATGACAACGCTTGAGGTGGCGCCCACACCCTCTCAGCTGTCCTCCCGGCTTCGGCGTAGCCGAAAAGCCGGGACCCATACGCGCCCGATGGCGGAGGCGGCCCGCAAGCGTCACCGCCGCGCTCTTTCCGGACCCACGGAGTCTATGGGTCCCGGTCTTCGCCTGCGGCGAAACCGGGATGACATTGGAGGGGGGAGCGCTCAACTCCGTAGGCCACCGCGCGCCAACTGGCGGTTCCGTGCGGGGGTCGGGCGGGGTATCAGGCGGGGATGGATATTCCGCGTTTCCACCTGGCGTTTCCGGTCCGCGACCTGGCCGAGGCGCGGGCGTTCTATGGGGGCCTCCTGGGCTGCCCCGAGGGCCGCTCCAGCGACGAATGGGTCGACTTCGACTTTCACGGCCACCAGATCGTGGCGCACCTGTCGCCGGGCGAGGCGGGGCATGGCGCCACCAACCCGGTGGACGGCCACGACGTGCCGGTGCGCCACTTCGGCGTGATCCTGACGCTGCCCGCGTGGGAGGCGCTGGCCGAGCGGCTGAAGGACGCCGGCACGGCGTTCGTGATCGAGCCCAACATCCGCTTCAAGGGGCAGCCCGGCGAGCAGGCGACGATGTTCTTCCTGGACCCGTCGGGCAATGCTCTGGAGTTCAAGGCCTTCGCGCGCGACGAGATGGTGTTCGCGAGATGAGCAGGACGGACGGGCTGGCGATCTCGCTGGCCGACATCGAGGCGGCGGCGGGCCGGATCCGCGGCTGGGCGGTGGAGACGCCGCTGCTGGAGAGCGCCGCCCTGAGCGACCGGCTGGGCCTGCGCGTGCTGATCAAGCCCGAGACGCTGCAGCGGGTGGGCGCCTTCAAGTTCCGGGGCGCGTTCAACCGGCTGGTCCAGCTCTCGGACGAGGAGAAGCGGACGGGGGTGGTGGCGTTTTCCAGCGGCAACCACGCCCAGGGCGTGGCGCTGGCCGCGAAGCTGCTGGGGATCCCCGCGCTGATCGTGATGCCGGCCGACGCGCCCCGGGTGAAGGCCGAGGCGACGAAGGGCTACGGGGCCGAGGTGCGCTTCTACGACCGGCTGACCGAGAGCCGCGAGAACATCGCCGCCGCCATCGCCGCCGAGCGCGGCGCGGTCGTCGTCCCGGCGTTCGACGATCCGCACATCATCGCGGGCCAGGGGACGGCGGGCCTGGAGCTGGTGCGCCAGGCGCGGGCGCTGGGCGCGGAGCTGGACGCGGTCATCACCCCCTGCAGCGGCGGCGGCCTGCTGGCGGGCGTGGCCACGGCGGTGAAGGCCCTGTCGCCGGCGACGGCGCTGATCGGCGCCGAGCCCGCGGGCTATGACGACACGCTGAAGTCGCTGCAGGCGGGCGTGCGCACGCCGATGACGCCGACGCACCGGACGCTCTGCGACGCCCTGGAGACCCCCTGCCCCGGCGAGCTGACCTTTCCGATCCTGAAGGCGCACGTGGCCGACGTGGCGGTGGTGACCGACGCCGAGGTGGCGGAGGCGATGCGGTGCGCCTTCTCGACGCTGAAGCTGGTGGTGGAGCCGGGCGGTTCGGCGGGCCTCGCGGCGCTGCTGGCCGGCAAGGTCCGCGGCTTCGAGGGCCGGACGGTGGGGCTGGTGCTCTCAGGCGGCAACGTCGACCCCGAGCAGTTCGCGCAGGTGCTGCGCGGGGAGCTGTGACGGGCCGGCGGTGGGGCCCTGCCGGCCGCTTGCCCTTTCCACCACCCGCTCTTCGGCGGGCGGTCCCCCTTTCCCGCGAGCGGGAAAGGAAGGCGCGCTAGAGGCGGTCTTCGGGGATCGGGCGGGGCGGGACTTCGCGGGGGGTGACGACGCGGGCGAGCTTGGGCTTCAGCCAGTTCTCGAAGTCGTCCACGAAGCGGTAGACCACCGGCACCAGGACCAGCGACAGGACGGTCGAGGTGATCAGGCCGCCGATCACCGCCACGGCCATGGGCTGGCGGAATTCGGCGCCCTTCTCCAGGGCGAACGCCGTGGGCAGCATGCCGGCGGCCATGGCGAAGGTGGTCATGACGATCGGGCGCGCCCGCTCGCGGCAGGCGTCGATCAGCGCATCGTGCTGGCTCATCCCCTCGCGCTCGCGCTCGATGGCGTACTCGACCAGCAGGATCGAGTTCTTGGCGGCCAGGCCAAGCAGCATCAGGAACCCGATCAGCGACGGGATCGAGAGCGACAGGTCGAAGGCGAGCAGGCCCGCGAAGGCCCCGCCGACGGCGGTGGGCAGCGCCGAGAGGATCACCACCGGCTTGAAGAAGCTGCGGAACAGCAGGACCAGCACGCCGTAGATCATCGAGACGCCGGTGAAGATCGCCATGCCGAAGCCGCCGAACAGCTCGGCCATGGCCTCGGCGGTGCCGATGGCGGCCGGGCGGACGCCCTCGGGCATGTTCTTCATGATGGGCAGGTTGTTCACCGCCTTCTGGGCCTGGCCCAGCTGGTAGCCGCCGTTCAGTTCGGCCTGCACGGTGATCCGCCGCTCGCGGTTCAGGCGGTCGATGCGGGCCGGACCGGCCTTGAACTCGATCTCGGCGACGCTCTCCAGCGTGGTCGTGCCGCCGGAGGCGGTGGGGACGCGCAGGGCGCGCAGGCGCTGGATGTCGCTGCGCGCGTCGGCGGGCAGGCGCACCCGGATCGGGATCCGGCGCTCGCCCTCGTTGAACTTGGCGACATTGGCGTCGATGTCGCCGGCGGTGGCGACGCGGATGATGTTGGCGAGCGCGTCCGACGAGACGCCCAGGCGCGCGGCCTCGTCCGGCCGCGGACGGATGACGATCTCGGGCCCGACGGGCGGGGTCGACTGCTTCGGGTCGGCCACCTCGGGCAGGGTGCGCATCTGGCGCTCGAGCTCGAGGGCGGCGGCCTCGAGGTTCGCCGGGTTGGTGCCGGTGAGGATCTGCTGGAAACCGGCGCCGCCCTCGAAGTCGAGGAAGCCCAGGCGGACGTCGGGGATGCGGCGCAGGTCGTCGCGCAGGCGGTCGCGGATCTCGGAGCCGCGGACCGAGCGGTCCTCGTTCAGCAGGATGGTGGCGGTGCCGCGGCGGACGTCGCCGCCGCCGCCGCCCGACATGCCCGGGCCGAAGCTGGAGACGGTGGAGCCGATCTGGATGAAGACGCCGCGCACCTCGGGCTGCCTCTCGAACAGCTCGGTGAGGCGCTGGGCGGTGACCTCCATGTCCCGGGGCGTGGCGCCCGGCGGACCCTGGATGTCGACGTACATGTAGTCGGGGTCGCCCGCGGGCTGGAACCCGGCCGGCAGCAGCGGGACGAGGGCCAGCGAGCCGATGAAGAACACCCCGCCCAGGAAGGCGGCGATGATCCGGTGCGCCAGGGCCCACTCCAGGGCGTTGCGGTAGAAGCCCTTGAACGGCTTGCGCTCGTGGGGCGTGGCGGTGGGCTTCAGGAAGTAGGCGGCCAGCAGCGGGGTGACGAGGCGCGCCACCACCAGGGAGAAGAGCACGGCCACCGAGACCGTGAGCCCGAACTCCTTGAAGAACTGGCCGGGGATGCCCGGCATGAACGAGACCGGGGTGAACACCACCACGATCGAGAAGGTGGTCGCGACGACGGCGAGGCCGATGGCGTCGGCGCCCTCGATGGCGGCCTGGTAGGGGCGCTGGCCGCGGGCCACGCGCTTCTCGATGTTCTCGATCTCGACGATGGCGTCGTCGACCAGGATGCCGATGACCAGGGTGAGCGCGAGCAGCGTCACCATGTTCAGCGAGAAGCCCGCCATCTGCATGATCAGGAAGGTCGGGATCAGCGAGATGGGCATGGCCAGCGCGGTGATCGCCGTGGCCCGCCAGTCGCGCAGGAAGAAGAACACCACGATGGCGGCGAGCAGCATGCCCTCGCCCAGCACGTTCTTGGTGGCCTGGAAGCTGGCGCGGGTCTCGGTCACCGACGAGAAGATCGTCGAGAACTTCACGCCCGGGTGGGCCGCCTCGAGCTCCTTGAGCTTCGCGAGGACCGCGTCCTCGGCGTCGACGTCGCTGGCCTCCTTGGTCTTGGAGACCTGGAAGCCGACCACGGCGCGGCCGTTCAGCCGGGCGAACCCGCGCTCGTCCGAGGAGCCGTCGCCGATCTCGGCCACGTCGGACAGGCGCACCGAGCCGCCGCCGGCCGTGGGGATCATCATCTCGCGCAGGCGCGCCACGGTGGTGACCGAGCCCAGGACGCGGACCGTCTGCTCGCGGCCGCCCACCTCCACGCGGCCGCCGGGCGCGTCCACCTGGAAGCCGCGCAGGGCGTTGTTGACCTGAGCCGCGGTCAGGCCGCGGGCGGCCATGCGGTCGGGATCGACGATGACGTTGATCTCGCGGGCCACCCCGCCCACCCGGGAGACCTGCGACACGCCCTTGGCCGCCTGCAGCGTCCGCGAGACGGTGTCGTCGACGAACCACGAGAGCTCGTCGTCGCTCATGGCGGGCGCCTCGACCGCGATGGTCATGATCGGCGCGGCGTCGTCGACCTCGATCTGGTTGACCTGCGGCTCGTCGATGTCGCGCGGCAGCTGCGCGCGGATCTGAGCGACCTTCGAGCGGAGCTCGTCGGTCTTCTTCTGCAGGTTCTCGCCGATCTCGAACTGGATCGAGGTGGTGGAGACGCCCTGGGTCACCACCGACTGGATGCTGCGCACCCCCGTGACGCTGGCCACCGCGTCCTCGACCGGACGGGTGATCTGCGTCTCCATCTCCCCGGGGGCGGCGCCGGCCTGGGTGACCGTCACCGCGATCAGCGGGAACTGGATGTTGGGGTACATTTTGACCGCCAGCATCTGGTAGGCGATCAGGCCCGACATCAGCAGGCCGATGAACAGCACCGCGACGGGGATCGGGTTGCGGATCGCCCAGGCGGAGATCGCGAAGTGGCGCTGGGGCTGCTCGCTCATTTGGCGGCCGGCGGGCTGGCGGCGGCGGCGCGCGGCGCGGCGCCCGCCGGGGTCGGGCCGGCGGCCACGGGACGCACGAGGTCGCCATCGAGGAACAGCGCGCCGGCGTTGGCGACGATCCGGGTCCCGTTCGGCGGGCCCTTGACGATCTGGACGAGGCCGCCGCCGCGGGCGCCGGTCTGCACCGGGACGCGCTTCACCTTGTTGTCGGGGCCGACGACCATGACTTTGGCGCCGTCGGCGTCGTAGCGGATCGCCGCTTCGGGGACCGCGCTGACGGTGGTCTGGGCGTCGTCGAAGATGGCGCGGCCGAAGCCGCCGGCGCGGATGTCGCTGCGGACGGGCAGCAGCAGGCGCACCTCGCCCAGCTTGGTCTGCGGGTTGATCTGCGGGCTGATGAGGCGGACGCGGCCGGTGACCGTGGCGCCGCCGGGCAGGCTGACCGTCGCGGCCTGGCCGACGCGGACCCGGCTCAGGTCGGTCTCGGACAGCTCGGCGCGCAGCTCGACCTGGCCGTCGCGGGCCATGCGGAACCACGGCGTGGCGCCGCCCGCGGCGAGGTCGCCCGGACGCACGTTGCGTTCGAGGATGACGCCCGACACGGGCGCCACGACGTTCAGCTTGCGCTGCTGGGTCAGCAGGCTGCGCAGGCGCGCGGCGGCGGCCTGGGCCTGGAAGCGGCGCTGGGCGATCTGCTCCTGGGGCAGGACGCCCTGGTTCTCGAGGCCCTTGACGCGGTTGGCCTGGTCCTCGGCCTGGGCGGCCTGGGCGCGGGCCTCGGCGATCTGGGCTTCGAGGAGCGTGGGATCGAGCTCGGCCAGGGTCTGGCCGGCGCGCACGTAGTCGCCCACCTCGGCGCGGACCGCGCGGACCCGGTAGCCGGTCACTTCCGGCATCACCGCGGCCTCCTCGCGCGGGGCGAGGTCGCCCGAGGCGGTCAGCGCGCCGGTGATCGCCCGGGGCTCGACCTGGACCACGGTCACGGCGCGGGCGCGCTCGGCCTCGGTCTCCTTGCGGGGCGGCTTCTTGCAGGCCGCGACCGAGAGGGCGGCCGGCAGGAGCAGGACCAGCAGGGTGAATGTTGCGCGCTTCATTGCGGTCTCACTTGGCGGCGTAGGCCTGGGCCGGCCAGCCGCCGCCGATGGCCTTCATGGCCTGGACGGAGCGGCGCAGGGCCTGGACCTGGGCCGAGGCGAGCTGGGCGCGCACGGCGCGCCAGGCCTGTTCGGCGGAAAGGGTGGTGGAAAGGTCGGTGAGCCCGCGGGCGTAGCCGGTGCGCGCGGCCTCGTAGGCGCGGCGGGCGCGGGCCTCGCCATCGCGCAGCAGCACGACGCGGCGGCGGTCGGCGTCGAGGTTCACGAGCGCGGCCTCGGCCTCCTGGAACGCGGTCTGCACCGTCTTCTCGTAGGCGGTGACGGCCTGTTCGGTGCGGGCGTTCTGGACCTTGAGCTCGGCCAGCAGGCGCGGAATGGACAGGAGCGGCTGGGTGATCGAGCCGCCGATGCTCCAGCTCGAGGTCTCGGACGAGAAGTTCGGCTGCTCGATCCGCGCCCAGCCGAGGCCCGGCGAGAGCGTGAAGCTGGGGAAGAAGGCGAGGCCCGCCAGCCGCTGCTGGCCGGCGGCGGAGCGCAGGGCGGCCTGCGCCTGGCGCACGTCCGGACGGCGCTGCAGCAGCTCGGACGGCAGGGACGCCGGCACGGCCGGCGGCTGGCCCACCTCGGGCGGCGCGGCGATGCTGGCGGTGGGCTCGAAGACCCGGCCGGCGAGGATCAGGATCGCGCGCTTCTGGGTCTGGAGCTGGGCGTCGAACGCGGCGACGGCGGCCTGCGCCTGGGCCAGGTCGCCGGCGATGCGGTCGGGCTCGGAGGTGGCGGCCAGCCCCGCCGCCGCGCGGCGCGAGGCGACCTCGTACAGCTCCTGCTGGATGCGCGCGGTCTCGCGGGCGTCGGCGAGCTGGATCGCGAGGCCGCGGGCCTGGAAGTAGGCGTCGGCCGTCTGGGCGGCGATCTGGGCGCGGGTGGCCTCGAAGGCGAAGCGCACGCGGTCGACCTCGGCGTTCGCGGCGCGGTAGGCGACGAAGCCGCGACCCCAGGGATCGATCTCCCAGGCGACGTTGAAGTTGGCCTGGTACTGCTCGGACACGCCCGACGTGGAGAAGCCGGGGATGTTGGCCGCCGTGCCGCCGATCTGCTCGGTGTCGGTGCGCCGGCCCTGGGCCGTCAGGTCGCCGCGCGGGAGGTACTGCAGGATGGCCTGCGTGCGCTGGGCGCGGATCTCGTCGAGGCGCGAGCGGGCCGTGCGGACGTCGGTGTTCCGCTCCAACGCCTGCTGCACGAGCTCGGTCAGCTGGTCGTCGCCGTAGGCGGTCCACCAGGTGTCGAGGGGGATGGAGCCGGCGGGCGCTTCGGGCGCCTGTTCGTAGGCGGCCGGAAGGCGCACGTCCGCGTCGCGCGGCGTGGCGCATCCCGCCAGGACGAGGCCGGCGGCCAGGACAACGATCTGAAGGCGCATGCTGTGCCTTGGGAGGGAGGACGCTGACGCCGAACTGCGGCGCCCGTCTACACCGCCGATCGCGTCTCGGGAATTGCACAAAGGACACATAGGCGGCGAAGCTTGAGGTAACCGCGCTCGCCGAAAGCGCGCTGGCGGCATGCCCCACCGCTCGCTAGGGTCGCGCAACTTTCGCCCCCTCCTCCCGAGTGACCGATGAAAAAGCTGCTCATTGGCGCCGCCGTCGCGGCGCTGATCTGTCCCCCCGCCCTGGCCGCCGACCCGGTCGTGAACGTCGAGCGGATCCTGCGCGACACCCAGGTGCTGTCGTCCGACGCGTTCGAGGGGCGCGGCCCGGCCACCGAGGGCGAGCGGAAGACCGTCGCCTACCTGATCGAGCAGATGAAGGCGGCCGGCCTGCAGCCCGGCGGCGACCGCGGCAAGGACGGCGCGCGCGCCTGGACGCAGGACGTCCCGCTGGTCCGCTCGGCGACCAAGGGTCCGGTGGCGGTCAGCGTCTCGGTCAACGGCGAGCGGAAGAGCTGGACACAGGGCCAGGAGGTGGCCATCCGCGCCACCCTGATCGGCGACCGGCTGACGGTGAAGGACGCGCCGGTGGTGTTCGTGGGCTACGGCGTGAAGGCGCCCGAGCGGAACTGGGACGACTTCAAGGGCGTGGACCTGAAGGGCAAGGTGGCCCTGGTGCTCGTCAACGACCCGGACTTCGAGACCGGCCAGGGCGACTTCGGCGGCAAGGCGATGACCTACTACGGCCGCTGGACCTACAAGTTCGAGGAGGCGGCGCGGCAGGGCGCGGTTGGCTTCCTGGTGATCCACGAGACTGCGCCGGCGTCGTACGGCTGGGCCACGGTCAAGAACTCGAACACCAACGAGATCTTCGACGTCATCCGGCCGGATCCTTCCACCGACCACGCGCCGCTGGAGGGCTGGATCCAGCGCGACAACGCCGCCGAACTGCTGGCGGCCGCGGGGCACGACTTCGAGGCGCTGAAGACGCAGGCCCGGACGCGCGACTTCCGGCCGGTGGAGCTGAAGGGCGTGACCTTCTCCACGGACTACGCCGTCGACGCGCAGAAGGTCGTGTCGAAGAACGTGGTCGGCGTGCTGCCGGGGACGAAGCGGCCCGAGGAGCGCGTGCTCTACACCGCCCACTGGGACCACCTGGGCGTGGGCCAGCCCGACGCCAGGGGCGACCGGATCTACAACGGCGCCCTCGACAACGCCTCGGGGACCTCGATGCTGCTGGAGCTGGCGCGGGCGCACGCCAAGGCGGGCCGGACCGAGCGCAGCCTGGTGTTCCTGGCGGTGACCGCGGAGGAGAAGGGCCTGCTGGGGTCGGAGTACTACGCCTCGACGCCGCTCTACCCGCTGGCCACCACGGTGGGCGTGCTCAACATGGACGGCGTGGGGCCGAGCGGGCTGGCGCGCGACTTCACGACCTCGGGCAACGCGCCGCTCACCCTGCAGGACGAGCTGATCGCCGTGGGCAAGACGCACGGCCGCTACTATTCGCCCGACCCGCGGCCCGAGGCCGGCAGCTTCTTCCGCTCGGACCACTTCCCGTTCGCCAAGGTCGGCGTGCCGGCCATCAGCTTCGGCGGCGGCCGCGACCTGGTCGAGGGCGGCAAGGAAGCGGGCGAGGCGCGCTCGCGGGCCTACACGGCCGACAAGTACCACCAGCCCGCCGACGAGTTCGACCCGACCTGGGATCCGAAGGGCTTCGTCGCCGACGGCGCGCTGCTCTACGACCTGGGCCGCAAGCTCGCCAACAGCCGCATCTGGCCCGAGTGGAAGGACGGCGCCGAGTTCAAGGCCGAGCGCGACAAGACCCGGGCGCAGAGAAAGTAGGCCTCACCCCTTCCTGAAGAAGGCGTGGAAGTTCTCGCCGAAGCTGTTGGTCCAGCGTTCCGGCGGGATCCGCACATGGTCGGCGCGCAGCATGTGCGGGGCCAGCGTCTCGGCGTCCACGCGCCGGACGGCGGG
>NZ_JAEUMN010000101.1 GCF_016793225.1 Phenylobacterium sp.
CGGCAACCCGGACCCGCACGACATCCTGCGGATCCAGGGCATCGAGGCGCTGGCCGACTTCCTGGTGAACGAGATCCAGGAGGTCTACCGACTGCAGGGCGTGCCGATCAACGACAAGCACATCGAGACGATCGTGCGCCAGATGCTGCAGAAGGTGGAGATCCTCGAGCCGGGCGACACCGGCCTGCTCAAGGGCGACCACCTCGACAAGCTCGAGGTCGAGGAAGAGAACGCCAAGACGGAAGCCCGCGGCGGCCGTCCGGCGCTCGTCCAGCCCGTGCTGCTCGGCATCACCAAGGCGTCGCTGCAGACCCGCAGCTTCATCTCGGCCGCCTCGTTCCAGGAAACCACCCGCGTGCTCACCGAAGCCGCCGTCCAGGGCAAGAACGACACCCTGGAAGGCCTGAAGGAGAACGTGATCGTGGGCCGCCTGATCCCGGCGGGCACGGGCTCGTACCTGCGCAACCTGCAGCGGATCGCCGCCAAGCGCGACGAGGCGCTGACGGCCAGCCGCGAGGAGGCCATGGAGCCGCTGCCGGCGGAGATCGCCGACGCCGCGGTGGCCGAGACGATCGAGTAGCCAGCTCTCCAGTAACGTCACGCGTACGGACGGCCCGGGGGCGACCCCGGGCCGTTTCGCGTTCTGCGAGCGACGCGACAAGCTACACCCTAGCCGCCCCGAAGCTCTGCGGTTAGGCTCTGGCGCAGTAAGCTGGTGCGTTGGGGGGAGCGTATGAGGGGTTTGGCGACGGCGGCGTTGGCCGCCGTTTTCGGCATGGCGGCGGCCGAGGCGGTTGCCGCCCCTCCGCCCGCATCGGCCTTCGGACGCATCCCGGCCGTCGTGGACGCGGCGATCTCCCCCAACGGCCAGCGCGTGGCCATCCTGGGCGGAATGTCGGACCAGCGGGTCATTTCCATCGCCACGATCGACCAGGCGGGGCTGCCGGTGCTGCCGCTGGGCGAGGTCGAAACGGTCAGCGTCCGTTGGGCGGGCGACGGATTCGTGCTGGCGCGCATCGCCTACTGGGAAACGACGGGGCCGCGCGCGAACTATCGCTTCGAGCGCAACATCTCGATCACGCCGGACGCCAAGCCGGCCGCCAGCCTGCTCGACAACGACCTCCTGTCACGCTTCTCGACCGGCCAGAGCATCGCGGGCGTCATCGCCGGGCCGCCGGCGCGCGCCCTCGTCGTCGGTCTGTCGGAAAACAGCGGCGCAGCCGGGACGGAGGACACCCGGATCAAGCGCAAGGGCGAGAGCGGCGCCGTCTGGTCCCTGTGGTCGGTCGATCCAGCCAATGGCGACGGCAAGCTCGTCGAACGCGGCAACAACGACACCGTGGCCTGGGACGTCGACCGGGCGGGCCAGCCGCGCATCCGGCTGGACGTGGACGAGATCAACCATCGCTTCTCGGTGTTCGCACGGCCGGGCGGGAAAGGCTCCTGGACGTCCGTCTGGAAGGGGGGCAGCTTCGAGAGCCGGCGCAATTACTATGGCTGGTCGGAGCCGGACGACGCCATCTATCTCATGCAGCCCGGCGGGTTGGTGAAGGTCCGCCTGTCCGACGGCGCCAAGGAGCCGCTGGGAAAGACGGGCGGCGCGCCGTCACCATGGCTCGTCTGGGATCAGCACCGGAACACCGCCGTCGGCATCGGATCGGGCGCTGAGCGTCCGACGTACGAATGGCTGGATCCTGAGATCGGAGCGGCCGCCAATGTCCTCGTGCGCGCCTTCAAGGCCCAGGCGGTGCAGCTCGCCGGGTGGTCGGCCGACCGGACGCGGTTCCTCGCCCGTGTCGTCGGGCCGAATTCACCGGGCGTCTGGTACCTCTACGACCGGCCTCGCAAGGAGATCTCGCCCCTCGGCGACGAGTATCCGGAACTGAAGGGCGCGGCTCTCGGGACCACGCGGTGGATGACCTACAAGGCCCGCGACGGGCTCGAGATTCCGGCCTACCTCACGCTGCCGCCCGGGGCGCAGCCGGGCGCGAAGGTCCCGCTCGTGGTCTATCCGCACGGCGGTCCCAAGGCGCGGGACGAGTACGACTTCGACTTCATCGCCCAGTTCCTCGCGACGCGCGGCTATGCGGTGCTGCAGCCCCAGTTCCGCGGGTCGTGGGGCTTCGGCCAGGACTTCGAGGACGCCGGCAAGGGTGAGTGGGGCGGCAAGATGCAGACCGACCTGCAGGATGGCGTCGCCGCCCTCGCCGCCTCAGGCGATATCGACCCCAAGCGTGTCTGCATCGTGGGGGCCAGCTTCGGGGGATATGCGGCCCTGGCAGGCGCCGCCCTCTATCCCGACGCCTACCGCTGCGCCGCCTCGATCGCCGGCGTCTCGGACCTCGGTCTCCTCGTGGTCGAGCGGGGACGGACGTATGGCCGGGAGGGCGCCGTCACCGACGAGCTCCGGGCCGACCTGGGCGCCGCCTCCAGCGAAAAGCTGATGGCGCATTCGCCCGCGCGGCAGGCGGGCGCGGTCAAGGCGCCCATCCTGCTGATCCACGGCGACAAGGACACCGTCGTTCCGATCGAGCAATCGAAGCGGATGGCCGACGTGCTGAAGTCCGCCGGCAAGCCGCACGAATTCATCGTGCTGGAGGGTGAGAACCACTACCTGACGAAGTCGGCGAACCGGATCCGGACGCTGGAGGCGCTGGAAGCGTTCCTCGCCAAGAACCTGCCTGTGGACTGACAGGCCTTGGCTTTGGCGCGGGGGCGCCTAGATCAAGGGCCCCCAACCCGGAGGTCCTCCGTGCCGCTGCTGCTCTGTCCCAACTGCAACACGTCCATGCAGAACGTCTCGCGTTCCGGCGTGGACATCGACATGTGCCCCAGCTGCCGGGGCGTCTGGCTGGATCGCGGCGAACTCGAGAAGCTGCTCGAGGGCCAGCGGGCCGAGCAGACGGGGATGCAGCAGGATCGTCAGAAGTTCGAGCGCGAGGTCGAGCACTTCCATCGCGACCCGGACGACTGGAAGCGGCGTCACGCCTATGACAGTCACGAGCATCGCTACAAGTACGACGACGACTACCACTACCGGAAAAAGAAGAAGAAATTCGACATCTTCGACATCTTCGACTGAGAGCCGCGAGAGCCCTCCCGACCCGCCAGGCGGGCCGGGCTCGTCGTCCGGCGGCTGAAGCGCGTATGCGGCGCGATGAGCTGCGAGGTTGACTTAGATCAAAGATGACGCCGGCGTCATTTTTATGATCCCTGCAACGCCTGGAGCATCCGGGCGGCCAGGGAGATCGCCATGCTGCACGTCCAAGAGGTCAAGGGACCGCCCACCGAGGTCCAGTATTTCGACGAGGAGGAGCTGGCCCACCGGCTGACCGACCACGACGTCGAAGTGATCCGGGAAATCTTCCGCACACCGCTGACCGGGTCCTACAACTGGGACTACGAGGCGGCGAACGCGCGGATCCGCCGGCTCTACGAGCTGGGCAAGCGCTTCAACTGGAACTCCGAGCTCGATGTGGACTGGACGCTGCCCGAGCGCGATCGGGAGCCGGCCGGCGCCGGCGGGCCCGAGGGCTTCGCCGCCCATCCCAAGTGGCAGGCCCTGAGCCCCGAGCAGCGGGCGGAGTTCATGCGGCGCACGAACGCCCAGACGCTGTCGCAATTCCTGCATGGCGAGCAGGGGGCCCTGATGGTGGCCTCGCAGCTCGTGACCTGCGCGCCCACCCACGACGCCAAGCTCTACGCGGCCTCACAGACCTTCGACGAGGCGCGTCACGTCGAGGTGTTCCACCGCTACCTGATGGAGCGGTGCCACATGATCTATCCGATCAACCCGAACCTGAAGTTCCTGCTGGACAAGGTCCTCACCGACGAGCGCTGGGACCTGAAGTTCATCGGCATGCAGGTGCTGATCGAGGGACTGGCGCTGGCGGCGTTCCAGACGATCCACGCCAACACGCCCGATCCGCTGCTGCGCCAGATCGTTGGCCTCGTCATGCGTGACGAGGGCCGGCACGTGGCGTTCGGCGTCAACTACCTGGAAGACTGGATCCGGGCGCTGCCGCAGGAGCAGATCGAGGAGCGCGCGCAGTTCGCCTACGAGGCCTGCGTGGTGATGAAGAACCGCCTGATCTCCACGACCGTGGCCGAGGAGTTCGGCTTCACGCGCGACGAAGCGCTGGAGATCAACGCCAGGAGCCAGGGCGGATCGGCGTTCCGCACCTTCCTGTTCGAGCGGATGATCCCGAACCTGAAGCGCGTGGGGCTGCTCACCGACGCCATCCGGCCGAAGTTCGAGGAACTGGGCGTGCTGTCGTTCGAGAACCTGAAGCACGACGGCGAGATCGACTGGGTCCGGCTGGAGGCGCCGCTGGAGACCAAGTCGCGCATCGCCGCCTGAGGCCCCGGACGGCGGCGGCTAGAAGGGAACCTTGAGCTCGCGGCGGGCGTCGTTGCCCGTCGCGCGCCCGAGGTCCTCGGACGTCGCCCCGATGCCGGTGCTGGGCTTGTCGGGCTGCTTGATGGCCCCGGCGTTGTACCCGCTGCCCGAGACGCCCACGCCGCCGGGGGCGGAACGCTTGTAGACATAGTCCTCGGCCTTGCGCCGGGCGGCGGCCTCGAGGGCGCGCGCCTTGTCGCGGTCGACGCCGAGACCCTGGAACGGCTGGTCGCGGCCCCGCTGCCCGAACCGCTCGACGCAGGCCTCCCGTTCGGCGCGGGTGAGGGTGGGGCTGTCGCAGTCCAGCTGACTTCGCAGCGCACGCCGCGCATTCTGCACGAGCGCATCGTCCGCCCGCGGCCCGATGGTGGGGCGGATCTGGGGGGAGGGCGCGGCCTTCGGCGCGGGCGCAGCCGGCTGCACCGGGGCGATCAAGGGCGCGATGGGCGGAGGTTCGGCGGAGAACGGCTGGCGGCGGCGATGCAGCCGGATCGGCGTGGGCGTGGCACCGGCCGGCGCGGCGGCAGGCGGTGGCGCGCGGGGGATCAGCAGCACAGGGATGATCGCCTCGGGCGGAGCCGACGCGGGCGCGGGCGCGGTCAGCCGCGGCGCCTGCACCCACACGAGCGCGAGCAGGATCGCGTGGACGGCCACCGAGGCCGCCACGATCCCAATCCCCCGGCCCCGAGCGGCTCTCGCCGGCATCCGATCTCCCGAACCCTGAAGCTGCGCCTTGAGAGAGAACGCACGAAAGGCGAATTCATGACCGATCCGTCGCCCGGCGAGTCAGATTGACGGGACGGCGCTTCGCGACTATGTAGCGCCCTCTTTCGAGGCCGGGGATTCTTCCCAGCTCCGATGAGCCGATACCGCCGGGACGCCCGAAGGGGTGACCGGCGTGTTTTGCGTTCATGGGACGGCTTCGATCATTTGACCATGAAGACCCAACTGAGGCGCCTCGGCCAAACGGCACACGCCTCCACGAAGCGAGAGTAGATGCCGACAGTCAACCAGCTCATCCGCAAGCCGCGCCAGGACAAGCCCTCGCGGAACAAGGTCCCGGCCCTGAAGGGCTGCCCGCAGCGCCGCGGCGTCTGCACCCGGGTCTACACCACGACCCCGAAGAAGCCGAACTCGGCGCTTCGTAAGGTCGCCAAGGTGCGCCTGACCACCGGCATCGAAGCGGTGTGCTACATCCCCGGCGAAGGCCACAACCTTCAGGAACACTCGGTCGTGCTCATCCGCGGCGGCCGCGTGAAGGACCTTCCCGGCGTCCGCTATCACATCCTCCGCGGCGTGCTCGACACGCAAGGGGTCAAGGACCGCAAGCAGCGCCGTTCGCTCTACGGCGCCAAGCGTCCGAAGTAAGGAATTCCGAAGATGTCCCGTCGCCGTCGCGCAGACAAACGTGAAGTGCTCCCGGATCCGAAGTTCGGGGACCTCGTCGTCACCAAGTTCATGAACTACGTGATGTACGAAGGTAAGAAGGCCGTGGCCGAGAACATCGTCTACGGGGCCTTCGACATCCTGGAGACCCGCCGCAAGGACCAGGGCCCGCTGGAGACGTTCCACGCGGCCCTCGACAACGTGGCGCCCGCCATCGAAGTGCGCAGCCGCCGGGTCGGCGGCGCGACCTATCAGGTTCCCGTGGAAGTCCGTCCCGAGCGCCGCCGCGCGCTGGCCATCCGCTGGCTGGTGAACGCCGCCCGGAACCGGGGCGAGAACACCATGACCGAGAAGCTGGCCGGCGAGCTGCTGGACGCCTCCTCGAACCGCGGGTCGGCCGTCAAGAAGCGTGAAGATACGCACAAGATGGCCGAAGCCAACCGGGCCTTCTCGCACTACCGCTGGTAAGCCCGACACCAGTCACGCTTTCCGGCGCGGGCGGTTTGAGATAAACCGCCCGCGCCGTTCGTTCAGCCTCCTGAACCGCACCCCTTTTTCCAGGCGATTTCGCTATGCCCCGCACGCACAAGATCGAGGACTACCGCAACTTCGGCATCATGGCGCACATCGATGCCGGCAAGACGACGACGACCGAGCGGATCCTCTACTACACCGGCAAGTCGCATAAGATCGGCGAGGTCCATGACGGCGCGGCCACCATGGACTGGATGGAGCAGGAGCAGGAGCGTGGCATCACGATCACGTCCGCTGCGACGACCGCGTTCTGGAACGGCAAGCGCCTGAACATCATCGACACCCCCGGCCACGTGGACTTCACCATCGAGGTCGAGCGTTCGCTGCGGGTGCTGGACGGCGCCGTCGCGGTGCTGGACGGCAACCAGGGCGTCGAGCCGCAGACCGAGACGGTGTGGCGTCAGGCCGACCGCTACAACGTTCCGCGCATCGTGTTCGTCAACAAGATGGACAAGATCGGCGCCGACTTCCAGATGTGCCTCAGGACGATCCGCGATCGCCTGGGCGTGAAGGCCGTTCCGATCCAGCTGCCGATCGGCGCCGAGTCGTCGCTGAAGGGCGTCGTCGACCTGGTCCGCATGAAGGCGGTGGTGTGGGAGTCGGAAGGCCTCGGCGCCAACTACCACGACGAAGAGATCCCGGCCGACATGAAGGCGGAGGCCGAAGAGGCCCGCAACTACATGATCGAGAACGCCGTCGAACTCGATGACGAGGCGATGGAAGCCTACCTGTCCGGCGAGGAGCCGACGGAAGAAGTGATCAAGAAGTGCCTCCGCAAGGCGGTGCTGACCGGCGCGTTCTATCCGATCCTCGCGGGCTCGGCCTTCAAGAACAAGGGCGTGCAGCCCCTGCTGGACGCGGTGGTCGACTACCTGCCGTCGCCGGTGGACATCCCGCCGACCAAGGGCATCGACTTCAAGACCGAGGCCGAGGTCGAGCGCCGCGCGTCCGACGACGAGCCGCTGTCGGTCCTGGCGTTCAAGATCATGGACGACCCGTTCGTGGGTTCGCTCACGTTCTGCCGCATCTACTCGGGCAAGCTCGAGACGGGCATGGGCCTGCTGAACTCGACGCGCGACAAGCGCGAGCGGGTCGGCCGGATGCTGCTCATGCACTCGAACAACCGCGAGGACATCAAGGAAGCCTACGCCGGCGACATCGTCGCCCTGGCGGGCCTCAAGGACACCCGCACGGGCGACACCCTGTGCGACCCGGTGAAGTCGCCGGTGATCCTCGAGAAGATGAACTTCCCCGAGCCGGTTATCGAGATCGCCATCGAGCCGAAGTCGAAGGCCGACCAGGAGAAGCTGGGCGTCGCCCTGGCCAAGATGGTCGCCGAGGACCCGTCCTTCACCGTCCACACCGACCAGGAGTCGGGCCAGACGATCATGAAGGGCATGGGCGAGCTTCACCTCGACATCAAGGTCGACATCCTGAAGCGCACCTACAAGGTCGAGGCCAACATCGGCGCGCCGCAGGTGGCCTATCGCGAGAGCCTGGGTAAGACCACGGACATCGACTACACGCACAAGAAGCAGACCGGCGGCACGGGCCAGTTCGCCCGCGTCAAGATCAAGTTCGAGCCGGGCGAGCCGGGTTCGGGCTTCGTGTTCGAGAGCGCGATCGTCGGCGGCGCGGTGCCCAAGGAGTTCATCCCGGGCGTCCAGAAGGGCCTGGAGTCGGCCAAGGAAAACGGTCTGCTGGCCGGCTTCCCGCTGATCGACTTCAAGGCGACCCTGTACGACGGCGGCTTCCACGACGTGGACTCGTCGGTCCTGGCGTTCGAAATCGCCGCCCGCGCGGCCTTCAAGGAACTGCGCGAGAAGGGGGCTCCGAAGCTGCTCGAGCCGATCATGAAGGTCGAGGTCCTGACCCCCGACGAGTACATGGGCGACGTCATCGGCGACCTGAACTCGCGGCGCGGCCAGATCCAGGGCACCGAGACCCGCGGCAACGCGCAAGTGGTCACGGCCTTCGTGCCGCTGGCCAACATGTTCGGCTACATCAACAACCTGCGTTCGTTCTCCCAGGGCCGCGCGCAGTTCACGATGCAATACGACCACTACGACCCGGTCCCGCAAGTCGTGGCCGACGAAGTGATCAAGAAGTACGCCTGACCATCCAACCCTAGTTAGAGGACAAGCCCGGACAGGGCTGGAGCTTGAAAATGGCCAAAGAGAAGTTCGAACGTAACAAGCCCCACTGCAACATCGGCACGATTGGGCACGTGGATCATGGGAAGACGACGCTGACGGCGGCGATCACCATGGTTCTGGCGAAGACCGGCGGGGCGACGGCGAAGAAGTAC
>NZ_JAEUMN010000190.1 GCF_016793225.1 Phenylobacterium sp.
TCCACCTTGCCCCAGGAGCAGGCCTCCTTGAGCGTCGAGGACGAGCAGGCGCCGTCACGCACGTCGGCCACCGTGATCTGGACGGCGTACTTGTGCATGTCGACCTCGTGGCCGAGGATCTCGGCGCAGACGACGGTGTCCTGGGCGAAGTTCTTCGGCACGCCGCCGCCCACCATGAAGAGGCCCGTCGCGCCGGCCTTCAGCTTGATCTGGGTCAGCTCGCGGAAGTCGGCCACGGCGTCGATGGTCAGGTAGGGCTTGCCCGCCTGCATCCGCTCGACCTGGTGCTTCACCAGCCCGAAGCCCGCCGAGGAGTCCACGAACGCCGGGCAGAAGATCGGCACGCCTTCGCGGTAGGCGGTCTCAACCAGGCTGTCCTTCTTCTTGGCGTTGCCGTCCGCCAGCCACCTGCCCATCTCGTGGATGAACTCGCGGCTGGAGTACGGGCGCGGCTCCAGCATCTCGCAGAGCTGGTAGATCGTGGCGTCGCACGCCTGCAGCTCTTCCTCGTCGATGTAGGTGTCGTAGATGCGGTCGATGTAGAGCTCGCGCAGATCGCGGTCGTCCACGTTCGACTGGGCCTGGTAGTGCTTGAAGCCGAGAGCCTCGAAGAAATCCATGTCGACGATCGAGGCGCCCGTGGCGACCACCACGTCGATCATCCCGTGCTTCACCATGTCCCGGTAGATGTGCATGCAGCCGCCCGCCGAGGTGGAGCCGGCGAGCGTGAGCCAGGTCGAGCAGTCCTTGTCTTCCAGGCTCATCGACCAGATGTCGGCGGCGCGCGCGGTGTCGCGGCTGGTGAAGCTCATCTGGCGCATGGCGTCGATCACCGGGCGGGCGTCGTACTGGTCGATCGCCACGTGCTCGACGGTGTTGGCCAGCAGCTCGGCCTTGCGGTTCGTGGTCTGGGGAGCGTTCATCGCTAGGTTTCCCTCTCGAAGGTGACGCCCGTCCAAAATGAAAAGGCGCGGCCGGGACGGAGCGACCGGCCGCGCCTGTAGTCCTTCGGTGACAGTCCTACCGGCGGCGGCGTTTCTTGCCGGCCGCGCCCTTCGGGCGGCTCAGACGCACAACCTTGCGCTCCTCCGCCTGTTCCTCGCGGGGGCGGCGGATCACGCGGCCGGCGAGGCCGAACATCGAGGCCACGGGGGCGTCGGACACCTCCACGATCTCGGCGTCGCCGAAACCGTTGAAGTTCGTCTTCATCGCCACGCCGTAGGCGCCCAGCATGCCGATCTCCACGTAGTCGCCTTCGCGGATGTCCTCGGGCAGCCAGAACGGGCCCGGCATGTGGTCGATGGAGTCGCAGGTCGGCCCGTAGAAACGAAAGGGCCGGAGCGGTCCTTCGACCTCATGCGCCTGCGCGCCCTCGCCGCGGTAGAGCTTCACCGGAAAGGGCCACTTCATGTGCGCCGCATCGAACAGCGAGCCGTAGCTGCCGTCGTTGAGGTACACCGCGTCGCCCTTCTTCAGCTCGACCTTGGTGAGGATGGACGAGGCTTCGGCCACCAGCGCCCGGCCGGGCTCGCACCACAGCTCGGTCTCCTCGTGCACGCTCATCTCGGCGAAGCCGCGCTGGATCGAGTCGACGTAGTCGGCCATGTCCGGCGGGATCATCCCCGGGTAGACGGACGGGAAGCCGCCGCCCACGTCGATGATGTCGACCATGACGCCGGCGCGCACGATGGCGCGCTGGGCCTGGGCCATCGCCGCCTGGTAGGCGGTCGGCCGCATGCACTGGCTGCCCACGTGGAAGCTCACGCCCAGCTTGCCGCTGGTGGCGCGCCGCGCGGCCAGCAGCAGGGCCGGCGCCTCGTGGCCCTCGACGCCGAACTTGCCGGCCAGCGAGTAGGTGGCGCCCTCGGCGCTGACCGCCAGCCGGACGACCAGCGTCAGGTCCGGCGCGCCGTCGGTGGCCTCGAGGATCTTCGCCAGCTCCTCATGCGTGTCGAGCGCGAAGGTCTTCACGCCGAAGCGGTGGTACGCCTCGGAGATCGCCTTGCGGCTCTTCACCGGATGCATGAACGCCATGCGCGCGCCGGGGGCGAACTGCGCCACCAGCTCGATCTCGCGGATCGAGGCCACGTCGAACGAATTCACCCCGTTCGCCGCCAGGGTCTCGATGACCCACGGCGAAGGGTTCGCCTTCACGGCGTAGAATACGTCGCCTTGAAAATTGTCCTGGAACCAGCGCGCCGCTACGGCCACCACGCCCGGCCGCGCAAAGGCGACAGGACGCTCCGGGGACCGCTCGCGGACCAGGTCCAGGGGCGTATGGTACGTGTGCACCTCACGCAACCCCCAACGGATTGTTGAACCCAGACCGGCGTTAGCAGCGCTTTTGAGGACATCGGGTCCGCCGGAAGCCGCGCAAATAGGGGCAACGGACCGGGATGTAAAGCCTTCGTGTCGCCGCGGGCGCGAGGGGGTCCGCGCGATCGTCGCCCCGACGCGCCGCCCGGGCGCCGCGCGGCGCGGGCTTTGCGGTCATCCGGCGGCCATTCCTGCGGCCTTTGCGCCGCGCGGCCGCCGCTTGCGCGGGGCGCGCTGGACCGCAGCCCGGGAGGCGTGCCATGAAGCCCCGTTTGCCTGACGGGAAAGCTCCGACCGCCTCCATGACCGACGCCGCGGTTCTGTCGATACGGAACGCCTCCAAGACCTTCGGCCAGCGCCGCGCCCTCGATGGCGTGTCGCTCGACGTCCACAAGGGCGAGATGATCGCCCTGATCGGTCCCTCGGGCTCCGGAAAGTCCACCCTGCTGCGCTCGATCAGCGCCCTGCAGACGATCGACGCCGGGCCGGGCGAGATCGTGGCCTTCGACAGCCCCGTCCAGAAGGACGGCCGGATCGCCGGCGACGTGCGCAGGACCCGCACGCGGATCGGCATGATCTTCCAGCAGTTCAACCTGGTGGGCCGGCTGTCGCTGTTCACCAACGTCGCCCTGGGTTCGCTGGGGCGGATCGGGTTCCTGCGCGCCGCCTTCGGCCTCTGGCCCGCCGAGACCAAGCAGGCGGCCATGGCGGCGCTGCATCGTTTCGGGCTGGCCGAGTACGCCGCCCAGCGGGCCAACACGCTGTCCGGCGGCCAGCAGCAGCGCGCCGCCATCGGCCGCGCGCTGGTCCAGAAGGCCAAGATCATCCTGGCCGACGAGCCCGTCGCCTCGCTGGACCCGGTCTCGGCGCGGCGCGTGATGGAGATCCTGCGCGAGCTGAACGACAACGACGGCCTCACCGTCATCGTCACCCTGCACCAGGTGGACTACGCCCTGCGCTACTGCCGCCGGGTGGTCGCGCTGAAGGCTGGCAAGGTCGTCTACGACGGCGCGCCCGCCGGGCTCGACAAGTCCCGCCTCATCGACATCTACGGCCCGGAATTCGAGGACGTCTTCTGGGAAGGAGCGCCGACATGATCCGCCGCACCCTCATGCTCTGCGCGGCCGCCGCGCTCGTCCTGGCGGGCTGCGGCAAGCCCGCCGAGAACGCCGGCGGCGGCAGCGCCCCCGGCGAGCTCACCTTCTCCATCCTCTCGGCCGAGAACCAGGCCTCGATGGAGCCGCTCTGGACGCCGCTCCTGAACGACCTGGCGGCGGCCACGGGCGTGAAGGTGAAGCCCTATTTCGCCACCAACTACACCAGCCTGGTGGAGGCCATGCGCTTCAACCAGGTGCAGATGGGCTGGTTCTCGGCCTCGCCCGCGCTGTCGGCGGTGCGCCGCGCCAACGGCGAGGTCCTGGGCCGCGTCGTCGACGCCGGGGGCGACGCCACCTACAAGTCGGTGATCATCGTCCGCAAGGACAGCGGCATCACGCTCGAGAAGCTGCTCGCCTGCGACAAGACCATCAACTTCGGCATCGGCGACACCCAGTCCACGTCGGGCACGCTGGCGCCGCTGACCTACCTGTTCACGCCGCGCAACATCGAGCCGGCCAAGTGCTTCAAGTCGGTGCGTTCGGCGAGCCACCAGGCCAACGCGTTCTCGGTGGCCAACGGCGTCCTGCAGGCCGCGACCAACAACTCGGTCGGCATGCTCTTCTTCGCCCGGCAGAACCCGGCCCTGGCCGACAGGGTCCAGGTGATCTGGGAGAGCCCGCCGCTGCCCGAGAGCTCGATCGTGGTCCGCAAGGACATGGATCCGGCGCTGAAGGAGAAGATCCGCCAGTTCTTCCTGACCTACGGCACGGGGACCGACGCCAAGGCCGAGAAGCAGCGCGAGGTGCTGAAGGGGCTCGCCTACGGCGGCTTCCGGCCGGCCGACAACAGCTACCTGAACCCGGTGCGCGAGATGGAGGCCGGCGAGGCGCTGGCCGCCGCCCGGCGCTCGGGCGACGCCGGACGGATCGCCAAGGCCCAGGCCGAGTTCGACAAGGTCCGCGCCGAGACCGCCCAGGCCCAGGCCATCGAGCCCGCGACCGCCCCATGAGCGAGACGACGTCGCCCGCCGCCATCCCGCCGCCGCCCCGGCGCACGCTGCGCCAGCGCGTGCCCGACATCGTGATCTGGGGCACGCTGGCGGTCCTGCTGATCATCGCCTTCGGCCCGGCCGAGCTCTACAAGCTGCCGCTGCTGTTCACCCAGTCGTCGAACATGGTGGAGCTGGGCCGCGGCTTCACGTCGCCCGACTTCACCCAGTGGCAGCTCTACGTCTCCAAGATGTGGCAGACGATCCAGATGGCGATCTGGGGCACGTTCCTGGCCATCATCACCGCCACGCCGCTGGGCCTGCTCGCCTCGCGCAACATCACGCCCGCCTGGATCCAGTGGCCGATCCGCCGGGCGCTCGACATCGTGCGCTCCATCCCGGACCTGGTGATCGGGATGATCTTCCTGGTGGCCGTGGGGCCCGGTCCGCTCGCGGGCGTGATGGCGCTGGCCATCGGCACCTCCGGCGTGCTGGCCAAGCTGTTCTCCGAGGCCGTCGAGTCGATCGACCGCGGGCCCGTCGAGGGCGTCCGCGCCACCGGGGCGGCCAAGCTGCACGAGGTGATCTGGGGCGTGATCCCGCAGGTGGCCCCGCTGTGGACCAGCTATGCGCTCTACCGGTTCGAGTCCAACAGCCGCAGCGCCACGGTGCTGGGCCTGATCGGCGCCGGCGGCATCGGCCAGGTCCTGTTCGACAGCCTGAACGCCTTCAACTACTCGGCCACCGCGGCCATCGTGGCGGTGATCATCGTCGCCGTGATCGGCATCGACATGCTGAGCCAGGCCATCCGCAGCCGGCTGCTCTAGGGTCCTCCCCCGCACGAGCCTGGACCCCTACCAGCTGTCATCCCGGCTTCGGCAAAGCCGAAAGCCGGGACCCATACACGCCCGATTGGCGGAGACGGCCCGCTGAGCGCCACCGCCGCGCCCTTTCCGGACCCACGGAGTCTATAGGTCCCGGTCTTCGCCTCCGGCGAAACCGGGACGACAGTGCTTGAGATCGCAGCGCCCCCCACCCCCTCAGCTGTCATCCCGGCTTCGGCAAAGCCGAAAGCCGGGACCCATACGCGCCCGATGGCGGAGACGGCCCGCCACCGCCGCCGCCGCGCTTCTTCCGGAACCACGGAGTCTATGGGTCCCGGTCTTCGCCTGCGGCGAAACCGGGATGACAGTGCTTGAGATCACAGCACCCCCACCCTCTCAGCTGTCATCCCGGCTTCGGCAAAGCCGAAAGCCGGGACCCATACGCGCCCGATGGCCGTGGCGGCCCGCCGGCGTCACCGCCGCGCCCTTTCCGGACCCACGGAGCCTATGGGTCCCGGTCTTCGCCTGCGGCGAAACCGGGATGACAGGGTTTGAAGCCGCGCCCCTAGATGCCCGCGTACCACTCGTAGCCGCGGTCGGGCCAGTAGCCGCCCTTGCCGCGGCCGAGGACCGTCTGGCCGTTGGCGTCCACCGCGTCGAGCCGCTCCACCGCCTCGATGCGCATCACGTACTTGGCGTGCTTGTAGCCGAGCTGGCGCTCGACGCGCAGGCGGATGGGCGCGCCGTGCCTGACCGGCAGCGTGGCGTCGTTCATCTCGTAGGCCAGGATGGTCTGCGGGTGGTAGGCGTCGATCAGGTCGATGCTCTCGTAGTACTGGCCCGTCCCGTCCAGCGTCAGCTCCAGGCTGTCGGCGCAGTGGAAGACGATGTAGCGCGCGTTCGGCTTCAGCCCCGCGCGGTCCAGGAGCGGTCCCAGGCGGGCGCCCTTCCACTTGCCGATCGAGGACCACCCCTCGACGCAGTCGTGGCGCGTGATCTGGGTGCGCGACGGCAGCGCCCGCAGCTCGGCCATGCTGAGCTCCAGCGGCCGCTCGACCAGGCCGCCGATCGCGAGGCGGTAGTCGGCGAAGTTGCCCGCCAGCAGCGTCTCGTACTCGTAGCTGTCGGGGCGCGTCGTGCCGTTGGCGCGGAAGTCGGGCGAGATGTCGGCGGGCGAGAACTCGCGCGCCAGGGCCTTGCGGTCGGTGAGCGCCCGCTGGGCCCGCATCGTCCAGCCCTCGGCCTTCTGCAGGACGCCGTTCACCTTCGGGTCGTTCGCGAGCTTGTCGCAGGCGGTGAGCCAGAGGCCCGCCAGCGAGGCGCCGGCGGCGCCCAGCCATCCGCGGCGGTTGGTGGTCATGCCTTGCCTCCCTCGACCTCGATGGCGTAGCGGCCGGTGATCATCGAGCGCATGTTGTTCCAGAAGCCGGAGAGCACCACGAGCCCCACGTGCACCAGCACGAAGGCGACGATCAGCCCGGCGGAGATGAAGTGGACCGACCGCGCCCCCTGCCGGCCTCCGAAGAGGTCGATCAGGCCCGGGACGGTGGCGTTGAAGCCCGGCGACATCGAGAGCCCGCTCAGCACCATGACCGGCAGCACGGCCACGATCATCGCCAGGTAGGTCGCCTTCTGGATCACGTTGTACGATCGCGCCGCTTCGCCCTTCGGGAACTTCAGCCGCGCGTGCGCGCCGATCTCGTGCAGGATGTGGCGCGGCGAGAGCTCGGCGCGCGTGGGCAGGACGTCCCGGCGGATGTGGCCGCCCAGCAGCCCCCAGAGCCAGTAGACCAGGCCGTTGATCACGAAGAGCCAGGCGAAGAAGAAGTGCCAGCGCCGGCCGCTCGCCAGGTCGCGCCAGCTGGGCACGGTGGCCCAGGCCGGGAAGCCCCGCGCCTCGCGCGCGCCGGGCTTGCCGGACCAGCCCAGGACCCCGGTCGTGTCGAACGTCGCGTCGCCGACGCGGGTGATCCCGCGCGCCTCGCCGCCGATCTCCTGCTTGCTCATGGACAGCCAGGGATCGGCGAAGGTGGAGGCGTGCCCCCAGTAGAGCGCCGGGTGCGCGTTGAAGATCTGCAGCCCGGTCATCAGGAGCAGGCTGACCGCCAGCACGTTCAGCCAGTGGGTGATCCGCGTCACCAGGGTGTGCCGCCGGATCATCACCTTGGTCTTGTCCGCCATGCGTCCCTCCCGCCCAGGCGCAACTTGCCTCGCACCGGCGCCCGCCGCGAGCCGAAAAAGCGCATCGGAACGATACCCTGCCGGATCGCGCTTTGGATGACACCGCCATCTGAAAGGGAACGCGCCATGGGCGACGAACGGCCGGCCGACCAGGACCACATCCAGACGCAGGGCCGCAAGGACAACGCCGCCCTGCCGCTGAACGCCGCGCCCGACAATGCGGGCGCCGAGCGGTATCCCTCGGTGAAGAAGGACGACTCGGTGGAGCCGCGGAGCTTCGAGGGCGGCGGCGACAACCCCGAACCCCGCCAGGGCGCCGGCGACGGCGGGCCCGGGACCTCCGCGAACGAGGGCCGGCTCGGCCGTGGCGGCGACCCCGCCGAAGGCAAACGCTAGCGGCGCGACCCGCACGCCCGTAAGCTTCCCGCCACACGGGAGCGCGGGCGTGGCGGAGATCGAGGTCTGGCGGGGCAGCGTCGCGGCGTGGGAATGCGACGCGATGGGCCACCTGAACGTCGGCTTCTACGTGGCGAAGTCGATGGAGGCCCTGGCCGTCATGGCGGCCGAGCTGGGCCTGCCGCAGGCGTTCAGCCCGACCGCCGAGGCCACGCTGATCGTCCGCGAGCAGTACGTGCGCTTCCTGCGCGAGGCGCACATGAACACGCCCCTCACCATGAGCGGCGGCGTGCTCGAGATGACGGACGACGAGGCGCGGCTCCTGTTCGTCCTGCGGCATCCGACCGGGGACATGGCGGCCACCTTCCAGACGGTCGTGTCGCATGCCACCGCGCGGGAAGGCCGCGCCTTCCCGTGGCCCGAGCGGACGCGCCGGCGCGCCGAGGCGCTGGCCGCCGTCGTCCCCGAGGGCGGCGGGCCGCGGTCCATCGCGCTGGGCCCGATGGCGGCGCCCCAGGCGTCGCTGGCGCGCGCCGAGGCGCTGGGGCTTCCGCGCACCGGCCTGGGCGCCGTGCTGGCCCACGATTGCGACCCCTTCGGGCGGCTGCGGACCGAGGGCGTCATGCAGCGCCTGTCGCCGGCCATGCCGCACCTGTTCTTCGGCCAGCGGCCGGGCCCGCGCGAGAGCGGCCGCGGCGGCGCGGCGCTGGAGTACCGGCTGATCCACCACGCCTGGCCGCGGGCCGGCGACCGGGTGGCGCTGCACTCCGGCTTCCAGGGCGGCGACGCGCGCGTCCAGCGCATCTTCCACTGGGTGCTGGACCCCCGGAGCGGCCGGCCCTGGGCCACCGCCGAGGCGATCTCGGTGGCCTTCGACCTCAACACCCGCAAGATGATCGTGATGAGCGACGAGGAACTGGCGGCCGCGAAGAGCCGGTGGACGCCGGAGCTATCCCACTAGCTCGCGCAGGACCTGCCGCACCAGATCCGGGCGCTCCATGGGCAGGAAATGGGTCGTGCCGGGGACGACCTCGACCTTGGCCCCGATCGCCGCGAGATCGGCCAGGTTGTCGTTGATGCGCGCGGTGGAGCCGTGCTCGGCCCGCAGGATCCGCACGGGACAGCGCACCGCGCGGAAGGCGGCCCAGGCGTCGTAGTTGTGGATCCGGAAGTTGGACGCCTCCCATGCCGGGGCGCAGGTGAGCGTCACCTGGCCGTCGGCCGTTGGCGCGAACCCGGCCTCGACGTAGTCCGCCAGCTGTTCGGGCCGCCACGTGCGGAAGCCGCCCTTGTTGGTGTAGGCGGCGATGGCGGCGGCCTTGTCGGGGAACACGGCGCGGCGGCGGTCGGCGCCGCTGGCCAGGGGGTTGTCGCCGACCATGTCCTGGGCGGCGCGCGCCTGGTCGAAGATGACGGGATCGAACAGCGCCAGCGCCCGGACGCGCTCCGGCTCGGCCGCGGCGGCCAGCAGGCTGGTCGTGCCGCCCATCGAGTGCCCGGCCAGGACCACGGGCCCGTCCGCCTCCGCGGCCAGCAGCGCCAGCAGGTCGTCGCGGAACTCGTGCCATCCCTGGCGGCCCTCGGTCACCGCCGGCAGGGTCGAGGCGCCGTGCCCGCGCAGGTCCAGCGCCAGCATCCGGACGTCCCCGGCGAGCGGGGCGAGGATGGTCCGGTAGGTGCGCCCGTTGAAGCCGTTGGCGTGGGAGAAGACCACGTCCACGGGACGGCCGCGGGGCCCGAAGTCCAGCACCGCCATCTCGCCGCCCCGCCCGGGGAGCGCGATGCGGCGCGGCGTCGGCTGGTAGTCGACGATCGCGTTCATGGGGCGGTCTTAGCTTGCTTCCCCGAGGGCAGAAAAGCGGCGGCCGCCCGAACGGCCTTGGCAAGCGGCGCGCCGTCTGGCGACATCGCGCGATCCACTCGCCCCGCCCCGAGGCCGCCCATGCCCGACCTGCCCGCGCCGAAGGCCTCGGACCGCATCCTCGCCGTGGCGGGCGAGCTCTTCTACCGACAGGGCACGCGCGCGGTCGGCGTGGACGAGATCGCGGCCCGCGCGGGCGCGACGAAGCCGACGCTCTACCGGGCCTTCGCCTCCAAGGACCAGCTGATCGCCGCGTTCCTGGAGGGGCAGGCCCAGGCGCTGTGGGCGCGCTTCGAGGCCGCCGCGGCCCGGTTTCCCGACGATCCGCGGGCGCAGCTCGCCGCGGTGTTCGCGGCGCTGGCCGGGCAGGTCGAGGCGCCGGACTTCCGCGGGTGCGCGCTCAGCAACGCGGCGGTGGAGCATCCCGACGCCGCGCACCCCGGCCGCCAGGTGACGGTGGCGCAGAAGGCGGCGCTGCGCGAGCGGCTGCGCGCCATGACCAAGGCCATGGGCGCGCGGCGGCCGAAGAAGCTGGCCGACGGCCTGCTGCTGCTGCTCGAAGGCGCCTGGGTGTCGCACCAGATCTTCGGACCGGAGGGTCCGGCTGCGGCCGCCGGCCACGCTGCGGAGACGCTGATCGAGGCCCATATGAAGGGGCATGACTAGGATCCCGCTGGCCACGATCGGCTACGAGAGCGCCCCGCAGGCGAAGGTGATCGAGACCCTGAAGTCCGCCGGGGTCGAGGTGCTCATCGACGTGCGCGCCGTGGCCGCCTCCCGGCGCGCCGGCTTCTCCAAGGGGCTCCTCTCGGCCAGCCTGCAGGACGCCGGGATCGCCTATGTGCACCTGCGCGAGCTGGGGACGCCGAAGGAGGGCCGCATGGCCGCCCGCCGCGGGCGGACCGCCGAGATGCGCGAGATCTACGAGGCGCACATGGCCGAGCCCGCCGCCCGGCTGCAGCTGGCCCAGGCGATCGAGATCGCCCGGGACCGCAAGGCGGCGCTGCTCTGCTACGAGGCGGACCACCGGGGCTGCCACCGCTCGATCCTGGTCGAGCACATGCTGGAGGCGGCCGACTTCGCGGTGGAGAACCTGCAGCCCTCGACGCTCTAGGGGCCGGCCACGTGGCGGGGCCGGCGCGCACGGGCATTCGAACGGCGTTTGATTCTCGGCCGAGACCGTCCTAGCGTACCCGATATACGAAAGCCGGCGCGAAGCCGGAGGCGGCTGGGAGGCGCGCGATGGCGTGGGATTTCGAGACCGATCCCGAGTTCCAGAAGAAGCTGGACTGGATCGAGGACCTCATGCGCGAGGAGGTCGAGCCGCTCAGCCACCTGGGCATGGCGGCGTGGTCGTCGCAGGGCCGCGAGAAGTTCATCAAGCCCCTGCAGCAGAAGGTGAAGGACGCCGGGCTCTGGGCCTGCCACCTGGGTCCCGAGTTGGGCGGCCAGGGCTTCGGCCAGCTGAAGCTGGCGCTGATGAACGAGAAGCTGGGGCGCAACGGACTGGCCCCGCTGATCTTCGGCTGTCAGGCGCCGGACTCGGGCAACGCCGAGATCATCGCCCACTACGGCACCGAGGCGCAGAAGGAGAAGTACCTCTGGCCGCTGCTGAACGGCGAGATCCGCTCGGCCTTCTCCATGAGCGAGCCCACCGGCGGCTCCGACCCGCTGACGTTCCGCACCCGCGCCGTCCTGGACGGGAACGAGTGGGTCATCAACGGCGAGAAGTGGTTCTCGACCAACGCCCAGCATTCCAAGGTGCTGGTGCTCTACGCGGTGACCGATCCCGACGCGAAGGATCCCTACCGCCGCACCTCGATCTTCCTCGTGCCCACCGACACCCCCGGCGTGGAGATCATCCGCAACGTCGCCGTGGGTGCGGGCGGGACCATCGGCGGCGGCAACGAGAGCTATGTCCGCTACAACAACGTGCGCCTGCCCTATGACGCCCTGCTGGGCGACCGCGGCGCGGCGTTCGTGATCGCCCAGGTGCGCCTGGGCGGCGGCCGCGTGCACCACGCCATGCGGACGGTGGGCGCCTGCCGCCACGCGCTGGACCTGATGTGCCGCCGGGCCGTCAGCCGCACCACGCGCGACGGCCGCCTCTCGGACCTGCAGATGGTGCAGGAGCAGATCGCCGACTCCTGGATCGCCGTGGAGAGCTTCCGCCTGCTGGTGCTGCGCACCGCCTGGCTGATCGACAAGCACAAGGACTACAACAAGGTCCGCAAGGACATCGCGGCCATCAAGGTGGCGATGCCCAAGGTCTACCACGACGTGGCGACCAAGGCGGCCCACCTGCACGGCGCGCTGGGCGTCTCGAACGAGATGCCCTTCATGCACATGGTCAATTCGGCGCTGGTGATGGGCATCGCCGACGGCCCCACCGAGGTCCACAAGGTGACGCTCGCCAAGCAGGTGCTGAAGGACTACCAGCCCGACAACGACCTCTTCCCCAGCTACCACATCCCCAAGCTGCGCGACGAAGCCCAGAAGCGCTTCGCCAAGGAGCTGGAGGAGATCAAGGCGCACTACGCCGGGCGCCGGCGCGAGGCCGAGACCGCTTGATTTCCCCAAGGGCACGATAGAGTTGTCATCCCGGACGGCCCCAGGCCGCTCCGGTATGACGCTGTTGAGGTAGCCCTGTGTCCGAGAAGCCCTGGCCCGTGATGTCGATCGCGGAGGCGCACGCCCGCCTCACCGCCCCGGGCGCCCCGTTCGAGATCGAGGAGCGGGTGATCCGCGGCGTCCCCACCCGGACGTGGAAGAACGCCCCGCCGACCTTGCGCGACGTGTTCCTGAACGGCCAGCGGTTCAAGGACCGCGAGTTCCTGGTCTACGAGGACGACCGGGCCACCTACGACAGCTTTGGCCGCGCGACGATCGCGCTGGCCCACCGGCTGATCGCCGACGGCGTGAAGAAGGGCGACCGTGTCGCCGTCATCATGCGCAACCTGCCGGAGTGGCCGGTGTGCTTCTGGGCCGGCGTGCTCGCGGGCGCGATCGTGACCCCGCTGAACGCCTGGTGGACCGGCCCCGAGCTGGAGTACGGCCTCGCCGACTCCGGGACGAAGATCGCCTTCGTGGACGATGAGCGGCTGGACCGCATCGCCGACGTCCTGCCCGGCCTGTCCGGGCTGGAGAAGGTCTATGTGACCCGCCACGCCGGCGCGCCGGCCACGCCGCGGACCGAGCGGCTGGAGGATGTCATCGGCCCGGTGAACGACTGGGGGCGGCTGCCCGAGCGGGCGGTCCCCGACGTCCCGCTCGATCCGGAGGACGACGCCACCATCCTCTACACCTCGGGCACCACCGGCCGGCCCAAGGGCGCGCTGGGCACGCACCGCAATATGACGTCGAACCTGGGGGCGAGCGGCGTCGCGGCGGCCCGCAACTTCCTTCGCGCCGGCGAGCCGCTCCCCGAGATGGACGCGACCAGGCTGCCGCAGCGGGTGACGCTGCTGGTCGTGCCGATGTTCCACGCCACCGGCCTCTCGGCGACCCTGGGGCCGACGATGAGCGCCGGGGGCAAGATCGTCCTCATGCGCCGCTGGGACGCCGAGCCGGCGATGCGGCTGATCCAGGACGAGAAGGTCTCGTCCACCGGCGGCGTGCCGACGATCGCCTGGCAGCTGATCGAGCACCCGGCGCGGGCGAACTACGACCTCTCCACCCTGCTCACCGTCAGCTACGGTGGCGCCCCCTCCGCCCCGGAGCTGGTGCGGCGGATCGCCGAGGTGTTCCCCGGCAGCCAGCCGGGCAACGGCTGGGGCATGACCGAGACCACCGCCACCTTCACCAGCCATCTGGGGCAGGACTACCTGAACCGGCCCGACAGCGCGGGCCCGGCCGCGCCCGTGGGCGAGATGCAGATCCGCGACCCGGCCGACGGGAAGACCGTGCTGCCCGCCGGCAGCGTGGGCGAGCTGTGGGTCAAGGGGCCCCAGGTCGTGAAGGGCTACTGGAACAAGCCCGAGGCCACGGCCGAGACCTTCCAGGAGGGCTGGCTGCGCACCGGCGACCTGGCGCGCATCGACGAGGAGGGCTTCCTGTTCATCATCGACCGCGCGAAGGACATGCTGATCCGCGGCGGCGAGAACATCTATTGCGTCGAGGTCGAGAACGTCCTGTACGACCACCCGGACGTGATGGACGCCGCCCTGGTCGGCATCCCCCACAAGACGCTGGGCGAGGAGCCCGGCGCCGTGGTCCACCTGAAGCCGGGGGGCGCGGCCACCGAGGCCGAGCTGCGCGACTTCGTCCGCGCGCGGCTCGCCGCGTTCAAGGTCCCGGTGAAGGTGGCGTTCTGGCCTGAGACCTTGCCCCGCAACGCCAACGGCAAGATCATGAAGAGCGAACTCAAGAAGGTGTTCGCCGAAGAACTGGAGCAGGCGTGAGCCGCAGACCCGTCATCCTCGGCCTCGGCGGCACCATCCGCGCGGGATCCTCCACCGAAAAGGCGCTGCTGTGCACGCTGCGCCGGGCCGAGGCCCTGGGCGCCGAGGTGCGGCTGCTGGGCGGGACCTTCCTGGGCGCGCTGCCCATCTTCGACCCGCGCCCGAGCGACCCCACGCTGGAACAGACCGAACTCGCCGAGGCCGTGCGCGCGGCCGACGGCCTGGTCGTGGCGAGCCCCGGCTACCACGGCTCGATCTCGGGCGTGATCAAGAACGCGCTGGACACCCTGGAGATGACCGGCCGCGATCCTCAGCCCTATCTGACCGGCAAGCCTGTCGGCACGGTGATCACGGCGGCGGGGTTCCAGGCCGGCGGCACGACGCTCATGGCGCTGCGCAACATCGTCCACGCCCTCCGGGGCTGGCCGACGCCGTTCGGCGCGACGCTGAATTCGGCCAACGACCTGTTCGACGCGGACGGAGCCTGCCGCGACGACAAGGACGCCTGGCAGCTCGACACCGTCGCCGACCAGGTGATGGAGTTCGCGATGATGCGCGTGGCGCAATCCGAGAAAGGCCTGGGGGTCAGCGCATGAAGAAGCCCTATCTGGTCGGCTCCGGCCCCGACCCCGACGCCGTCTCCGGCGCGATCAGCCCCATCGAGGACATCATCGAGGACGCCCGCAACGGGCGCCCGTACATCCTGGTGGACGCCGAGGATCGCGAGAACGAGGGCGACGTGATCATCCCGGCGCAGTTCGCCACGCCCGAGCAGATCAACTTCATGGCCAAGCACGCGCGCGGCCTGATCTGCCTGTCGATCACCGCCGAGCGGGCGCGGCGGCTGCGCCTGCCGCCCATGGCCACCGACAACCAGAGCGGCCATGGCACGGCCTTCACCGTCTCGATCGAGGCGCGCGAGGGCGTGACGACCGGCATCTCGGCGCACGACCGGGCGCACACCATCGCCGTGGCGGTGGATCCCACCAAGGGCGTCGACGACATCGTCTCGCCGGGCCACGTCTTTCCCCTGGTGGCCAAGGACGGCGGCGTGCTGGTCCGGGCGGGCCACACCGAGGCGGCGGTCGACATCAGCCGCATGGCCGGCCTCAACCCCGCGGGCGTGATCTGCGAGATCATGAAGGACGACGGGTCGATGGCGCGCCTGCCCGACCTGGTGGCCTTCGCCCAGCTGCACGGGCTGAAGATCGGCACCATCGCCGACCTGATCGCCTACCGCCGCCGCACCGAGCGGCAGGTCGAGCGTGTGCTGGAGACGCCGTTCAACTCGGCCTACGGCGGCCGTTTCCGGATGGTGATCTACCGCAACTCCATCGACCAGACCGAGCACGTGGTCCTGACCAAGGGCCGGATCGACCCCGACAAGCCCACCCTTGTCCGCATGCACCGGGTGGACCTGGCCACCGACATGCTGGGCGCGGTGGAGGCGCGGCGCGACTACGTGCCGAAGGCGCTGAAGGCCATGGCCGACTTCGACGGAGCGGCGGTCGGCGTGTTCATCCGCGACTCCAATCCCCACTGGCTCTCGGAACGCTACGGCCAGCCGCAGGCGGACCACTCGTCCAACATCCTGCGCGACTACGGCATCGGCGCGCAGATCCTCCTCGACCTGGGCGTCCGCGACATGCTGCTGCTGACCAGCTCCCAGACGGTCCTGCCCGGCTCCGCGGGCTACGGCCTGAAGATCGTGGGCCGGGCGCCGCTGGACTAGGTCGTGTACTCATGTCCTGGGGGCAGGTGGCAGCGCCCTGAGGCGGACTCCCCTGATGTTCCGATATTGTTCCGCCCCTCCTCTCCCAGGCGCGGCAGCGCCGTGGGAGAGGCCGGGAGAGGGCGGCGCTGAGCTGCGCGCGCCGCGCCGCCGTTGGACCAGGAGGCGACGCCTGTGGGCAAGGTCATGTCCGTCACCGCCAAG
>NZ_JAEUMN010000006.1 GCF_016793225.1 Phenylobacterium sp.
GTGCGTATGCGGATCGATCAGGCCGGGCGTGATCCAGCGCCCCTCGCAGTCGATGGTCTCCGCGGCCTCGAAGTTCGGGGCGTCGGCCGCCGAGCCCGCGAACCGGATACGCCCATCGCCGCACGCCAGGACGCCGTCTGAAACCTCACCCAGCCCCGATCGTGAGGGGTCGAGCAAGGCCAGTCGCGCATGGCGCCAGACCCGTTCGCAACGCAAGGCATCCTCCAGCCGCTCCCGAGGAAAAATCTAGCGGCGCTGAAAAGTTTTGTATAGACATAAGAGGGCCGCTCTCGGTGTTTTTCGGTCGTCGGCGGGGGTCATGAACGAAACCTTCCTCTGGTGCGCGCAGGCTCTCCTTCCGGCAGGATGGGGCGCCGATGTCCGCCTCACCCTGGCCGACGGACGGATCGCGGCGGTCGCGCAGGGCGTCCCGGCCCAGGCCGGCGATCACCGGGCCGGCGTGGCGTTGCCGGGCCTGCCGAACCTGCACAGCCATGCGTTCCAGCGGGCCATGGCCGGCCTGACCGAGGTGCGCGGTCCAGCGGATGACAGCTTCTGGACCTGGCGTGAGCTCATGTACCGGTTCGTTGACCGGCTGGACCCGGAAGCCGTCGAGGCGGTGGCGGCCCTGGCCTTCGCCGAAATGCTCGAATCCGGCTTCACCCGCGTCGGAGAGTTCCACTACCTGCACCACAGCCCCGACGGCGCGCCCTATGCCGATCCCGGCGAGATGGCTTGCAGGATCGCCGCGGCCGCGGCCGAGACCGGCATCGGCCTCACCCTTCTGCCCGTCTTCTATGCCCATGGCGGCCTGGGTGGCCTGCCGCCGCAGGCCGGCCAGCGACGCTTCGTCACCGACCTGGATGCCTACCTTCGGCTGCTTGAGGCCAGCCGCGCCGCAGTGTCGGGCCTCCCTGACGCGGTGCTGGGCGCCGCGCCGCACAGCCTGCGGGCGGTGACGGAATCGGAGCTTGCGGCGGTGGCGGGGTTCACCTCGGGCCCGATCCACATTCACATCGCCGAGCAGATGCGCGAGGTCGACGACTGCGTGGCCTGGTCGGGCGCGCGCCCAGTGGCGTGGCTGCTGGACCGCCTGCCTGTCGATGCGCGCTGGTGCCTGGTGCATGCCACCCACATGACGACCGAGGAGTGCCGGCGGCTTGCGCTCAGCGGCGCCGTCGCGGGCCTCTGCCCGATCACCGAGGCCAACCTGGGCGACGGCCTGTTCCCGGCGGCGGCGTACCTGGAAGCCGGCGGTGTGTTCGGTGTCGGATCGGATTCCAACGTGCGTATCGACGCGGCCGAGGAGCTGCGCCTGCTGGAGTATGGCCAGCGCCTGCACCGGCGCGCGCGCAACGTGCTGGCCCCTGCGCCTGGGGTCTCGACGGGTGGGGCGCTCTATCGCGGCGCCCTTGGCGGCGGCGGCCAGGCGCTCGGGACGCGTGCGTCGCTGGCCGTAGGCGCTTCGGCCGATATCCTGGTGCTCGAAGCCGACCATCAGGCGCGGCCGGGCGAGGCCGGCGATGCCCTGCTCGACAGTTTCGTGTTCGTGGAAGGCGCAAAGGCCCTGAAGGAGGTCTGGCGCGCCGGCGTGCGTGTGGTCGAAAATGGCCGGCATCGGCATCGTGACCGAATCGTCGCCCGCTATCGCGCCGCCCTGGATCGCCTGACCGCATGACCGACCTCAAGGACGCGACCCTGCACAAACGGATCCGCTCGGACATCTCCGAGCGCATCCTGTCGGGCGCCTGGCCGCCCGGCCACCGGATCCCTTACGAGCACGAACTGATGGCCGAGTACGGCTGCTCGCGCATGACGGTGAACAAGGCGCTGGCTCCGCTGGCGGAGTCCGGGCTGATCATCCGGCGACGCAAAGCGGGCTCGTTTGTTTCGCGCCCTCGCATCCACTCCGTGGTGCTCGACATTCCCGACATCCCCGCCGAGGTGACCGCCCGCGGCGAGCCGTATGGCTACGAACTGCAGTCGCGGAAGGTCCGCCTCGCAGGACGCCGCGAGATCGAGGAACTCGGGCTTGATCTGCCGGTAGAGGTGCTCGCGCTGCGTTGCCTGCACCGCGCGAGCGGTCGGCCGTTCGCCTTGGAGGAAAGGCTCATCAACCTGGCGGCGGTGCCTGAGGCGGCGGACGTCGACTTTATGCGGGTCGCCCCTGGCAGCTGGTTGCTCAGCCATGTGCCGTGGACCGAAGCGGAACACCGCATCAGCGCCGCGAATGTCCCCAGGGCGACCTCCATCCTCCTCGGAATCGAGGCCCAGGCCGCCTGTCTGGTGCTGGAACGCCAGACCTGGCGGGGGGATGATCGGATTACGCACGTGCGTCTGACGTTTCCGGGGGAGGCGTACGACCTGGTGGCGCGCTTCGCCCCTCAGCCGGCAGCGAACCCGGCGGCGCGCCGATAGCGACGCTCGCGTGCCTTTGCGCCTCGGCGTAGGTCACTTCACCGCGCGGATGGCTTGGCTGCCGGGCCGTTGGCCGGCCCTATTCTGTCATGTGGGCGGGTGCGCGATGGCATAGGCCGCGATGGCTGGGACATTGCGCCGGTGTTGCCGCAAGGCAGCGCTTGGTTTAGTCCGACCGGCCTCCCTTTGCTGTAACGGCGATATAAGAACAGCGGTAGAGGTTTAGGGGGCAATCCGCGCTGCGAGACGGGGGTCTGGCAGCGTTCACCACACCACGGACTGTGGAGCCGAGCCTGTGCGCTCAACCCCGGGGGAAGCGGGATCGATGGATGCAAATCTGGCATACCTGCTCGAGCTTCGAGTCCGCACTCGCGGCAGTCCCCGAGCTCGCGCCATCGTGGATCGCTGCCTGGCCTTGATCGCTCTGGCCGAGACCGCCGACGAAGCAGGCCGAGCCGAATTGTACCGTGAGGTCGCGGACCTCGCCGACCACCTCGCCTTGCGCTTCGGTGCGCCCTCTAACGCTAGCGTGCAGTAGGGTTCGCCGCTTCGACCATGGGTCTGCGGCGGGTTGCGGAGACGCGACCACGCGTAGCGCTCGTCGCGAGCACCCGGTGGCGGCTCAGGCTTCGACGAGATCGGTCCAGAGCCGCTCCGTCCCGGCGGCGGCGTAACCCGCTTCAGGGTCATCGACCAGGTCGGTCCACAGGCGTTCCGGCGCTGCCGGTCGGGCCGCACGCGGGTCCGGCGGACGTCCGATCTGGAGCACCGCCTCCAGATGTCGCGACCAGCGGTCCAGGGCATCCCGCTTCTCGGCGGCATAGGCATAGAGATTGTAGTGGCGGGCGGTGATCGCGGCGCCTCCGCCGCCGTCCTTATGCGCCAGCACCTTGGAGACGATGTAGGGCGGCACGCCCAGGGCCGCGATCCCCGTCGCGCCGGTCCGCCGCAGATCGTGAAGCCGCACGTCGTCGAGATCGAGCGCCGCGGTGAGGTCCGCCATGGCGTGGCTGAGCGCGGCGGCTTCGATGGCGGCGTCGTTCGTGTGGGGCGAGGGGAAGACGAACCCGCTTGCGCCCTTGCGCCGCGCGTCCTGCAGCTGCAGCGCCTCCCTGATCAGGACCACCGCCGGGTCCGATAGCGGCACGAGGTGCTCAGAGCGGCCCTTCGTGCGTTCGGCAGGGATCAGCCACGTCTTCCGCTCAAGGTCGAGCTCGTCCCTGTGCATCCCGGCGATCTCACCACGACGCTGCAGGGTGAACAGGGCCAACGCGATGGCGATGCGAACGGACCGGCTGACCAGCACCTTGTCACCGGCCTTCTTGTCGCGGATGACGAGCGCATCGCTATTCTGAAGTGCGGCCCAGAAGGCCTTCATCTCGTCGTTGGTCAGTGTTCGGGTCCTCGCCGAAACCTCGGACACCCGCGCCACATGCGTGACGGGATTCAGGACGAGCCGCTCCTCGCCGATCGCGAAGTTGAACATCTGCGAGAGGAGGGCGCGCGCCCGGTTGGCTTGCCCACCGGACGCCTCGAAGATCTCGCGCAGGAGCAAGCGAACTCGGCTGCGCGTGACCTGCTCTACCAGGTCGGATCCCAATCGGGGCTCCAGGTGCTTGGCCCAGAGCCACCGTTCAGCAGCAAGGGTGCTGGGCGCCTTCTTCCGGCCCCGGCCGCTTCGGTGCGTCCCGGACTCGCAGGCGGCGAAGTAGACCTGGGCGAGGTCCTTCATCGACTTGATCGGTTGGGAGCGGGCCGTCTCTCGAACACGACGCCGTTCGACGGCGGGATTTCGGCCGGCGTCGATCTGGGCCCGGAGTTTCCGGGCGGCGACCCTGGCCCCGTGCAAGGTGAGGGCGCAGATCCCTTCGTCGTCGGGCTCCGTGTCGGTCGTGGGATCGAAGAGGCCGATGTGGATACGGCTCTGGGCGCCCGTGATGCGATCTCGATACCGATAGGTCCACGACTTGCGCCCGCTGGGCGACACCCGCAGGGCAAGGCCGCGGACATCGAAGTCGCGATACTCCGTCTGGACGGACACCGTTCCCT
>NZ_JAEUMN010000008.1 GCF_016793225.1 Phenylobacterium sp.
TCGCGGCGCGAGCTGGACCGCAACTTCTTCGCCAGCGGCAAGGCCCCGATCGTCGTCGCGCGCCTGCTGGGCCAGCCCGACGGCTTCGTCCTGCGGGCGGGCGAGCTGCCGAACCTCGGCGACGCGCTGACCGGCTCGCTAACGGTCGACGGCAAGACCCACACCTTCGGCGTCGCGAACCCGGGCCAGCTGCTGGCGTACGCGATCGCCAACCGCAACTCGAGCTTCGAGACCTTCGGGATCAACTACTCGGGCTCCTGCCAGCGGGACGGCGGCGTCGTCACGGGGACCTGCAGCGCGGCCAGCGCCGTGCTGAACATCGTCGGCATCGAAGTCCGGGCCGAGTCGGCGGCGAACAACCCCGACGTGAGCTTCACGGCGCCGGACCTGGGCCTGAGCTTCACCAGCAGCGGCGCCGACAGCCGGGCCAATGCGCTGGGCGACTTCCTCGAGTTCGCCGACGAGAACGCCGACCGCGGCAAGATCACGGCGGCCTATGCGCGGTACCTGGCGCAGAACACCCCGAACAACCCGCTGGTGGGCAATCCCTTCTCGGCCCAGGGCCAGCTGACCCGCGGCTCCCTCGACCTCGACAGCCCGTCCGAAGCGCTGGACGAGACCAGCGGCAAGGACGGCGGCCGCGGGCGCGAGCCGGACACCTCGGGCTGGATGGTGGGCGGCCGGGCCGGCCACCTGTCGGCCGGCGGCGCCGACGCGCAGTTCGTGGACGGCCTCTTCGAGCGCGGCTTCCGCCTGCGCGAAGGCAGCCGCATGCGGCTGAAGGTCAGCATCCCGGTGAGCTACATCGACTACGGCTCCAACCGCGGCGGCGAAGGCGGGCGCACCGCCACGCTCGGCCTGCGCACCACGGTGGAGGTCCCGCTGATCGACGGGCGCTGGGTGGTCGAGCCGACCGCGAGCGCGGCGGCCTTCTATTCCGACAACGAGGTGTCCTCGGGCGCCCTCTACCTTGTCGGCGTCTCCAGCCGCTACAAGCTGGCGCCGGTGGGCCGCGGCCACCTCATCCTGGGCAACGCGATCACCTATTCCTCGAGCCTGAAGATCGAGGCCGGCGACTTCGAGACCCCGAAGATCCAGAACACCGCGCTGCGCAACGGGATCGCCTACCAGGTCCCCTTCGGCCGGGTCCTGGGCCGGCAGGGCACGGTCCGCGCCAGCTACACCTACACCCACCTGCTGGGCGACGACCTCTTCGTCGACAAGTACCACGAGGTGTCGCTGAGCTATGGCGTGGGCTCGCGCGAGGCTTCGGTCCGCCAGATCGGCGAGACGCTGCGGCTTGGCCTCAGCGGCGCCTTCGGCCACGACTTCACGGCCGTGTCCCTGACCGCGGGCTATCGGTTCTGAGCCACGAGGGGCGGCGCGGCGCGCCGCCCCCGCTTGGCGCCTTCGAACAACTGTTCGACAGTGGGGCCCGGAGGCCGCCGGCAGAGCGGCCGGAGGAGGCGGGCCTGTGTTCAAGCGTGTTCTGATCGCCAACCGGGGCGAGATCGCGGTGCGGATCGCGCGGGCGGCGGCGGCGCTCGGCGTCGAAAGCGTCAGCGTGCACTCGGCGGCAGACGCCCGGGGGCTGCACACCAAGGTCGCCACCGAGACGCGGGCGATCGGCGGGCCCGGGGGCGACGCGGTCGCGCCCTACCTGGACATCGAGGCCCTGATCGCCGCGGCGACGGCGTCCGGCTGCGACGCGGTGCATCCCGGCTACGGCTTCCTCTCGGAGAACGCGGCGTTCGCGCGCCGCTGCCTGGCCGAGGGTCTCACCTTCATCGGCCCGCCCCCGGCGGCGCTGGAGCTGTTCGGCGACAAGGTGAAGGCGCGCGGCCTCGCGGCGTCCCTGGGCGTGCCCACGGTGGCGGGCAGCGCGGGCGCCCTCGCCTCGCCGGATGAGGCGGCGCAGGCGGCGGGCGCGATCGGCTATCCGGTGATGCTGAAGGCGGCGGCCGGCGGCGGCGGCCGCGGCATGCGCCGCGTGGAACAGCCGGGCGAGCTGGCCGAGGCCTTCGCACGCTGCCAGAGCGAGGCGGCGGCGGCGTTCGGCGACGGATCGGTCTTCCTCGAGAAGCTGGTCATGCGGCCGCGCCACGTCGAGGTCCAGGTGCTGGCCGACGCCCAGGGCGGGCTCGTCCACCTCTGGGAGCGCGACTGCTCGGTCCAGCTCCGCAACCAGAAGGTCGTGGAGATCGCGCCCGCGGCGGGCCTCGAGCCCGGCCTGCGCCGCCGCATCCTCGACGACGCCCTGCGGCTGGCCAAGGCCGGGGGCTACGTGAACGCCGGGACCGTCGAGTTTCTGGTCAGCCCCGAGACCGGCGAGCACTTCTTCATCGAGTGCAACCCGCGCATCCAGGTGGAGCACACGGTCACCGAAGAGGTCACCGGCGTCGACCTGGTGGAGACCCAGTTCCGGATCGCCGCCGGGGCGACCCTGGCCCAGCTCGGCCTGTCCGAGCCGCCGCCCGCGCGCGGCTACGCGGTGCAGGCGCGGGTGACCGCCGTCGGGGCCGGGTCGCTGGACGGCTACAAGGAGCCGACGGGGCCGGGCGTGCGGGTGGACAGCTGCGGCTACCCCGGCCTGACTCCGCCGCCGCAGTTCGACCCCATGTTCGCCAAGGTGATCGCCCGGTCCGCCTCGGACGGCTCCCTGGCCTCGGCCGTGCTGCGCTGCGGCCGCGCGCTGGCCGAGTTCCACATCGCGGGCCTGCCCACGAACCTGGGCCAGCTGCAGGCCATCCTGAACGAGCCCTCGGTGGCGGCCGGCGACGCGCGCACGACCCTGCTCGCCGAGAAGCCTGAGCTGGCCTCGCCCATGACGCGGCTGAAGGCGTCGAACGCCGCCGGCCTGATGGCCCAGCCGTCCGGACCCGCGGCGCGGCGCGCCGAGCCCGCCGCCGCGCCGCCCGCCTTCCCGCTCGACGAGGGCGAGGAGGGCGTCGAGGCCCCCATGAGCGGCGCCGTGGTCGAGGTCTCGGTCGCCGAGGGCGCGGTCGTCGCGGCCGGGGATGCGCTGATGGTGGTCAGCGCCATGAAGATGGAGACCACCGTGACCGCGCCCAGCGCCGGCACGGTCACCCGCCTCGCCGCCCTGGAAGCCGGCTCGCCCGTGGCGGCGGGCCAGGTGGTGGCGGCGCTCCGGCCGGCCGCCGGCCAGCACGCCGGCGCGACCCGCACCTACGGCGAGGACAGCTGGGCGCCGGTCATGGCCCAGGTGGCGGCCCTGCAGCAGATCGCCCACGACCGCTTCGGCCCCGATACGCGCGACCCCGGCGTGATCCGCCAGCGCAACCGCCAGAAGCTGACCTGCCGCGAGCGGATCGACCTGCTGCTGGACGGCGGCAGCTTCCGCGAGGTGGGCAGCCTCGCAGGCTTCGCCAGCTACGACGCGGACGGCGGCATCGCCGACTTCACGCCGGCGAACCACGTGGGCGGCTGGGGCGACGTGGACGGCCGGCGCACCATCGTCTGCGCCGACGACTTCACCTCCCGCGGCGGCCACGCCGACGGCGCCATCGGGCAGAAGAGCCGCTACCTCGACCAACTCAGCCTCGACTTCCGCTGCCCCTCGGTGCGCCTGCTGGACGGCTCGTCCGGCGGCGGCAGCGTGGCCGCGATGGTGCCCAAGCAGGAGGGCGGCGAGCAGAGCGCGGCCAAGGAGAGCTCGGGCGCGATCCAGGCCGGGCGGCCCCGGGTGGCCGGCGGCGGCGGCTCGTTCCTGCCGGGACATCTCGGCTCGGAGATGTACGCCCAGCAGCTCTCGAGCGTCCCGGTCGTCAACGTGCTCCTCGGGAGCGTCGTGGGCATCGGCGCGGCCAAGGCGGTGCTGGGCCACTTCTCGGTGATGGTGCGCGACATCGCCCAGCTGTTCGTGGCCGGCCCGCCGGTGGTGGCCCACGCCATGGGCTACGACGTGACCAAGGAGGAGCTGGGCGACTGGCGCATCCACTGCCGCAACGGCGCGGTCGACAACCTGGCCGAGTCCGAGGCCGAGGCGGTGGCCCAGACGAAGCGGTTCCTGAGCTACCTGCCCCCCAGCGTCTGGGACGCCCCGCCGCGAACCGCCTGCGACGACCCGGCCGACCGGCGCGAGGAGGAGCTCTTCACCCTCGTCCCGCGCAAGCGGACCACCACCTTCGACATGCGCCGCGCCATCCGGCTGATGGCCGACAAGGGCAGCTTCTTCGAGATCGGGCCGCTCTGGGGATCGGACCAGATCACCGGCCTCGCGCGCTTCAACGGCATCCCCGTGGGGATCATGGCCTCCGACAGCCGCCACGAGAACGGCGGCGCGCTGACCGCCGACGGGTGCGACAAGCTCAAGCGCCTGTCCGACCTCTGCGACCTCTTCCACCTCCCGATCGTGAACCTGGTCGACAATCCGGGCTTCGCGGTCGGCGTCGAGCACGAGATGGCCGCCACCATCCGCAAGGGCGGCGAGTGGATGATCGCCTTCAGCCAGGTGAGCGTGCCGATCTTCACGGTCATCATGCGCCGCAGCTTCGGCGTCGCCGGCAACAACTACGCCACGCCCAAGGCCGCCGCGTCGGCGCGCGTGGTCTGGCCGGCGGCGGACGTGGGCGGCATCCCGCCCGAGGGCGGAATCGAGGCGGCCTACAAGCGCCAGCTCGCCGAGGCCGCCGACCCCGCCGCCCTGCGCGCCGAGATCGAGGCCCGGATCGAGAGCGTGCGCGGCCCGGTGGGCCCGCTCAACCGGTTCCAGATGGAGGAGATGATCGACCCGCGCGACACCCGCCGCTGGATCTGCGAGTGGGCCGAGAACGCCTGGCGCGTCGTCACCCAGCCCAGCCGCCTCGTCCCCCGCCCCCTCGGCTGGCGGCCCTGAGCGGCGATCAGGGGGCCGGCTTCGCGGCGGCGCTGGCGGCCTCGGCCTCCTGCACGCGGGCGCCGCGCAGGATGTTGGGCAGCGAGTAGTTCCCCTCGTGGCAGGCGTACTCGTAGATCGGTCCGGCCGCCGGGCGGAACGGCAGCTCGGCGCGCCAGGGCTTCGAGAACGTGACCGGGTCCTCGACCGTGAACTCGTAGAGGAACATGTCCCTGGCCTTGCGCGTGAACCGCTCGACCACCTTGGCCTGCGGCGAATAGGCGAAGCCGCCGGTCAGGCCGCCGACATAGGCGCCCTTCGGGTTCAGGTGGGTCGTCTCGACCACCAGCGTGTCGCCCTCCCACCAGCCGACCGAGTCGCCCATCCAGGGCGTGACCGACGGGTGCGGCCGGCTGCGGTCCGTCAGGCGGATGATCCGCACGTCGTGGTTCATCTCGACGTAGATCGCCACGTGGTCCTTCGTCTGGACGATCTGGTAGTGGCTGTTGAAGCCGCCGTTCAGCATGGGCGGCCCTTCGATCAGGCCGATCGAGGTGAGGCATCGCTCCTCGTTCGGGCGGGCCTCGGGATCGGCGTAGCCCTTCGACCTGTCCCAGGCCTCGGTGGCCGCCTTGCCCGCGGGCGTCAGGGGCGGACGGCCGTCGGCCGGCTCGACGATCAGCGACGAGCGGGGCTGCCCGTCGATGCGGGCCAGGCGCAGGTCCATCTCCAGCACGTCGGCCTGCGGCGCGTTCTTGACGACGGGCGGCGCCGGCAGGTTCGGATCGACATGCTCGGCCAGCAGGTCTCCCGCCATCCTGCGGAAGCCCTCGAGCATCATCGCCTCCTCCTGCGGCGTGGCGACCAGCCCCTTGAAGATCGGCGGCCGCACCAGCCAGGTGAGCGAGGTGTTGGTCCACACGCCCTGCAGGTCGGGGTGCCCGTGGGGCGTCCGCGGGACCTTGTAGGGTTCCGCCGTGCGGGCGGCGTCGGCGGCGCCGGCCGCCAGCGCCAGGACGAAGAGGAGAAGGGTGGCTTTGCGCATGCCCGGAACAGTCGGTCCTCGGGCGGCCGGGAGCCATGACGCGCCGGTTCAGACGCTTGATCCTGCGTAACAGCCGCGCGTCAGCGCGACGCGCGGACCTCGACGTCGCGCGGCCCGACGGCCTCGCCGCATTCCGAACAGGCCAGCACCGGATGGAAGTCGCAGCCGCAGGTCTTGTGCCGGTGGATCATCGGCGGTCCCGCATCGCCGGCGTAGTGGACGTCGCCCCAGCGGACGATCGCCATCATCACGGCGTGGAGCCCGAGCCCCTTGTCCGTGAGCCGGTACTCGTGGCGCACCGGCCGGTCCTGGTAGGCCTCCTTCCGCAGCACGCCCTCGTCCACCAGCGTCTTCAGGCGGTCGGCGATGATGCTGCGCGAGATGCCAAGGCGGCGCTCGAAGTCCTCGAACCGCCGCACGCCCAGGAAGCAGTCGCGCAGGATCATCAGGGTCCATCGGTCGCCGATCACCGCCACGGTGCGGGCGACCGAGCAGTCCTCTCCGGCGAGTTCGGCCCAGCGCATGGCGCAAGTCTCCCATTGACTGGGTTCGGATTCAAGACGAAGTTCGTTCGAAATTCGAACGGAGTGTCCGATGTCGAAAGGCGCGTGCCTGGTGGTGGGGGTCGGCGACGGCCTTGGCGGGGCGATCTCGAAGGCCTTCGCGGCCGAGGGCTACGCGGTGTGCATGACCCGACGCCCGCGCAACCTCCCCGAGCTCGAGCGCATCGCCGGCGAAATCCGCGACGCGGGGGGCGAGGCGCATGCGTTCGGCGTCGACGCCCGCGAGGAGGACGAGGTGGTCGCCCTCTTCGAGCGCATCGAGCGCGAGATCGGGCCGCTGGAGGTGGTGGTCTTCAACATCGGGGCGAACGTCCGCTTCGGCATCCGCGAGACCACGGCGCGGGTCTTCACCAAGGTCTGGGAGATGGCCTGCTTCGCGGGCTTCCTGGCGGGGCGCGAGGCGGCGAAGCACATGGTCCCGCGCGGCCGCGGCACCATCCTCTTCACCGGCGCCACAGCCAGCGTGCGCGGGCGCGAGGGCTTCTCGGCCTTCGCCGCCGCCAAGCACGGCCTGCGCGCGGTGGCCCAGAGCATGGCCCGCGAGCTGGGCCCGCAAGGGATCCATGTGGCCCACATCGTGGTCGACGGCGGCATCGACGGCGTCTTCATCCGCCAGAACCGCCCGAACGCCGACGAACTGCTCGCCGAGGATGCGATCCTGCGCCCCGAGGAGATCGCGCAGAGCTATGTGGCCGTGCACCGGCAGGGCCGCTCGGCCTGGACCCACGAACTCGACGTCAGACCCTGGAAGGAGAGCTGGTGATGGCTCAGATCGACTTCATCTTCGATTTCGGCAGCCCCAACGGCTACCTCTCGTGGAAGGTGCTGCCGCAGATCGCGGCGCGGACCGGCGCCACGCTCAACGTCATCCCCTGCCTGCTGGGCGGCATCTTCAAGGCCACCAACAACCGCTCGCCCATGGAGGCCTTCGGGCCGGTGAAGGGGAAGATGGCCTACGAGAACCTGGAGACGCAGCGGTACGTGAAGAAGCACGGGCTGACCGCGTTCCGGATGAATCCGCACTTCCCGGTCAACACCCTGACCATCATGCGCGGCCTGGTCGCCGCCCGGCGCATGGGCGTGGGCGAGGCCTACCTGGAGACGGTGCTCGCGGCCATGTGGGAGCGCGGGCTGAAGATGGACGACCCCGAGGTGATCAAGGTCACGCTCGACGGCGCCGGCCTCGACGGCGCGGCCATCCTGGCGGCCACGCAGGATCCGGAGGTCAAGGCGGAACTCGTCGCCAACACGGAAGCCGCCGTCGCCCGCGGAGTCTTCGGCATTCCCACCTTCTTCGTCGGGGACGAGATGTTCTTCGGGAAGGATCGGCTCGGCCAGGTGGAAGAAGCCGTCCTGGAGGCGCAGGGCGCATAGGCGGACTGCTTTGCCGTCCGGGCGCCCGACGAACCGTCGCAAGGCCGGCTCCGCTTGTGCTTATACTGCGGCGAAGCGGTCCGTGGGGGACTGCGGAGCCCGCCCATGAACACCGCCCCGCCAGAGGTCGACGCCCGCGCGCCCGGTGAGTTCGAGGACCCCGAAGCGGGCTGGGCGAACGACGACATCCTCTTCACCAAGCCGGCCCGGATGGCGCTGGGCGCGAAGCACCCCGCGGCGCTGCGCGTGCTGGACTGGCCCGAGCTTCGCGCCCTGTTCGGCAAGCACGAGGCGCCTGCGAACCGGCACGGCCGGGCCGACCGCCGGCTCGGCGCGATCTCGGTCGCCGCGTCGGTCAGCGGCCTGGTCGTGGGCGCCTTCTCGCCCCTCGCCCCGCCCGCGCTGCAGCCCGTGGCCGGCGGCGCCGCCCTGGCGCTCGCCGTCGGCGGCATCGGGCTGGCGCTGTTCCACTGGCTGGGAGCGCACTCGCGCTCCCGGTGGCTCGCCCACCGCTTCTGGACCGAACAGGCCCGCGCCCTCTACTTCCAGACGCTGGTCAACAACCTGGACCTGGTGGCCCGGGCGATGGTCGACGACCAGGCCTTCGCCGAGTGGAAGGTGGCGCGCGCCCGCGCCCTCGACGCCCTGCCCAGTCCCGAGGTGATGCCGGCGCAGCTCGGCCGGCTGGCCGGGGACCCCCGGCCGGAGGAGGCCTGGGTCCTGCCCGAATGGCGCACCGCCTCGGTCATTCCCGAACCCTCGCCCGGCCTCGAGCTCCTTCTCGACATCCTGCGGCGCAACCGGTTCGGCATCCAGCTCGCCTACACCGACGGCAAGCTCGGCGCGTCGCTCCGCGGGCCGCGCAGAAGCTCCGAAGCCGTGCGCATCGGCAGCGACATCCTTCCCGCCGCCGCCGTGGTGGCGGCCGCGCTCGCGGGGGGCCTGATGCTGTTCGGCGTGACGGCGTCCTCGACGGCCGTGAAGGCCCTGCTGGGCCTTGCGGCCAGCGGCGCGGCCGTCGCCATGGGCCTCCGGCTCCTCAACGACAGCCTGCTCCTCACCGACGATGCGGGCCGCTACGCCTGGTACTCGGCCGCCGTGCTGCAGGCCCGGGCCCGCTTCGACGCCGGCGGCCTCGCCGAGAAGGTGGAAGCGCTGCGCGACATGGAGATCGTGGCCTATCGCGACCTTCGCGCCTTCGTCGCCGCCCACTGGCGCGCGCGCTACGTGCTCTAGGAAGCTCGGAGCCCTCCCATCAGGACCTCGGGCGTGGAGCTGGGCCTGGCGTTCGCCGGGACGAACCGGAGTTGTCGAAATCGCTGGTCTCGGGCGCCCCTCGGTTGCTCACGAACGTGTTTCTGGTCGCGCGGGGACAACCGGTGGTATCGGTAAGGTCTGCATTCGGGTTGAATGAGTTCGCCGCCGCGCCAGGCGGCGAAAGGCTCACGGCGGGCCAACGGAGCGCCTCCACTGATTGTCCTGAACGACGCGGCGGTCCAATCAACCGCCGGCCTTGGCTTCTACGAATGGCACGTCGCGGAGGATCGCCTGGTCTGGTCGGCGAGCCTTCTGCACATCTATGGCCTGACGCAGACCCCGAGGGGCGAACGGGGCTTCTCGAGCCTGTTGCACCCGCAGGATCGGCCGCGGATCGAGGCGCAGACGGCGGCGTATCTCGGCTCCGGGGCGGACAGCTACAGCCACGAATTCCGCATCGTCCGCCCCGACGGCGCCATACGCCGGATCCTCGACCGCGGGCTGATCGAGCGTGACGGCCAGGGCCGGGTCCGCGTCATTCGCGGCGTCAACGTGGACCTGACGGGGACCGACCCCGGCGAGCAACCCACGGGCGACGCGGCGGCCCAGCACTTCGCCGAACTCGAGGCGCTGTACGCGCAGGCGCCGCTTGGCCTCGGACTGCTGGACACCGAGCTGCGCTTCGTCCGTCTCAACGGCGCCCTCGCAGAGATGAACGGCTTCTCCGTGGCCGAGCACCTGGGGCGCAGGGCCTGGGATCTGCTGCCCGACCTGCGTGCGACCGCCGAGCCCGCGCTGCGCCATGTGCTGGAGTCCGGCGCGCCGCTGCGGGATGTGCCGATCCGGGGCGAAACCCCCGCGCGGCCGGGCCAACAGCGCGAGTGGCGGGAACACTTCTACCCCGTCCGTACGCCCGGCGGCGACGTGATCGGCATCGGGGTCGTCTGCGAAGAAGTCAGCGACCGCATGGTGGCCGAGCGGGCGCTGATGGAGAGCGACGCACGCTTTCGGGCGCTGTCCGACAGTTCGCCCATGATGGTCTGGGTCACGGAAGCGGACGGCGCGTGCACCTTCCTCAGCTCGTCGTGGTACGAGTTCACCGGGCAGACGCCGGAGGAGGCGCTCGGGTTCGGCTGGCTGAACGCCGTGCATCCGGACGACGCATCCGAAGCCGAGCGGATCTTCATGGAGGCGTCGGCCCGCGGCGAGGCCTTCCAGCTCGACTATCGCCTGCGGCGAAAGGACGGCGTCTACCGCTGGGCGATCGACTCCGCGAAGCCTCGCTGGGCGCTGGACGGCGCGTTCGCCGGGTTCGTCGGCTCGGTGATCGACATCAGCGACCGGAAAGAGGCCGAGCAGCGGCTCCAGGCGTCGCACGACACCTTCCGCCGGCTCGTGGAGAGCTCTCCCTTCGGCATCTACGCGGTGGACGCCGACTTCCGCCTCGCCCAGGTCGGCAAGGGCGCCCAGAAAGTGTTCGAGAACGTCCGGCCGCTGATCGGTCGCGACTTCGCCGATGTCCTGCGCCTGATCTGGCAGGAACCCTTCGCCAGCGAAGCGATCGCGCACTTCCGGCGCACGCTGGAGACCGGCGAGCCGTACCATTCTCCGAGCACCGTGGAGCGGCGCGCCGATCTCGACGCCACCGAGGCTTACGACTGGAAGCTGGAGCGCGTCACCATGCCGGACGGCCGTCCCGGCGTCGTGTGCCACTTCTACGACCTGTCCGAGCGGCAGGCCTACGAGGAGAAGATCCAGTACCTGATGCGCGAGCTGAACCATCGCGCCAAGAACATGCTGACGCTGGTCGACGCGGTGGCCAAGCAGACGGCGGCGGCGGGTCCCGTGGACTTCCTCAGCCGCTTCAGCGACCGCATCCAGGCGCTCGCGGCGAGCCAGGACCTGCTCGTGCAGACGGAATGGAACGGCGCCAGCCTCTCCGCCCTCATCCGCAGCCAGCTGCTGCACTTCAGCGACCTCGTCGGCCAGCGCATCCTGCTCGACGGACCTGACATCGACCTGCCGCCTGCGGCCGCGCAGTCCCTCGGCATGGCGCTGCATGAGCTGGCCACCAACGCGGCGAAGTACGGCGCGCTCAGCAACGACGTCGGGCGCGTGGCCATCTCCTGGCGGCTCGCCCAGGTCGACGGGCAGCCGTGGTTCTCGATGGCCTGGATCGAGAGCGGCGGACCGCCCGTCCGCCCGCCCGGCCGCCGTGGCTTCGGCGCCCGGGTCGCCGGCGTGATGATCGAGCGGGCCTTGGCCGGAAAGGTCTCGCTGGACTTCGCCCCAACCGGCGTGACGTGGACGCTGGGCTGTCCCGCCGCCCTGGTCTCGGAAGTCCAGGGCGTCAGAACCGACGGCGGCGGGCGTCCCTGAGGATCTCGCGGGCGGCGTTGCGTCCCGGCGCGCCCGTGACGCCCCCGCCCGGGTGCGTCCCCGATCCGCACTGGTAGAGGCCGCGCACCGGCGTGCGGTAGTCGCCGGCCCCCAGCACGGGCCGCGCGGAGAACAGCTGATCCAGGCTGAGCTTGCCGTGCATGATGTCGCCGGCCACGAGGCCGAAGGTGCGCTCGAGATCCAGCGGCGAGAGCACCTGGCGCCCGATCACCGACGCCGCGAAGCCGGGCGCATGCCGCTCGACGGTGGCGATCATCAGGTCCGCGACCTCGTCGCGATGGTCGTCCCAGGACCGTCCGCCGGGCAGGTCCGGCGCCACATGCTGGCAGAAGAGGCTGGCCACATGCCGGCCGGCCGGCGCGAGCGTGTCGTCCAGGGTGGAGGGGATCAGCATCTCGACGATGGGTGCCTTCGACCACCCGTGCTCGCGGGCGTCCACGAACGCGCGGTCCATGTAGGCCAGGCTGGGCGCGATGATGATGCCGCCCGTCATGTGGTCGCCCGGCTCGGGCGCGACCGAGAAGCGGGGCAGCTCGGAAAGCGCCACGTTCATGCGGAAGGTCCCGGAGCCCGACCGGTAGCGCGCGACCCGCTCCCGGAAGTCCGCGGGCAGGACTTCCGGGTCGAGCAGCCGGCCGAGGGTCAGCTGCGGGTGCAGGTTCGAAACGACGGCGCGGGCCTTGAGGATCTCGCCCGACGACGTGACCACCCCGCTCGCCCGGCCTGCTTCGGTGAGGATCTCGGCGACGGCCACGTCCGTGCGCAGCTCGACGCCGCGCTCGCGGCAGCAGGCGGCCATGGCCTGGGTGATGGCGCCCATGCCGCCGATGGCGTGACCCCAGGCGCCCTTCTTCCCGTTCACCTCGCCGAAGACGTGGTGCAGCAGCACATAGGCCGTGCCCGGCGTGTAGGGGCTCGCGTAGTTGCCGACCACGCCGTCGAAGCCGTAGGCCGCCTTGATCGGCGCGCTCTCGAACCAGCCGTCCAGCCAGTCGCCCGCCGACTGCGAGAACAGGGCCAGCAGGTCGCGCTTGGCGGTCAGGTCCAGCTTCGAGAGGCGCCGCCCCAGCACCGCGCTCTTCAGCAGCTCGGGGAGGGCCTGCGCGAGCCCGCCCTCGACGAGGTTCGGCGGCGTCTCGATCACCAGTTCGCGGAGCACGTCGGCGATCCGGTCCAGGCGGTCCCAGTAGGCCGGCAGCCGCTCGGCGTCGCGGGCCGAGAAGCGCGCCGTCTCCGACAGCGTGACGCCCTCGCCCACGAAAAAATGGTCGCCGTCCAGGGGCAGGAAGTTGGCCATGCGCCGCTCGACGACCCTGAGGCCGTGGCGATGCAGCTCCAGCTCCCGGATCACCTTCGGATTCAGCAGCGAGACGGTGTAGCTCGCCACCGAGTTGCGGAAGCCCGGGTGGAATTCCTCGGTCACCGCGGCGCCGCCCAGGACGCCGCGCCGCTCGAGCACGCTCACCTTGAGCCCGCCTGCCGCCAGGTAGGCCGCGCAGGTCAGGCCGTTGTGGCCGCCGCCCACCACGATCACATCGCACGTCATCGGCGCCGGATGACACGGCCAAGGCGAAGCCGCAACCGCCGCCCGCGGAACCCCCACTCGCGCCGCTCATTCCCGCACGATGGCCAGGCTCCGGATACGACACGAGACCCGCTACGCTTACGAGCGCCCGGTGTCCTTCGCGCAGCACCGCATGCTGCTGCGGCCGCGCGACAGCCACGCCATCCGCGTCGTCGACGCGGTGCTCACGGTCTCGCCGCCGGGCGAGATGCGCTGGGTCTACGATGCGCTCGGCAACTCGGTGTGCAACTTCACCCCCCGGGGAGAGGCGCGCGACCTCTCCATCGTCAGCGAACTCCTCATCGAACGGTTCCCGGCGCTGCTCTCGGACCTGCGGGTCGAGGATCCGCAGACCGCGACCCCCATCGTCTACGCGCCGTCGGACCGCGCCGTCCTGTCGCCCTTCATCGAACCGGCGACCGACGATTCCGAGGGCGACCTGCTGAAGTGGCTGCGCGACCAGGTCGCCAACCCCCACGAGCCCGCGCTCGACTTCCTGCTGCGGCTGAACCAGACGATCCACGACAACTTCGAGTACCAGGCCCGGGACCTCGGCGCGGCCCAGGACCCCGGCCAGACGGTAAGGCTGGCGGCCGGCACCTGCCGCGATTTCGCCTGGCTGATGGTCGAGGCGCTGCGGCGCCTGGGCTACGCCGCCCGGTTCGTGACCGGCTACATCTACTGCCCGGGCGCGGGCGCCGTCCGGGGCTCGGGGGCGACGCACGCCTGGTGCGAGGTCTTCCTGCCCGACCTGGGCTGGACGGAATTCGATCCCACCAATGCGCTCGCCGAGAGCCAGGACCTGATCCCGGTGGCGGTTGCGCGCACCCCGGCCGAGGCGGCCCCGATCGCCGGCGCCATCTACGGCGACCCGGGCTCGGCGCACCTCACCGTCCAGGTGGATGTGCGTCCCTCCGATTCGCTGCAGGCCGCCGCCTGACCTTCGAACTGGGCGACGGCGCCGCGCGTCCTGAGACGAACCCCCTGCCCCAATGGCCACGGCGCAGCTATAAGCCGCGTCCGGAGCACTGGATCGGTGCGTAGATGCCACTAGATTTACCGTGAGCGGGTGAAGGTAGAGGTTGCTGGAATGTCCGATCGGCTGCTGATCGCGCGACGTGAACTGATCCTGGGCGGCGCCTGGCTCGCGATGGCCCCCGGCACGGCGCTGGCGGCGCCCCCGCCGCGGCTCGCCTTCCAGGTCTTCCGGAACGGGACGCGCGTGGGCGAGCACGTGATCGTCTTCTCGGGCGACGACAACGCCCGGACCGCCACGACCAACGTCTCCATGACGGTGAAGGTCGGGCCCGTGCCGGTCTACAAGTACAAGCACCAGGCCGTGGAGCGCTGGGTCGACGGCAAGTGGTCCAGCATCGACTGCACCACGGACGGCAACGGCAAGATCACCAAGGCCTCGGGCCGCGCCATGGGCGGCTATGTGCAGATCAACGGCCCGGCGGGCGCCGTGCGCGGGCCGGCGAACGCCGCGCCGCTCAGCCACTGGAACCAGGCCAACTTCGGCCGGCCCCTGTTCAACCAGCAGGAGGGCAAGATGCTTCGGGTCACCGCCACCCAGGTGAAGCCGGGCCACTGGCAGATCCGCGGCGAGGCCGAGATCGACGACTTCTACGACGCCCAGGGCAACTGGCTCGCGCTGCGGGGCAAGCTCGAGGACGGCTCGCGCCTGGAATACAAGCGGATCTGATCCATCGCGGGACGGCGACGCCGCAGCGATCCGCCTTGCGCGACGGCGGCGGCCGCGTGCATTCTGCGCCCACGATGTGTCCCGCCTTCGAACGCCTGAGGGGCTGAGCGCCCCCGTCGAGCCCAAGGGCCGCCCGCCCACGCGGGATCGCGCCCGCACGCGCACATCGTCTGCCTGACGCAGACCAGCCTAGGCGTTCCCTGCCATGAGCTTCTTCTCCAATGAGGCGGTCAATCGCCTCAACCTGCATTCCACCGTCATCGCCCTGGCCGCCGGAGCCGGCGGCATCTTCATCCTGGTCTTCCTGCTGCGCGCCGGCGTCTCGCCGCCGCTGGTGCTGTGCGCCATGGCCGCCATGGTCGGCGGCCGCTTCCTGCTGCGCCCCATGGTGCTGCCCCTCGCGCGACGCATCGGCCTGCGGCGCACGCTGATCACGGGCACGGTTCTGGAGGCCGCGGTCTTCCCGCTGCTGCCGCTGGTGAAGGGCCCGGACGCCGTCTTCCTGGCGGTCGTGCTGATCGGACCGGTCGGGAGCGTCCTCTACTGGACCTGCTACCACGCCTATTTCGCCAGCGTGGGCGACGACGAGCATCGCGGCGGCCAGGTGGGCGTGCGCCAGGCGCTGACCGCCGTCGTCAGCATCGTCGCCCCCCTCGTCGGCGCCTACGCTCTGGCGTTCGGCGGCCCCTGGTTCGCCTTCCTGCTGGCCGCCGCGATCCAGGTGGCGGCCGCCGCGCCCCTGATCGGCGCGCCCGAGGTCGCCATCCCGCCCGAGTCGCCGGGCGGCCTGAAGGCGGCGTGGCCGGGCATGCTGCTGATGGCCTGCGACGGCGTGTTCGCCGGCGGCTACCACTACGTCTGGCAGATCGCCCTGTTCGCGTCCCTCGGCGAGAGCTTCACGGCCTACGGCGGCGCCATGGCCCTGGCCGCGCTGGTGGGCGCGGCGTTCAGCCTGTGGATCGGGCGGCACATCGACGCAGGGCGCGGCCGGTCGGCGATCGCCATCGCCCTCGTGGTCGCCCTCGCCGTCCTGGCGCTGCGCGCCGGCAGCGTGGGAACGCCCTGGCTGGCCGTGACCGCGAACGCCCTGGGCGCGCTGGTCGAGGCGGTCTGGATCCCGGCGCTCATGGCCCCGATCTACAACCTGGCCAAGGCCGCGCCGTGCCCGCTCACCTTCAACGTGGCGACGGAAGGCGGCTGGGACGTGGGCTGCGGCGTGGCGTGCCTCGCCGGCGCGGCGATCATCGCGGCGGGCGCAACCTACGCAGCGCCGATCCTGATCGGCCTGGCCGGCGTGCTGATGGCGTTCTCGCTGCTCTGGCGCCGCTACGGCCGGGTCCAGGCCGAGGCGGGCGTGGGCTGACGCGCGGACAGCGGGGCCGGCGGCGGACGTTCCGCGCCGGCCCCGGCCCCCAGCCCCGACACCGCGGCGGAACTATCGGCTTGGCGCCAAATCCAGGAAACCGGACTCCCCCCGCGCGCGAACCACCCTCGCCCGCGAAAGCGCTTCCCAGGGGCGTACGGCGCGCTCTAGCATCAGGCCTGGACCGTCCATCACCGGACCGGACCTTCGAAACATCCGCCACTGTGGGGAGGGGCCGGAGCGGGCGACAAGTCCGCGCGGCCGGAGTAACTTGGACGCCAAGCTCGAGGACAGCGACGACAAGGCGCTGATCGCCGCCCAGGCCGGAGGCGACGACCTGGCGGCGCGCGAGGCGGCGTACGAGAAGTTCGTCTGGGACAACCTGCGCCGGAACTATCTCGGCAACTACCTGCACGGCATGCTGGGAATGACCGGCTTCCGGCTGGTCAACGCGCCCACCTTCCTGCCGACCTACCTCTTCGCCGTCTCCGGTTCGAACACCATCGTCGGCCTGGGCCTCGCCCTGCAGCAGCTGGGCGGGATCATCTCGCCCATCTTCGGCGCCACCAAGATCGAGCACCGCACCAAGGTCATGCCCGCGGCGGTCCTGATGGGCAGCCTGGGGCGTCTCGCCGTGCTCGGCATGGGCGTCGCCGGCTTCTTCCTCTCGGGCCAGCCGCTGGTCTGGGCGCTGCTCTTCTTCATCCTCATGTTCGGCATCTTCATGGGGGCCCAGCGGGTCGTCTTCAGCCTCCTGATGTCCAAGGTCATCCCGATCAGCCGGCGGGGGCGCCTGCAGGCCTGGCGCAACGCCACGGGCGGGGCCATCGCCGCGCTGCTGGCCTGGGTGGCCGGCCGCTACTTCGTCGAGCCGAACCTGTTCGGGAACGGCTACGGCACGACCTTCATCTTCGCCTTCCTGCTGACCAGCGCCGGCCTCTGGGCGCTGCAGATCCTGCTTCGCGAGCCCGAGCCGCCGACGGTGCGCGCCGAGGCGAGGTTCCGCGACCGCCTGCGGGAGTTCCCCGCCCTCATCTCCCAGGACCGCGCCTACGGCTTCTTCCTGCTGGTGCAGATGCTCGCGACCTCCGCGCGGATCGCCACCCCGTTCTACATCCTGCACGTGGGCAAGGTGATCGGAGCCGACGGCGCGACCCTGGGCCTGCTCTCCTTCGCCTTCCTGGGCGCCGACACCGCCTCGAACCTGATCTGGGGCTATCTGGGCGACAAGACGGGCTTCCGGCTGGTGCTGATCGTCGCCATCGCCGGCTGGGTCGGCGCGACCCTGATGCTGCTCAACCTGCACGAACCCGTCTGGATCTTCGTGGCGTTCGCCGTCCTGGGCGCGTCGCTCAGCGGCTACATGATGGCCGCCAACACCATGATCCTCGAGTTCGGCGACCGCGACGACCTGCCGATGCGCATCGCGGTGTCGGCCACGGCCGAGAGCATCACCGCCACCGCCGGGCCCCTGGCGGGCGGGCTGGTCGCCGAGGCGTTCGGCTACGACGTCGTCTTCCTCTCCTCCCTGGGCTTCCTCGCCGCCGCGTTCGTGATCCTGATCGTGGCGGTGCGCGACCCGCGGACACGCCGCGTCACCTGAATTCGCGAGCCCCTGGGAACCGCGGACCGCCGTCGTGCATTTCGCGCTCGTGGGGGCCCAGGTGCGGGCTTTAGAGCGTACGAGGACAGATGCGCGTAAATCCTGCGGGCGCGCGCGAAGGCGACGCGTCGACGGGGGTGTCAGGCCTCGACGACATCCTGGGCGGAGGCCTCAAGCGGCGGCGAGTGTTCCTCTTCGAGGGGAGCCCCGGAACCGGCAAGACGACGGCGGCGCTCAGCTTCCTGCTGGCCGGCGCGGCCGCGGGCGAGAAGACGCTCTACGTCACCCTCTCCGAGACCGAAGAAGAGTTGCGCGACACCGCCGCCTCGCATGGATGGGACCTGCAAGGTGTGGTGGTCTTCGAGCTGTCTCCCCCCGAGAGTCTGCTGGACGAGCGCCAGCAGCAGAGCCTGCTGTACTCCTCCGACCTGGAGCTCGGCGAGACGACGCGGTTGATCCTGGAGGCCATCGAGCGCGTACAGCCGAGCCGGGTGGTCATCGACAGCCTGTCGGAAATCCGGCTGCTGGCGCAGGGGTCGCTGCGCTATCGCCGCCAGGTTCTCGCCCTGAAGCACTACTTCGCTAAGCACAACGCGACCGTGGTGCTGCTCGACGACCTCACCGCCGAGGTCACGGACAAGACGGTGCACAGCGTCGCCCACGGCGTCGTGCGGCTGGAGGAGCTGGCCCCCGAGTACGGCGCCGAGCGCCGGCGCGTGCGGGTCACCAAGTACCGCGGCCGCAAGTTCCGCGGCGGCTACCACGACTTCACGATCCGCACCGGAGGCCTGGACGTGTTCCCCCGCCTCGTGTCCTCCGAGCACAGGACCGACTTCGACCGCACCCCCCTGCCCAGCGGCGTGGCGGGGCTGGACGCCCTTCTCCGGGGCGGGGTCGAGCGGGGCACGAGCTGTCTCGTCCTGGGGCCCGCGGGGACCGGCAAGTCGCTGCTCACCCTCACCTTCGCCATCTCGGCCATCGCGCGCGGGGAACGGGCGGCCCTCTTCGTCTTCGACGAGGAGGTCGGGCTGTTCGCCGAGCGCGCCCGCGCCTTCGGCATCGACATCCCCGCCCTGCGGGCGAGCGGCGACCTGATCCTCGAACAGGTGGACGCGGCCGAACTGTCGCCGGGCGAATTCACGTCGCGCGTGCGGGCGTGCGTGGCGCGGTCCGGCGCGCAGACCGTCGTCCTCGACAGCCTCAACGGCTACCAGGCGGCGATGCCCGGTGAGCACTCCCTGCTGCTGCACATGCACGAGCTGCTGCAGTTCCTGAACCGCCAGGGGGCCACCACCTTCCTCACCGTCGCCCAGCACGGCCTGGTCGGCGACATGCGCTCGCCCGTGGATGTCACCTACCTGGCGGACACGGTGCTCCTGCTCCGGTACTTCGAGGCGCTTGGGCACGTGCGGAGGGCGATCTCGGTCGTGAAGAAGCGCGCGGGTCAGCACGAGCGGACCATCCGCGAGTACACCATCGACGAACGCGGCGTCGTCGTCGGCGAGCCTCTGACGCAGATCCAGGGCATTCTGGGCGGCTTCCCCGTGTTCATGGGTTCGTCGGCTGGACTCATGCCTGAGACTAGGCCGTGACGGGCGGCGACACCGCGCCAGAGCGCGCCCTCGTCCTCGCCCCCTACGGCCGGGACGCGGAGATCGCCGCCGCGATCCTGCGCGAGGCCGGCCTGGAGGCGAGCGTCTGCGCCGACGTCGCCGACCTCTGCACGGAGTTCGACCGGGGCGCCGGCCTCGCCCTCGTGGTCGAGGAGGTGCTGCAGGAGGAGGACTACGGCCCGCTTGCACGCTGCATCGACGCACAGCCCCCCTGGTCGGACTTCCCGGTGCTCGTGCTGGCCCGGCGCGGCGCCGGCCTCGAGCGCAACCCCGCCGCCAGCCGCTTCACCGCCGCCCTCGGCAACGTCAGCTTCCTCGAACGCCCGTTCCACCCCACCACCCTCGTCAGCGTGGTGCAGACCGCGATCCGGGGCCGCCGGCGTCAGTACGAGGCGCGCGAGCGCCTGGAGACCCTCCGCGACGCCGTGATCCGCCAGCAGCGGGACCAGGAGCACCTGCGCCTGATGGTCAACGAGCTGAACCATCGGGTGAAGAACACGCTCGCCACCGTCCAGTCGATCGTCGCCCAGACCCTGCGCACGGGGACCTCGCCGACCCAGACCCGCGACGCGCTCACCTCCCGCATCGTGGCGCTCTCCAAGGCGCACGACGTGCTCACCAATGAACAGTGGTCGGGCGCGGATCTGCTGGAGATCGCCGCCCAGGCGACGCTGCCGTTCCGCATGGGGCTGGGCGAGGACCGCATCCGCATTTCGGGACCCCGAGTGTGGGTGCCGCCGAAGACCGCCATCGCCATCGCGTTGGCCGTCCACGAACTCGCCACGAACGCCATGAAGTACGGGGCCCTCTCCGTTCCGGAAGGCCACGTCGAGTTCACCTGGACGGCGGCGCGCGGGCGCGGGCGGGAGTTGACGGCCACCTGGCGCGAGGTCGACGGCCCGCTGGTCACCGCGCCGGCGCGCACCGGCTTCGGCACGCGCCTGATCGAGCGCGGCCTCGCGTCGGACCTGAACGGCGAGGTGGTGATCTCCTACCCGGCCGACGGCGTGGTCTGCACGATCCGGGCTCACCTCGACCCGCACGCCGAACCGGCCGCCATCCCGACTCCGCCGCTCGCGCCCTGTCCCGCTCCCGATCCCGGCCCCCACGAGGCGGACGCCCGCCCGGCTTGAGCCCGGGCGATTCCGCTGACCTGATGGCGGGATGATCCACGTTCCGACCGCGGCTTGGGCGCACACGCTGTTCGACATCGCCGCCTGGGGCGCGGGGTTCGGCCTGTCGCTCGTCCTCCACCGATGGCGCCTCGGCGCCCTCGTCTCCGAGGTCGCGGGCAAGGTCGGCGGCGGCTACTTCGCAGCGCTCGCCGCCGGCGCGGTCCCGGGCGCGTGGCTCGCGGGATCGCTGAACAGCGTGCGCGGCGCTGAACCCGCCCTCTCGCACAGCGTCGTGGGCGCCCTGGCCGGGGCGATCGTCGGCGTGGAGGTCTACAAGGCCGTCCGAGGGGTGCGCGGTTCGACCGGGGGTGTCTTCGTGGGCCCCTTCGCGCTGGGGGTGGTGATCGGCCGCTTCGGGTGCCTGTTCGCCGGCACGATCGATGGGACCTTCGGCGCGCCGACCGGCCTGCCTTGGGGGGTGGACCTCGGCGATGGGATCGGCCGCCATCCCGTGCAGGTCTACGAGAGCCTCGCCATGACCGCCTTCCTGGCGCTCTATCTCGAGGGGCTGGCCCGCCGCCGGGCCTGGGCCATGCGGCGTGGGTTCTACGCGCTCTGCATGGCCTACGGCGTCACGCGCTTCGCCTGGGAGTTCCTGAAGCCCTATCCGCCGGTGCTCGGTCCGTTTAACGTCTTCCACATCCTGAGCGGGGGGCTCGCCGTCTATGGATGGTTCTTCTGGCGCCGCAGCCTCGCCGACGAGCGTGCGCAGGGCGGCGCCGTACGTCTTCCTGGGCCAGACCACCAGCCTTTGTGAGACGTGCCTCGCGCTGGTCCCTGCAAAGATCGTCGCCGAGGGCGACGCCGTCTTCTTCCAGAAGCGCTGCAGCGAGCATGGCGTGCAGAAGACCCTCATCGCCGACGACCTCGGCTATTGGAAGGCCCAGCGCGACTGGCTGAAGCCGGGCGACCGACCGCTCGCGGTCGCCACCCGCACCGAGCACGGCTGCCCCTACGACTGTGGCCTCTGCCCCGACCACGAGCAGCACTCATGCCTGGCGATCGTGGAGATCAACGAGGCCTGCAATCTCACCTGCCCCGTCTGCTTCGCGGACTCCTCGGTCAGGCGCGGCGGCCACAGGCCGCTGGCCGAGGTGGAGGCCATGCTGGACGTGATTGTGGCGGCCGAGGGCGAGCCTGACCTCGTGCAGCTCTCGGGCGGGGAGCCCACCATTCACCCCGATTTCTGGGCCATCCTTGACGCGGCGAAGGCGCGCCCGATCCGCCACCTGATGGTCAACACCAACGGCCTGGCCATCGCCCGCGAGCCGGGCTTCGCCGAGCGTCTGGCCCGCTACATGCCCGGGTTCGAGATCTACCTGCAGTTCGACAGCCTGAGACGCGACGCGCTGATGGCCCTGCGCGGCGCTGACCTGACCAGGGTGCGGGTCGAGGCGCTGGAGGCGCTGGAGCGCCACAACATCTCCACCACGCTGGTCGTCACGCTGAAGAAGGGCGTCAACGACGACGAAATCGCCGACATCGTTCGCTTCGCCCTGGGCTGGCGCTGCGTGCGCGGTGTGACGTTCCAGCCGATCCAGGACGCCGGCCGCAACGACGGCTTCGACGCGCGACGCCATCGGATGGTGCTGACCGAGGTGCGCCGCCGGATCGCCGAGGCGGGCGTCTTCGCGCTCGACGACCTGATCCCCCTGCCCTGCAACCCCGACCAGAT
>NZ_JAEUMN010000047.1 GCF_016793225.1 Phenylobacterium sp.
GAAGGTGCCGCTGGTCAGCGCCACCGGCTCCACCGCCATGGGTCGCGCCGTAGGGCCGCGACTGGCGAAGCGCTTCGCCCGCGCGCTGCTGGAGCTCGGCGGCAACAACGCGGCGATCATCGCGCCCAGCGCCGACCTCGATCTCGCCATCCGCGGCGTCGCCTTCGCGGCCATGGGCACCGCCGGCCAGCGCTGCACCACCCTGCGGCGCCTGTTCGTGCACGAGAGCGTCTACGACGCCTTCGTCCCGCGCCTGAAGGCTGCCTACGGCAGCGTGAAGGTGGGCGACCCGCGCGAGGCCGGCACGCTGGTGGGCCCGCTGATCGACGCCCAGGCGTTCGAGCTGATGCAGACGGCTCTGGCCGACGCCAAGGCTGCCGGCGGCGCGGTCGCCGGCGGCGAGCGCGTCGAAGTGGGTGACGCGTCCTACGCCCGCCCGGCCCTCGTCGAGATCGACCGCCAGGCCGACGTCGTCAAACGCGAGACCTTCGCGCCGATCCTCTATGTAATGCGCTACCGCGATCTGGAGAGCGCCATCGCACTGCAGAACGACGTGCCCCAGGGCCTGTCGTCGTCGATCTTCACCAACGACATGCGCGAGGCCGAGCTCTTCATCTCGGCGCGCGGGTCGGACTGCGGCATCGCCAACGTGAACATCGGCCCCTCGGGCGCCGAGATCGGCGGCGCGTTTGGCGGCGAGAAGGAGACCGGCGGCGGCCGCGAGGCGGGCTCGGACTCCTGGAAGGCCTACATGCGGCGCGCGACCAACACCCTGAACTACGGCCGGACCCTGCCGCTGGCGCAGGGGGTGACGTTCGACGTCTGACGGACGGTCCAAACGGTTGTTTGCACGGGCGGCGCGCGCTTGGCACAATCGGGCTTTCAAATCTCCATTTTCGAAAGTCCGGTCCTTTGAGCATTTCCAACCCGGCGGCCGCCGCGAACGCCGCCGACCCGCTCGCCTCCGTCGACGCGCTGATCGAGGGCCTGGGCGGCGTGGGCTACATCGCCTCGCGGCGGATCGCGACGGCGCTCTACATGGCGGTGAACCTGCAGAAGCCGATCCTGGTCGAGGGCTCGGCCGGCGTCGGGAAGACCGAGCTGGCGCTCTCCACCGCCGCCCTGCTCGGCCTGCCGCTGATCCGCATGCAGTGCTACGAGGGCCTCGACGAGTCCAAGGCGCTGTACGAGTGGAAGTACGGCAAGCAGCTGCTCTACACCCAGATCCTCAAGGACCGGATGGGCGAGCAGCTGGCCGACGCGCCGACGATGGACGCGGCCATGGACCGCCTGCACGGCATGGGCGACCTGTTCTTCTCCGAGCCCTTCCTCGAGCCGCGGCCGCTGATGAAGGCGCTGCGCGAGGACGACGGCTGCGTCCTGCTGATCGACGAGGTGGACAAGTCGGACGAGGCCTTCGAGGCGTTCCTGCTTGAGGTGCTCTCGGCCTACCAGGTTTCGGTGCCCGAGCTCGGCGTGCTCAAGGCCAAGACGCCGCCGCTGGTGTTCCTGACCTCGAACAACGTGCGCGACCTGGGCGACGCCCTGAAGCGCCGCTGCCTGCACCTGCACATCCCGCTGCCCGAGGCCTCGCTGGAGGAGAAGATCGTCGCCAGCCGCGTGCCCGGGATCGAGGCCAAGCTGACGCGCGAACTGGTGGGCTTCGTGCAGTCCCTGCGGACGATGGACCTGCGCAAGTCGCCCTCGATCTCCGAGACGGTGGACTGGGCCCGCGCCCTGGTGCTGCTGCACGCCGACAGCCTGTCGGCCGATCTCGTCCGCGACACCCTGAACGTCATCCTGAAGTTCGAGCAGGACATCACCGCGATCGAACCGCAGGTCGTGGAGCTGCTGCACCGGCGATGAGCGTGGCGTCATGCATTCCTCTCCCCCCGCGAAGCGTAGAGGGAGAAGGAAGGGAGAGGGCGGCTCAGCGGTCGCGCGGGCAGGCCGGCCGTTCCATTGAGCTCCGGCAGCGCGGCTGCCGTGGGCCCTCGCTTCACCCGCAACGCAGCGTGCAGGCTGACGCCGCCCTCTCCCGACCCTCTCCCTCTCCGGCTACGCCGGGGGGAGAGGAGGTCTAGATGCAGCACACGCTCGAACAGTTCTTCCGCGCCCTGCGCGCCGCGGACGTCCGGGTCTCGCCGGCCGAGGCGATCGACGCCTCGCGCGCCGTGGCCGTGACGGGTTTCGCCGACCGCGCGCTCTTCAAGGATGCGCTGTGCGCGACTCTGGCCAAGTCGGCCGACGAGGTCGACCGCTTCGACTCCGTGTTCGAGACCTTCTTCGCGCGCGAGCCGGTGTCGATCCCGCCGCCCTCGGCGTCGCCCCAGGGCGAGCCCAGCCAGGAGGACCTGGCCGCCGCCGAGTCGAGTCCGCTCGCCCAGGCGGTGCTGACGGGTGACAACGCGACCATCCAGCAGACCATGGAGGAGGCCGCCCGCCGCGCCGGCGTGGCCGAGATCCGGCTCAGCACGCAGCGCTCGCGCCTCACCCGGCGCCTCCTCGAGGAGATGGGCCTGGAGGAGATCGAGAAGATCATCGCCAACGCCCGGCGCTTCCCCGAGCAGCAGGGCCTCGCCGAGCGGCTGGACCAGGCGCGGCGCGACCTGTTCGCCGAGGCCCAGGCCTACGTCGGCCGCCAGCATGACCTCTACGCGGCCGCCTCGGCCCAGGCGCTGCGCGAGGAGCGGCTGGCCCGCAAGCAGCTGAACGCCGACGGCGGCGTCGACCCCGTCGACTACCAGCTCATGGCCGCCCTGGTGAAGAAGATGGCCAAGCGCCTGGCGGCCAAGTACTCGCGCCGCCGCCACGTGGCGCACAAGGGCCACCTGGACGTCCGCAAGACCCTGCGCCGAAGCCTCGCCTACGGCGGGGTGCCCTTCGACATCCAGTTCAAGGTCAAGAAGGTCGACAAGCCCTCGATCGTGGCGATCTGCGATGTGTCGAAGTCGGTGGCCGCCGCCGCGCAGTTCCTGCTGACCTTCCTCTACTCGCTGAACGAGGTGGTGGACCGGCTGGAGGCCTTCGCCTTCTCGGGCCGGCTGATCAGCGTGAACGACATCCTCGACGACCACGGCGTCGAGCAGGCGATCTTCAAGGTGCTGCAGGAGATCGGCTTCCAGCAGACCGACTACGGCCGCGCCCTGCAGGACTTCTCGGAACAGCATCTCGACACGCTGGACCGGCGCACCACCGTCATCATCCTGGGGGACGGGCGGTCCAACTTCGCCGACCCCCGGCTCGACCTGATGCGCGAGATCCACGACCGCTCACGCGCGGTGATCTGGCTCAACCCCGAACCCGAGAGCTACTGGGGCCAGGGCGACAGCGTGATGAACCGCTACGCCCGCTTCTGCCACGTGGCCAAGCAGTGCGGCACGATCGAGCAGCTGGAACGCATCATCGACGACGTGCTCAGGAGCTACGTCCCGCACTGACGTCGTCGGCCCGCTTGCGGCGCAGGAAGGCGGAGATCTCCTCCTGCCGCGCGCGACCGATGGCGTAGGGCAGGAACACCAGCGCGCCGATCACCGACAGCGTGGCGGGGATGAAGCCCCACGCCAGGATCAGGCGGTGCACCATGTCCTCCGAGATCACGGCGCCTACCTGCGCGCCCACGTGACGAGGGAAGCTCATCAGGTCGAGGGCGAAGCCGCCCAGCATGGTGCCCAGGCCTCCGGCGGCCTTGCCCGCGAAGCCGAGGCCCGAGAAGTAGAGCCCCTCCCGGCGCTCGCCGAACATGAACTCGTGCTCGTCGGCCGCGTCGGCCATCATCGACGGCAGCGCGATGAAGATCAGGCCCGTGCCCACGCCCACCACAAGGGTGGTCAGGATCAGCCAGGGCAGCGCCTCGGCGCCGGTGGGCGCGAAGACACCCAGCGCCCGCAGGGTCGGCAGCACCATCCAGGGTACGATCACCAGGGCGAAGCCCAGGAGCATCGCGGTCTTCTTCTCCATGCGACGCAGCAGCAGGGGCGTGATCGGGATGCCGGCCGTGATGCCCAGCAGCAGGGCGTAGGAGATGAGCTGGATGGTCCCGGCCGGAAGCTTCCAGACGAAGACGAAGGTGTGGTTGTTCAGCGCCGCGTTCAGTCCGGCCGAGCTCGAGAAGATCAGCATCGAGAAGAACAGGACGCGAAACGAGGGGTTGCCGAAGATCTCGCGCATCTCCGTTCCGAGGCGCGGAAGCATCGGCGTGGCGGGCGTGAGCGGCCTGGGCAGGGTGGCCGCGTACCGCCAGATCCCGGCGCAGCTCGCCAGGGCGCCCACGAGGATGAGCGCCGCCACCGTCCAGCCGAACGCCGGATAGGCCTCGCGCCGCTGCAGGCCCGCCTCGCCGGTGAAGAAGAAGGTGAAGGCGATCCAGGTGATGAGGACCGTCGCCAGGATGCCGCCCAGCAGGCGGTACGACACGATCCGCGCCCGCTCGACGTAGTCGTCCGACATCTCGCCGCCGAGCGTGAAGTAGGGGATGTTGAACATCGAGGCGAAGGCGCGCACGCCCATCTTCAGCAGCGTCAGCCACAGGAACAGCATCAGCGGCGCAAGCGCCGGGGGCGGGGCGAACAGCAGCCCCAGCGTCACGAAGGTGAGCGGCGCGCCTGCGAGCATGACCGGAAGACGCCGGCCGAAACGCGAGCGCACGCTGTCGGACCATGAGCCGATGAAGGGGTCGAAGAACGCGTCCAGGCACATGCTGATGCCCAGGGCCAGGCCCACCAGGGCGCCCGAGAGGCCGAGCACGGCCGTGTAGTAGAAGAAGACGAAGCCGTTGGCCGCGAGGTAGCCGGACTCGACCACCTGGCCCACGCTGTAGAAGAACTTGACCGAGCCCGGGGGCTTGCGGTGGCTCTCGGCGGCGTGCTCCGCCGGTCCGCCGGCGGCGTCCTCTGCGATGGCCATCGTTGCTTGCGGTCCCCTCGTCGCCGAACGCTAGTGTGGCATCGATCGCTGCCGGCGCAGCGCGGCGATGATCTCGCCGTGGCGGGCGCGGCTGATGGCGTAGGGCGCGAAGATCAGCCCCCCCAGCACGCAGAGCGCGGCGCAGAACGGCCCCCAGGCGATGACCAGTCCCGCGAGCACGCTCTCGTCGATGACCGCGTCGGGCGAGCGCCCGGCCTCGCGCGGGAACTTCAGCAGGTCGAGCGCGAAGCCTCCCACCATCGTGCCCACCCCCGCGGCCGCCTTGCCGGCGAAGCCCAGGCCCGAGAAGTAAAGACCCTCGCGCCGATGTCCGAAGAGCATCTCATGTTCCTCGGCCGCGTCGGCCATCATGGCGGGATAGGCGATGTAGATGAAGCCGAGGCCCAGGCCGACGACGAGCTGAGTCACGATGAGATAGACCAGGGCTTCGTTGCCTTCCGGCATGAACCAGCCCCCGGCGCGCGCCACCGGCAGGACCGTCCAGCCCACGCAGAGCAGCCCGAGCCCCAGGCCCACAACGGCCTTCTTCTCCCAGAACCGCAGGAGGTACGGCGTGATCGGCACGCCCACCGTGATGCCGACCAGCGACGCGTAGGTCAGGAACTGGATCATCTCCGGCCGGAGCTTCCAGACGAAGACGTAGTTGTGGTTGTTCAGGGCCGCGTGGGCGCCGGCGGCGCTGGCGAACACCAGCATCGAGAGGAAGAGGATCCGGAACGACGCGTTGCCGAAGATCTCGACCAGCTCGCCCACGAGTCGTCGGGCCATCGGCGCCGGCTTCGTCTGCGGCTGCGGCAGGCTGGCGGCATAGCGCCAGACGCCGGCGAGCGAGACGAGCGACACGACGAACACGAGGGCGCCGATGCTCCAGCCGAAGGCCGGGTAGGCGTCGGGCCTTTGGAGACCACCCTTTCCGGCGAAGAAGACGGAATAGGCCAGCGCGGTGATCACCACGGTGGCCACGATCCCGCCGAGCAGGCGATAGGCCACCAGTCGCGACCGCTCGGCGTAGCCGTCGGCCATCTCTCCGCCCAGGGCGAAGTAGGGGATGTTGAACACCGACGCGAAGGCGCGCAGCGCCCCCTTGGTCAGGGTCAGCCAGACGAAGAGCAGGAACGGCGTGATGCCGGATGGCGGCGCGAAGAGCAGCCCCATGGTCAGAAGCGTCGTGGGCGCGCCGATGAGCATCAGCGGAAGGCGGCGGCCGTACTTCGAGCGCACGCTGTCCGACCACGAGCCGATGATGGGATCCAGCGCCGCGTCCACGCACATGCTGATGGCGACCGCCGCGCCCACCATGCTGCCCGAGAGCCCGAGCACGGCGGTGTAGTAGAAGAAGACGAAGCCGTTGACGGCGATGTAGCCGGACTCGACGACCTGGCCGATGCTGTAGAAGAACTTCACCGACGCAGGCGGTCGAAGCTCGCCGTCGGCCCTGTCCGTGGCGGCCGCCGGGACGGCCCCCTCCTCCGCGATCGCCACGTCGTTCCTCCCGCGCGGCCTCTGTTGGCTCGACGGTACGCGCGCGAAAGGTCCTGGCAACCGTGACGCCACGTCACGGCGCGTAGAAGCGACGCTACAATGCCGTGATCGCCCGAACGCGCATCAACCGAGAGAGAAATCGCATGCCGCAGACCATCTTCATCACGGGAGCCTCCACGGGCCTGGGCCGGGCCGCGGCGGTGCTGTTCGCGTCGAAGGGGTGGAAGGTGTTCGCCACCATGCGGAACCCGGAGAAGGAGGCGGATCTCGCCGCCAACCCCGGCATCACGCTGCTGAAGCTGGACGTGACCAGGCCCGAAGAGATCTCCGCCGCGGCGGAGGCCGCGCTGGCGGCGGGTCCCGTGGACGTCCTCTTCAACAACGCCGGCTACGGCTTGGCGGGCCCGTTCGAAGGCGCCACCGACGCCCAGCTGGTGGACCAGCTGAACACCAACCTGCTGGGCGTGATGCGGGTCACCCAGGCCTTCCTGCCGGCGATGCGCGAGCGCCGGGCCGGGACGATCATCACGACCACCTCGATCGGCGGCCTGGTCACGTTCCCGTTCAACTCCGTCTACCACGCGACGAAGTGGGGCCTGGAGGGCTGGAGCGAGAGCCTGGCGTTCGAACTCGAATCGTTCGGCATCCGGGTGATGACCCTCGCGCCTGGCGGCATCGCCACCGACTTCGCCAGCCGCTCGCTGGTGATGACCCAGCACGCCGCCTACGCGCAGGACATGGGCAAGACCTTCGCCGCCTTCTCGGATCCCGAGCGCCGCGCCGGCGGGTCCACGGCCGAACAGATCGCCCAGGCCGCGTGGGACGCCGTCCACGACGAGAGCGGCCGCGTCACCCACGTCGCCGGCGCGGACGCCAAGGCCAACTACGCGCGGCGCCTGGAGCTGGGCGTCGAGGCCTTCCGCGCGGAGATCCGCAGGATCTTCCTGGGGCGCTGAGCCGAGGCTCGTCCCCTTTCACCTCGCGGCTAGGGCTCGGGCGAGACCTGGATCAGGAGCTTGCCGTCGTGGTTCCCGGTGAACAGGCGCTGCAGTGAATCCATGGCGCCGTCCAGGCCCTGGTCCACGTGGACCTTCCACTTCAGCTCGCCCGAGGTCACCCAGGGGATCAGCTCGGCCATGGCCTCGCCGGCGCGCGGCAGGAAGTCGGTGATGATGAAGCCGCGGATGGTCAGGCGGTGCATGAGCACGCGGACGAAGTCGGTGGGCCCGGCGGGCCGGCTCTCGTCGTTGTAGGTCGAGATCATCCCGCACAGCGGCATCCGGCCGAAGTTGTTCATGCGGGACACCACCGCGTCCATGATGGCGCCGCCGACGTTTTCGAAGTTCACGTCGACGCCGTTCGGGCACAGCCGGTCCAGGGCGGCGCCGACGTCCTCGCTCTTGTAGTCGATGGCGCCGTCGAACCCGAGCTCGCCGGTCAGCCAGTCGCACTTGGCCTTGCCGCCGGCGATGCCGATCACCCGGGCGCCCTTCAGCCGGGCGATCTGGCCGGCGATGGAGCCCACGGCGCCGGCCGCGGCGGAGACCACCACCGTCTCGCCCGGCTGCGGCCTGCCGATGTCGCACATGCCGAACCAGGCGGTCAGGCCGGTCGCGCCCAGCACGCTCATGTAGGCCGTAAGCGGCACGCCGGGCAGCTTGGGCGCCGGCATCAGGAAGGCGCCGTTGGCGAACACGTGGGTGCTCCAGCCGCCGAGGCCGGTGTTGACCACGTCGCCCTGCTGGAACCGGTCGGACCGCGAGCGCTCGACGACGCCCAGCGAGCCGCCCCGCATCGTCTCGCCGATCTGCACCGGCGGCATGTACTGGTCCTGGTCGCTCATCCAGATGCGGTTTGTGGGGTCCAGCGACAGGTAGAGCGTGCGCACCAGCACCTCGCCGTCGGCGAGGTCGCGGATGGGCTCCTCCACCAGCTCCAGGTCGCCGGGGCGGATCTCGCCCTGCGGACGGCGGCGCAGCACCCAGCGCTTCAGGTTGGCCATGTCGATCTCCTCACCAGGTGTCCACGAAGGGACGCTTCTTGCCGGCCGGCCTCGGCGGGACGGGCGAGGCCTTGAGGCCGCGCACGAGCCAGGCCCGCGTCGCGGCCGGGTCGATGACGGCGTCGATCTCGAGCACCGAGGCCACCGACAGCGCCTTGCCGGTCTCGTACATCCGCCCCACCAGCTTCTCGAAGAGCGCCTGGCGGGCCGCGGGGTCGGGCTGGGCGTCCAGCTCCTTGCGGTAGCCCAGGCGCACGGCGCCCTCCAGGCCCATCGGCCCGAACTCGGCGGTGGGCCAGGCGATGGTCATGGCCGGAGCCGAGAAGTCGCCGCCCGCCATCGCCTGGGCGCCCAGGCCGTAGCCCTTGCGCAGCACCACGGTGAACAGGGGCACGGTCAGGCTGGTGGCCGTGACCATCAGGCGCGAGCCGCGACGCACCGCGGCCTGCTCCTCGCTGGCCGGACCCACCATGAAGCCGGGCGTGTCGCACAGCGAGAGGACCGGCACGTCGAACGCGTCGCACAGCTGCAGGAAGCGGCCCGCCTTCTCCGCGCCCTCGGCGTCGATCGCCCCGCCCAGGTGGCGCGGATCGTTGGCGAACAGGCCCATGGGCCGGCCCTCGATGCGCAGGAAGCCGGTGATGATCCCGCGCCCGTAGCCGCCGCGCAGCTCGATCCAGCTGCCGGTGTCGGCCAGCGTGCGGATCACCTCCCGCACGTCGTAGGCGCGCACGCGGTTCTCGGGGATCAGATGGCGCAGCCGGCGCTGGTCGTCGCAGCTCCAGTCGCGCAGCCGGCCCTGGAACATGCCCAGGATGTGCTTGGCGGCCGCCGTCGCGTGCGCCTCGTCCTCGGCCAGCACGTCGATCGAGCCGTTGGCGAACATCACGTCCGAGGGCCCGATCTCGTCCGGCGTGAAGACGCCCAGGCCGCCGCCCTCGATCATCGCCGGCCCGCCCAGGCCGATGTTCGAATAGCGGGTGGCGATGGTGATGTCGGCGCAGCCGAAGAAGATGGCGTTGCCGGCGAAGCAGCGGCCCGAGTTGATCGAGATCCGCGGGGCCAGGCCCGACAGCCGCGCGTAGATGGTGAAGCTGGTGGTGTCCAGGGACGAGGCCGAGAGCTGGCCCACGTCCACGTCGCCGGGCCGTCCGCCGCCGCCCTCGGTGTACCAGATCACCGGCGCCTTCCAGTGCTCGGCGAACTCCAGCACCCGGTCGGTCTTCTTGTGGTTGAAGTGGCCCTGCGTCCCGGCGAGCACCGTGAAGTCGTACGCCAGGCCGACGCAGCGGGCCGCCTCCTCGCCGAAGAGGGCGCCGTTCACCTCGCCGACGCCCGCCACCATGCCGTCGGCGGGCGTGTTGACCTGCAGGTCCACGAGCTCGCGCCGCCGGCGCTGGGCCGCGATCGCCATGGCCCCGTACTCGCTGAAGGTGCCGGGGTCGAACAGGTCGTCCAGGTTCTCGCGGGCGGTGCGCTGGCCGCTCTTGCGCCGGCGGGCCACGGCGTCGGGCCGCGCGCCGTCGAGGGTGATGCGATGCCGCTCGACCACCTCGGCGAGGTCGGGGCGGATGTGGTCGAGATCGATCGCCGCCTCGGCGTCGTCCACCGCGCCCACCGTGTCGTCGGCCTCGATGAAGGCCAGCGGGCGGCCCTCGAACACCGTCTCGCCCATCTCGACCGCCAGGGCGCGCACGACGCCGGCCGCCTCGGCGGCGATGACGTGCTCCATCTTCATGGCCTCGAGGATCACCAGGGCCTGGCCCTTGCGCACCGTCTCGCCCGCCTGTGCGGCCAGCCCGATGACGGTGCCCTGCAGGGGCGCGCGGAGCGCCTGGGTCCCGGGCGGCGCCTGGGGCTCGGGCCGCGCCCCGCCGCCCGTCTCCCCGCGCGCCGCCGCGTCGAAGTAGAGCTTCGGGTGGGCCTCGGGCTCGTGCGCCAGATCGGCCATGTGCGCTTCGATGAAGCGGGTGTGGACCTCGCCGGCGGCCACGGCCGGATGCGCCAGCAGGTTCTGCAGGAAGGCGATGTTGGTGGCGCTGCCCTCGATGCGGAACTCGGACAGCGCCCGGTAGGCCTTGGCCACGGCGCGGCTGAGGCCCCCGGCCCCCGCATGCACGATCAGCTTGGCCAGCAGGCTGTCGAAGCGCGCGCTGGTCGCGTAGCCGGCGTAGCCGAAGCCGTCCACGCGAACGCCCGGCCCGCTGGGCGGCTCGAACACCGTCAGGACGCCCCCGGCCGGCCGCGCCGACCCGTCGGCCGCCATGGTCTCGAGGTTCACCCGCGCCTGCACCGCGTGGCCCCTCGGCTCGGGCACGCGGTCCTGGGTGAGCGCCAGGTCGGCCAGCGACCGGCCGGCCGCGATCTGCAGCTGCAGCCGGACGAGATCGAGGCCCGTCACCTCCTCGGTGACCGTGTGTTCCACCTGCAGGCGGGCGTTGCCTTCGATGAAGAAGACCTCGTCGTCGGCTACCAGGAACTCCATGGTGCCCAGGCTGCGGTAGGCGGCGGCGCGGCCCAGCGCCACCCCATGGTCCAGCAACCGGCGTCGCAGCTCCTGGGGCAGCATGTCGGCGGGGGCGATCTCGATCACCTTCTGCCGCTGGCGCTGCAGCGAACACTCGCGATCCCACAGGTGGACCACCGCGTGGCCGTCCCCGACCACCTGCACCTCCAGGTGCCGCGCGTGCGGCAGGAAGCGCTCGACGTAGAGGTCGCCGTTTCCGAAGGCGGCCCTGGCCTCGGACGCGCAGCGTTCGAACGCCGCCGGCAACTCGGACGCCTCGGTCACCGGACGCATGCCGCGCCCGCCGCCGCCGCCCACCGCCTTGACCATCACCGGCCCGTGCTGCGCGAAGAACGCCTGGGCCGCCTCCAGGGTGGTCGGGCCGTCCGCGCCGGGCAGCACGGGCACGCCGCACTCCCGCGCCAGAGCGCGGGCCCGGGCCTTGTCGCCGAACAGCTCCAGCGTCTCGGGGGTCGGGCCGACGAACGCCAGCCCGGCGTTGGCGCAGGCCCGCGCGAACGCGGCGTTCTCGGAGAGGAAGCCGTATCCCGGGTGGACGGCGTCGGCGCCGGCGTCCTGCGCCGCGGCCACGATCTGCGCGATGTCGAGGTAGGCCGCCGGACCCGATCCCTTCAGCGCGACGGCCCGATCGGCCTTCTTGATGTGCAGCGAGGCCGCGTCGTCCTCGGAGAACACGGCGATCGTCGCAATGCCCATCTCCGCGGCCGTGCGCGCGATGCGGACGGCGACCTCTCCCCGGTTGGCGATCAGCAGTGTCTTCAACGGTCATCCTCACGGGCGCGGGCGGGGGGCCATCATGCGCACCGCGGCGGTCCCGCCAAGCCTGACGTACCGTTAGCTCAAGAATGGCCGTCACCGCGCCGGGACTGGACGGAGCGGCCCCGATGGTTCGCTATGCCGCAAGCTCGAAGGAGACGGGTGATGAAGCATTCGATCGGATGGGCGGCCGTGGCCGCGTTGCTGGTCGTGAGCCCTGTGGCCGCCGCGCCCAGGACCCCGGCCGCCGCAGACCTCGCGCCGGTCGGGAACCTGCAGGTCGCCGAGGCCGCCTACCAGGGACGCAAGGCCATACGCGTCGAGGACCTGGGGCCGCCGAACGGCCAGACCGACAAGCTGGTGCGGCTGAAGGGCGCGACGTTCGGGAACGGCGAGATCGAACTGTGGGTGGCCGGCTCGCCCGGGCCGGGCGCCAACACCGGCGCGCGCGGCTTCGTGGGCGTGATGTTCCGGCTGTCCGACGACGGCAAGGGGGGCGAAGCCTTCTACCTGCGTCCGACGAACGGCCGGGCCGAGGACCAGGAGCGGCGGAATCACGCGGCCCAGTACATCTCGGCGCCGGACTGGCCCTGGGAACGCACCCGGCGCGAGACGCCCAGCCGCTACGAGGCCTACGTCGACCTGGAACCCGGGCGCTGGACGCGGATGCGGATCGTGGTGGACGGCGCCCGCGCGCGCCTGTTCGTGGACGGGGCGTCGCAGCCCACGCTGATCGTCAACGACCTGAAGGGCGGCGCCGAGCGGACCGGCGGCGTCGCGCTGTGGATCGGCCCGGGCACGATCGCGCACTTCGCCGAGGTGGACATCCGGCCGAAGTGACCCTCGGCCGGAGGCTCGCCGCCCACAGCTTCAGATCGTCCCGGCGAATGCCGGGGCCCAGACCCACGTACGATATCGTGGCGGGAAGGGCTCCGAGACTGCGGACCCTGCTTCGGAGCCATTCCATCTGGATCCCGGCTTTCGCCGGGATGACCGGGTGGTAGGTAAGGGCGCTAGGCCTTCAGCATGTCCGGCGTGATGGGCAGCGAGCGGATCCGCTTGCCGGTGGCCGCGAAGATGGCGTTCGTGAGCGCCGGGATCGCCGGCGGCAGGGCCGGCTCGCCCAGTCCGGTCGGCGGGAACTCGGTCTTCAGGAACTTCACCTCCACCGGACAGGACTCGGCGATCCGCATCAGCGGATAGTCCGTGAAGTTGGACTGCTGGGTCGCGCCGCCTTCGATGGTGATGGCCTGGTGCAGCGCCTCGGAAAGGCCGTCCAGCACCGAGCCCTGCACCTGGTTCAGCGCCCCATGCGGGTTGATGATGGTCGAGCCGACGTCGGCGGCGACCCAGACCTTCTTCACCCTCACCGAGCCGTCGCCCGCGACGGCCACATGCGCCACCTCGGCGAAGTAGCCCTGGTGGCTGTAGTAGCAGGCGACGCCCATGCCCTCGCCCTTGGGCAGCTTGCCGCGGTTGGCCCAGCCGGACATCTCGCCCACGGCCTTGAGGACGCCGCGCATGCGGCCGGCGCCGTAGCGGGCGGGCGCCTCGCCGACGACCTCCTGATCGCCCAGCAGCTTGATCTGGAACGCCAGCGGATCGGCGGACGCCGCGTGCGCCATCTCGTCGATGAACGACTGGAACACGAACGCCAGGGCGTTCGAGCCCGGCGCCCGCAGCGGCCCGGTCGGCACGCCGCACGGGATCATCGAGATGTCGTACTTCACGTTCGGCACGAAGCGCGCCGGGAACTCGGCCGCGGACATCCCCGCGCTGGGACTGGGCTGGCCGGCGGTGTTGTTGGTGAAGGTGACGAAGTGGTCCTGGAGCGCGACCAGATTGCCCTGTGCGTCGACGCCGCCCTTCAGGAAGTGGTACCCGCCCGGCCGGTAGTGGTCATGGGCCATGTCGTCTTCGCGGGTCCACAGCAGCTTCACCGGCGCCCCGGCCTCGCGGGCCACATAGGCGGCCTCCACCATGTAGTCGTTGGCCAGGCGCCGGCCGAAGCCGCCGCCGCCGCGGATCATGTGGATGGTGATGTCGTCAGGCTTGATCCCCAGGGTGCGGGCG
>NZ_JAEUMN010000068.1 GCF_016793225.1 Phenylobacterium sp.
CGGCGGCGCTATCGGACAGGCTCCCAGGTGAGGATCCCGCCGTCCGCCATCAGGGCCATGTGCAGCCGTCCGTCCGCCAGCGTGTAGCTGCGCACGTAGGGCAGTTGAGTCTCGAGCAGCGAGCCCATCGACGGCGGGGGGCAGCTCATGCGCGTGGTCGCAAGCGGTCCCACGGCGAGGGATCCGCCGGCGCCGGAGGGGGCGGCCTTCCAGGGCGCCCAGCCCCGGTTGCAGTCCAGCTGCAGGGCCGCGCGCCCATCCGGGCCGAAGAAGATCGTGTAGCGGTCCGGCGCCGTCGGGGTCGTGCGGCCCTGGGCGTCGTCCATGGATTGGAAGGCGACCAGCCGCCACCGTGTGCCCCCCAGCGCCGGGCTCTCGCCGTCCGGCCCCTGGAGTCGCGCAGGGGCGCAGCCCGCGAGGAGAAACATCGCCGGCAGGAGAGTCCGGAGGTGACCGGCGCGGCGGGTCATAGGGCAGCGTCAGCCGCCCACGACGAAGGCGTCGGGGAACTCGTAGCGTTCGGTCGCGCCGATGGCGATCCGGTTGAGGTCCCCGTCCTTGGTGGCCTCGAAGGCGCCCGACATCGCGTCGGAAGAGGTGGCCCGGCCGCCCGCGAAGTAGATGTGGCGCTTGCCGCCCGACGGCAGCGTGATCTCCACCGTGGCCTCGCCTCCGGCAAACCGCATCACGCCGGCCTTGCAGCGGCCCAGGGGCGCGCCCGCGCCGATCGCGCAGCCGACCTCGGCCGTCGCATTGTACTGCGTGCCGGCCACCTTCGCATCGGCGCCCAGGGCGGCGGTCGCAGCAGCCCCCGTGACGCCGATCGTCAGCGTGTAGTTCGCCAGTTCGTTGCGCCGCGCGGCGCTCCGCATCAGATAGACCTGGACCCGATAGTCGCCCGACGCGGGAAGGCGGCGGCTGACCCGGTTGTCCGAGAGGTCGCTGGTCGCCAGGGCGGCGTCGGAGCCCGGGGTCGCGCCCGGCGCCCAGATGTTGAAATAGTTGGCGCCGTTGCTGGATTTCAGCGTGACGTTCAGCGTCTGCCCGGCCTTCGCGCCGACCACATACTCCACCGTGGCGTCGCCGCGGATCTGGCCCACGATCGTCTTCGAACTGGTTCCCCGGGCGAACTGGACGCGTTCGCTGCGCGGGGCCTGAGCCGTGGCCGCCGAGGCTATGGCCAGAGCGAGCCCGGCGAGCGCGACGATAGCGGTTCTGGGCATCAGACGTTCCTGAATCTGGCCGACGGTTCGCCGACGCGCGGGGCCGCCAGCTGATCCCCACGGCGCATGTCGACGGCGGTTGCGCAGAGGGCGCGCAGCTCCCGGCGGTCGTGCGTGCCGCGCAACGCGGTCTCGACGGCGACGAACCCTTCGCGCTTCAGCTGCTGCTTCAGGCTGGCCAGCGAGACGAAGAGCCCGGTCTCGGCCAATGCGAAGGCGCGCTCGACGATGGCTTCGTAGTGCGCATCGAAGCGGAGCCGACCCGCGCCGGCCTCATCGCAGGTTCGGCGCGTCTGGCGGGGCGGCGATGCAAGGCGAACAGGCTCGCTCAACGGCTTGGTCCTGACCTGCAAAGCCCCAACGCCTCGTTTCCCAGGCCATGCGCACCGCCGGGCCGTGGCGCGATGATCCGGCAATGCGACAGCGCGTCCTAGTGCGGCGTCCGCCAGGGTTGTGACGCAATGCGCCGCCGCCAAGACTGGCGGGCTTCGTCTCAACGATGGCGCGCCCCGCCATAGGCATTGCCGCGCCGCGTCCCGAAGCTGCCCGGGATGCCAAGATCGGGTCAGTTGGTCGTGGGGGCGGTGTTCGCGGTGGCCTTGGCCGCCGCGCAGGCTGGTCCTGCGCCGGCGCAGCCGAGGCCGGCGACCGGCGCATGGGGCGTCGACCTGGCGGGCCTGTCGCAGACCGTGCGCCCCGGCGACGACTTCTACCGGTACGTCAATGAAGGCTGGCTGGCCCGGGCGCGGATCCCGCCGGGCATGGCCGAGATGAACGTCGGCGCCGAGGTTTACCTTCGGACCGAGACGCAGGTGCGGGCCGTCATCGAGGGCGTCTCCAGCGGGACCCACGCGGCAGGGTCGCCGGAGCAGCAGATCGCCGACTTCGCGCGATCCCGGGCCGACGTCGCACGGCTGAACGCCCTGGGCCTGGAGCCCATCAGGGCGGACCTGGACGCCGTCCGGGCGATCCGCACCCGCGCGGATCTGGCCCGGCTGATGGGCCGGCCCTTCCAGGGCTCGCCCATCGTGGCCGGCGTGCTTCTCGATCCCGGGAATCCGCGCCGCCACGTTCCCGCCATCGCGCAGGGCGGCCTGACCATGCCGGACCGCGACTACTACCTCAGCGCCGAGGAGCCCTACGTCGGCCATCGGGCCGCCCTTCGCGACTACGCTGCGGACCTGATGCGCCGCGCCGGCGTCGACCGGCCGGAGACGCGCGCCGACGAGGTGCTGGCGATCGAGGTCGGGATCGCACGGGCGCACTGGAGCGGCGTCGAAACCCGCGACCGGGTGAAGATGTACGATCTCAGGACGCTGGACGAGATCGAGCGTTTCGCACCGGGCTTCGAGTGGCGTGTCTTCCTCGCGGAACGGAAGCTCGACAAGGCGGCGCAGTACAACCTGCTGACGAACACGGCCGTCCAGAGGCTGGCGCGCCTGTACGCGGAAACGCCCCTGGAGGCGTGGCGCAGCTACATGCTGTTCCATGTCCTGGACGGATGGGCCGGCGACCTCGGAGAGGCGTGGCAGGAAGCCTCGTTCGGCTTCCACCAGAAGCGGTTGATGGGCGTGCCGCAACGCCGGCCGCTCGCGGATCGCACGGTGCAGGACGTCAATGCCGCCATGGCCGAGCAGATCGGCCGCATATACGCCCGACAGTACTTCCGACCGGAGTCCAAGGCCGAGATCGATCGGATGGTCCGCTACATGCGCGACGCGTACCGCGAGCGCATCGGCCGCCTGGACTGGATGGACGACGCCACGCGCGCCGAGGCGCTGGCGAAGCTGGACAAGATCGTCAGCTACATCGGGTACCCCGACCGCTGGCACGACCTGAGCCCGATCCGGATCGCGCCCGACGACCTGGTGGGCAACCGGCGGCGGATCGCCGCCTGGAAGCTGGACGACGAGTTGGCCCAGCTCAACGCGCCCCGCCGTGATTGGGAGTGGCCCTATCCGCCGCAGGAAGTGAACGCCGGCTACATGGCCGTCTTCAACTCGATCACCTTCCCGGCCGGGATCCTGCAGCCACCGTTCTTCGATCCCGGCGCGGATCCCGCCGTCAACTACGGGGCCATCGCCGCGGTCATCGGCCACGAGCTCGGCCATGCCTTCGACGACCAGGGCAGCCGGTCGGACGGGGATGGACGTCTCCGCGACTGGTGGACCTCGGCGTCCCGCGCGCAGTTCGAGCAGCGCACCGCCCGACTGGTGGCCCAGTACGATCAGTATTCCCCGGCCCCCGGCGTGAAGCTGAGCGGCAGGCTGACGCTGGGCGAGAACATCGGCGACTTGGGCGGCCTCTCCATCGCCTACGACGCCTATCGCCGCCACGTCCGTGAGCAGCAGGGCGGCGCCGCGCCGGTGCTGGACGGCTTCACCGGCGACCAGCGGTTTTTCCTGTCGTGGGCCCAGATCTGGCGGTCGCTCTCGACGCCCGAGGACATCCGACGCCGCGCCCTGACGGACAATCACAGCCCGGGCGAGTTCCGGACCAACGGCATCGTGCGGAACCTGGACGCCTGGTACGCGGCCTTCGGGGCGCCGCCCGACGCAAAGCTCTACCTGCCGCCCGAGGAGCGCGTGCGGATCTGGTGATGAACGCGAGCGCGAAGATGAAGCGAGACTGCACAAGGAGACGAGCATGCTGAAACACAGGCGGCCGATACTGGTCGGCGCGGTGATCGCCGGAATGATCGCCGGGCCCGCGCTGGCCCAGCCTATGGATCTGATCGGCGCCAAGGCCGGCCAGGCCGAAGGAAGCCTCGCGGCCCGGGGCTATGTCTTCGATCACAACGAGGGCGGCGAGCAGCTCTGGTGGCGCGAGCGGGGACGCGAGTGCATCAGCCTCTACGTCTCGAACGGACGCTACCGCGATGTCGAGAGCCGGTCGTCCGGCGACTGCAACCTGTCGCGTGGCGGCGGCGGCAAGAAGAAGGACAACTCCACGGCCATCGTCGCGGGCGCGCTCGCCGTCGGCCTCCTCGCCGCTGCGGCCGCCAAGAGCAAGAAGGACCGCGACCGCGACCGCGACGACGACTACGGCGGCAGCAGCCGTCCGTATTCGCCCGACCGGGGGGTCGATTGCTATCCCGCCCAGCGGACCTGCTACGAGCGAGGCCGCGGCTACTCGGCCTACTGGACCAACCGCGAATTCAAGTATCGCTACTAGGAGAGCGCGAACATGCATCCTATCCGACATCTCGCGCTCGTCTCGGGCCTGGCCATTCTGGCCGGTTGCTCGCCGGCCAAGGCGCCGGACGCCCCAGGGTCGGCGTCCGCACCGACCGGGCGTGACGCCGCCCGGGTCGAGACCGGCCACGTGGTGACAGGGCTGATGGCCCATTCGTTCAACGCCGAGCAGCAGGGCCGCATCCTCAACATGGGCTACTACATGGCGGCCTCCGCGCTCTGCGCCGACCTGGAGGTCGACGCGCAGAAGCTCGGACGCGCTGTCGAGGCCACGCTTGCGCTCGGCCCGGCCGACGCCACCGAGGCTCAGAAGCGCTCGCAGCACGAGGCCCTGCTGATGTTCCTCGGCATGAGCAGCGGCGCCCTGATCGGGTCGCATGTGGAGGACAAGGCGGCCTTCTGCGACGACGCCAAGAAGCTGCAGGGCGGTGCGCCGGAGACCCACCTGTTCGTCGCGGGCGCGCCGTCCGCGCCTTCCACGGCGCCACTGCCGGCCGAGCCGCCGGCGGCGCCGGCCGCACCGGCGAAGCCCTGACGGCAGGCGGCGCGGCGACCGCGATCGCCGCGCCGCCTGCGGGGCGCCTCAGTTCAGCGACGACATGGTGATCGCCAGCGCGACCGCGCTGATGATGGCCGTGGCGAGCATGAATCCGCGCAGGGCCAGCAGCACGGCCCGCAGCGAACTCAGCCCGAACGAGCGTCGGAACCAGAATGCGTTGGCGGCCAGGTACCAGACCGCTCCGGCGGACATGATGCTGGCGCCGATGGCGGGCGGGCTGTGCAGGCGCAGAACGATCACCCCGGTTGCGACCATGAGCACGAAGCCCCCGGCGGCGAAGCACTGGCTGAAGAAGGCGGGACGAAGCGTCTGCCGGGTCAGCGGCAGGCCCTTGAGGCGCACGTACTCGGCGGCGAACACCAGCGGGAAGATCGCGTAGAGGAGCGAGCGGGTGGCCAGCGTGCCCTGGGTGGACTTCATGAGCTGGCCGGCGAGCCCGGTCGTGGCGGACGGTGCGAGGTGCGCCGTTCGCTCCAGGATGTAGCAGAGCACGACCGTAAGCATCAGAAACAGTGGCGGGCTCAGCGTGTCCGAATACTGTTCCTCGGGCGCATCCGACTGCTGGTCTATGGCATAATCGAGTGTATTGACCGGGTTTATGAGGATCCGAAAAAGAGTTCTCGGGTAGAAGAGCAGCCAGGTCATCACCTCGTAGATGAATTCCTCGAAAGACCGGATGATCCTCATCAGGTCCATGCAGCAACTCTCCAAACATGGGGCAGGTGTCCATGCCCCGCCCCCTGCAGCTTTATCCGGCTTCGCCTCGCTCGCCATTGACGTGTTCCGCCACGGCTGTGTCTCCTTCCGCCGCGGGATGCGGGGCGCCGCTGAGACGGAAGCCGGCGCTCTGCAGGCGCCAGATCAGTCGCCGCAGGCCGGCCATGTTGCCCAGCAGGGCGCTCTCGGCGTCCGGACCCTCGAGCGTGGCGGCCGGCACGATGAGGCCGCCTTTCACCCTGCGGCACAGGCCCAGTTCGATCAGGCGGTTGGTCCGGCGACGCACCGTCTCCAACGGAACGCCCATCGAGGCGGCGACGGCGCGGACGCTGACCGGCCTTCGAACCTCGTCGGGCGGCGCCGCGGCCAGCGTCGCGAACTGACGCGCGGCGGGGTCGACATCGAGGTGGGCCAGGTTGGCCGTCACGATCGCGCGATGCACCAGCACGGTCAGCAGGTCTTCGCCAGGGTGCATGGCGGACAGCCCTTGCAGGGTGCGGAGGAAATGCTCCATGGCCAGGCGCGCGACGAGCCTGGCGATCTGGGCGTCGGACTCGACTGCGGCCCGCCCGGCGCCGATCGGCCTTTGCGGCATTTGCTGACCCCCATCTCGTCGTCGAATTACCCGGATCGGGTCGCTTGCCATCGTCGCCCGGTTGTACCCGGCCACGACTGCGCCCCAAGATGACATACCGGAGTTATCAGTTACGGCAGAGGGCGGAACTCTCGCAACGCCTTTGCCCATAAGCGTTTGATCGACGAGGCCATGACGACACGGGCGTGGCCTCGACATCCATCCGAGGAGGCAGGTGTCCGTGGTCAGCGCAACCATCGCAAGTCGTCAGGCCGGCGAGGCCGACGCAATTCAGCGGCGGCTCGGCGCACTTGGGGACGAATTCGTTCCCATCCTGGTCCTTCGCCAGATCGATGCTTGGCTCTCGCGCCCCGCGTGGCTCTACCAAGGCGCCGAGTTTCTCCTCGAGGCGCCCGACCTACCGCCCTCGATCCTTCTGCGGCACAAGGTCCGCATCCTCCACAACCTGCTGGCCAGTCACGACCTGCATGCGCTCGTCGATCTCTTCTGGCGCGCCATGCAGTGGCCCATGGGGCGGGTGGGCGGCCTCATCGCCGGCTATTCTCCCGATCTGGGCACGGCGGTCGACGCGCTGCTCGATGTCGCACGGATCAGCAATCCTCATCTTGGCGTCGCTGACGGCGTCGAGGCCGGAACGCGCCGGCTGCAGCTCCAGCCCAGGGTGGACCTGGGTCCGGTCGAACTGGTCGTGGCCCTGGGCTTCGCCTTCCAGATGCACCGGGTTCTGACCTCGCGCGCCGGACCGTGCCCCGGACACGTAGAGCTGAGCTTCACCTGGCCAGGGCCCGAGGATCCCGTGCGCCTCCCTGCGCCCGAGCGCGCGGTGCTTCGCTTCGGAACGCCCTCGAACACGGTGGCCTACCCGGCGGACTGGGATCGCCTGCGAAATCCCATGCACGATCCCGTGCTGTGGGAAATGGGACTTCGCATGGCGCGCGCCGAAGCGACGAAGCTGCGGGAACAGTCGATCGTATCCCAGGTTCGCCAGGCCGTTGCGCGATCGCTGCGCGACGACCAGCGCCCGCCTTCGGTTCGGGAGGTGGCGGCGAGCCTGGGAAAATCGATCCGGAGCCTCGAGCGAAGCCTGACCGAGGCGGGCACGATGTTCCGGGCGATTGTCGAGGAAGAGCGCAAGCAGATCGCCGCGGCGATGCTCTCCGAGGCCGATCGGAGCATCCAGGAGATTTCCGATTCGCTGGGGTTCTCGGACCGCACCAGCTTCACCCGGTCCTTCCGGACCTGGTTCAGCGTGCCGCCGGCGGCCTTCCGGATGCAGCTGGCTGCGGGCCGTCGGGCGTTCTGACGCGCGCGCCCCCGCCGCCCGCCGATCTGGCCCGGGCGGCATGGATGGCCGACATCCGCTCGATGTAGTCCGGGGGGAAGGCGAGGATTCCGGTCGCCTCGTCGCGAACCAGCCCGCGCTCGCCCGGACCCAGCCGGTACGCCAGCTTCATGAGCAGGTCGCTGCTGACCCAGGGGCTCGAGCGGAAATAGCTGTGGCCCAGCCCGGAATCGAATCCTTCGACACCTGTGACGTCGATGTAGGAGATGCGGTCTCGGTCGCTGCGAAACAGACGGCTCATCCGATCCGACAGGTCGTCCTCGCCGAATGCCGAGCCCAGTCGCCGGTGACCGGTCAGCGCCTTCGACGCCCTGAGCGCGGAGTCCTTCCGCGATCCGTAGATCACGAGGTGGCGCTGGGCGCCGAGCAGGCCGTCGGCGACCGAGGCGGCGAAGGCGTCGAGGTCTATGTCGCTGCTGAGCAGCACCACGTTCTCGACCTTGCGTCCAAGGCGCGGGCGGCCCGCGGGGGCGTGTCGGTTGATGAGGGCGATCTGCTCCATCGCCCGCACCGCGAGGCGGGTGCCCGCGCTGTGCGCGACCACGTGGATGCGCTCGGCGTCGGTGGAGGATTCGATGAAGCTGATCAGTTCTCGCAGGTTGCGCGCTGTCGCCATGGCCGTCTCGATGTCGCCGACGTAGGCCGTGACCTTGGTCGTGGCGGGCCACGAGTAGGCGATCAGGGCGCCCTGGTATCCGAGGAAGTGCCAGAGTTCCGCGCCGACCAGGACGGGATTGTCGAAGTTCACGCGGAAGCCGTGGATGAAGATGAAGACGTCCTTCTCCGGCGAAGCGGCCAGCCGGGCGTTGACCGCATCCGCCAGCCTTCGCGCCGCGGGGCCCGAGAGGCTGTCGGCCGGCCGTGGCGGCAGGCTTTCGGAATCCAGGACGCCGAACTCCTCGATCCCTCCGACCTTGAGCGCGAGGTCATCTCCCTTGCGCCTCAGATGGGCCTCGCGACGCATTTCGGTCCAGGTCAGATCGGATCGCCCGACCGTTACCTGCGCCGCTCCGGCGCGCAGCACGCCGCCCCGGACGCTGTCATAGAAGACCCCCGGCGCCCCCTGGCCGGGTCGACGGTCCGTGACGTAGAGGACGCCGCCGCCCGGCAACTCGTCGACCCGCTGCTGGTCCGTGGCGGCGCCGGCCAGCACGCCCTTCAGGATCGCTTCCGGTGCGGGCATCAGCTTCAGTGCGAGCGGCCCGGGCGAGGCGCAGGCCGAGACGAGCGCCGCCACAAGCGCAGTCATGCCCAGCGCGGCGGCGCGGCGGCGCAGGATCGTGAGGCTCAGGTTCCGCGACGGCGATGCGGCGCCCTGGACCGGCTGCGCGCGGTTCAATGCGCGGCCCGCCCGCGCCAGAGCTGGAACGTCAGGATCGCCCCGATGGCGAATTCCACGGGATAGAGCCAGACGTCGAACCTCACCGCCTCGGCCTTCTGCGTGATGACGGTGACGAACTGGAAGTAGTCCCAGAACCAGTGGGCGATGATCAGCGGCCAGAGGCTGTTCAGGCGGATCGCCAGCGGGGCGAACATGAAGCCCCAGAGAAGGGTGTAGCCCAGCTGGTACAGAACGGAGGGCGCGGGCTCCCCGCCCAGGATGTTCACCGCATGCAGCAGTGAGAAGCCGACGGAGCTGCCGATGATGGCGGGAAGCGGGTTTCGCCGGCCGAGCAGACTGCGCAGCAGCAGCCCCCTGAACGCGACTTCCTCACCCGCGCCCACCAGGAAGATGACGGCGCCCAGGAACGCGATCTGACGCCATTGGGCGTCGCTGGGCGGTGAGGCGGCCAGCGCACCGGCGTTCACGGCGAACTTGTACGCCAGGACGGCGAAGAAGGGCGCGAACCAGACCAGTTCCTTCCAGCGCAGCTTGCCGAAGCCCGCGCCTTGCCAGCCGAAGTAGCGGATCAGGAAAGCGAGGTTCCCCAGGTTCGTCAGGATCAGGACGAACCAGAAGGTGTCGAACATGGCGAGGTCGCCATAGGTGACGCCCGTGACGGCGCGCATGTACCACATGCCGACGCCCATGATGGCGATGTAGGTGACGGCTGCGATGATCCCGACCGTCGGCGTCGGGGCGGGCTGCGTGACGCGAGGCATTGTCAGGTTTCCGCAGTGCGAGGCCGCCCCGATCGATCGGGGCCTGGAAGATTAGAAACCCCTCACGTCTTTGCACAATTGATGCCGTGTGCGTCGCCCGAAGATTGGCGTAACTCATCTAATCTCTGGCGGACGATATCTACTGCGGCGGGCGGGTGACGCGCCTTCAGCCTGTTCCCGACGGAGCACGAGGGCGCCGGTCTCTCTTCGGCAACCCGCCGCAGTCCTGCGATCGGCGGGTGACGGCGGGCGTCCTTATAAAGTTCCCAGAATTGCCCTCCACCGCGACGCTGGGCTTTTTCGCGGCCGTGACATGACTGGAGGGGGTCTTGCGGCTCGAGGACTGGGATGGTGCGCTGTCGCCTGCGCGGCTGGCGCCGATGGAGGATGCGGCCGTCGGCGCGCGCGACGGAACGCTTGCTGAGGTGAAGCCGGAGGTCGAGGCGTCGGATGCCGAGGCGGCGGCGGGCCAAGATCTCGGCCCCGCGGAGGCGGCGCCATGGCTCGCCGAATGGGAGCCGGACTCGATGGCCATGATGTTCGCTGTCGGCGCGTCCGGCTCTGGCGCGGCCGCCCTTGCCGAGGAGACGGCCCACATCGATCCGCGGCAGATCCTGCGCGACCGGCCCGACGTTCATGCGGCCTTCTACCGGGAGTTCTTCGGTCCCAACAACGATCGCAACTCGTCCGCCTGGCTGGACCGGGTAGGCGGCGAGACGGCGGAGGACTACGCGCGCTACTGGTACGCGACCCACGGCCGCTTCGAGGGATATGCGCCCAGCGCCGCCCTTGCGGCGCCTGCCGAGGGCGTCCCCGGAGAGCTCCATTCGGGCCGCACGACCATCGACGGGATCCCGCTCGCGAAGATCCTGGCCGACCGCCCGGACGTCT
>NZ_JAEUMN010000071.1 GCF_016793225.1 Phenylobacterium sp.
GCCTCGCGGACGCCGCGGATCATGGCGAACTTGGCGTTGGCCGGAGCCTTGAACGGCTTGGCCGGCTTGTCCTTCAGCGCCTCGGTCATGAACTCGGTGAAGATCGGCACGGCGGCCACCGATCCGGTCTCGTTGTTGCCGAGGCTGCGGTTGTCGTCGAAGCCGATGTAGACGCCGACGACGAGATCCGGCGAGAAGCCCATGAACCAGGCCGACCGGTAGTCGTTGGTCGTGCCGGTCTTGCCGCCCAGCGGCTTGCCGATCGAGGAGGCCTGGGTGGCGGTGCCCCGCTGGACGACCCCCTCCATGAACGACGTCACCTGATAGGCGGTCACCGGATCGATCACCTGGTCGCCCGCCCGCGGGATCCGAGGGCTCTCGCCGCCCGAGAAGCCGGCGTCGCAGCGGCTGCAGTCGCGGCGGTCGGCCTTCCAGATCACCTTGCCGTTGCGGTCGGCCACGACCTCGATCAGGTGCGGCTGGACCAGCTTGCCGCCGTTGACGAACGTCGAATACGCGGCCGCCATGCGGAAGACGGTGGTCTCGCCCGACCCGAGGGCCATGGCCAGCACCTTGTCCATCTTCTTCGTCACCCCCATGCGCTCGGCGAGCGACGAGATGCGGTCCATCCCCACGCCCTGGGCCAGCCGAACGGTCATGGTGTTGCGCGACAGCTCGATCCCCTTGCGCAGCGTCAGCGCGCCCAGGAAGTCGCGGTGGTAGTTCTCGGGGCTCCAGTCCTTGCCGCCATAGCCGCGCAGGGTGATCGGGGCGTCCAGGACCGTCGAGGCGGGGGTGTAGCCGGCCTCCAGGGCCGCGGCGTAGACGATCGGCTTGAACGACGAGCCCGGCTGGCGAAGCGCCTGGGTGGCGCGGTTGAACTTCGACAGCGAGAACGAATAGCCGCCCACCATGGCGAGCACCCGGCCCGAGTAGGGCTCCATGGCGACCAGGGCGCCGTTGGCGGCCGGGATCTGCTTCAGCCGGAAGCCCGAGCCGCCCTCGTTCGGGGCCACGAAGATCAGGTCGCCCGTTCCGATTCCCTTGCCGGCCCGGGCCCACGCCACGTCCTGCCCCGCCAGGTTCCCTTCGACGCCGTCGATGTTGCGCACCCTAACCGTCCCGCCCGAGACGCTGAGCACCACCGCGCGGCGCCAGGTCGTGTGCTCGCGGGGCCGCACGGTCTTGCGCGCCACGTCTTCCCAGCCCTCGAGCGTGGTCACGTTGCCGAACGCGCCGCGCCAGCCGTGCCGGCGGTCGTAGGTCTCGAGCCCGTTCATCAGCGCGGTCTTGGCCGCGCTCTGGAGGCGGGGGTCGAGCGTGGTCCGCATGTAGTAGCCGCCCGCGTTCAGGCGCTCGTCGCCCAGCTCCTCCATCGAGAGCGCGATCCGCCGCACCTCCTCCACGAAGTAGTCGGCGTCCCGGTACTGCGAGCGCGTGGGCGCCGGCTGGACCACGAGGTCCTGGGCCATGGCCGCGTTGGCCTCGGCCCGGCTCACCCAGCCCAGGTCGGCCATCTGGTCGATCACCCAGTTGCGCCGCGCGATCGCCTGCTGCTTGCGGCGGATCGGATGGTAGTTGTCGGGCCCCTTGGGAAGCGCGGCCAGATAGGCGCTCTCGGCCAGGGTCAGCTCCGACATCGACTTGCCGAAGTAGTTGTAGGCGGCCGCGCCGACGCCGTACGAGCGATACCCGAGCCAGATCTCGTTCATGTAGAGCTCGAGGATCCGCTCCTTGGAGAGCGTCTGCTCGAGCTGCGACGCGAGGATCGCCTCCTTCAGCTTCCGGCCGATCGTCTGCTCGTTGGACAGCAGGATGTTCTTGGCCACCTGCTGGGTGATGGTCGAACCGCCCTCCAGGCGACGCCCCTGGGCCAGGTTCACCACGTTCTTCATCTGCGCGCGGGCGAAGCCACCCACGTCGACGCCGCCGTGCTGGAAGAAGCCATGGTCCTCGGCGGCCAGGAACGCCTGGGCGGTCTGCTTCGGGATCGCCTCGTAGGGCACGAAGATGCGGCGCTCGCGCGAGAACTCGCCGATCAGGGTGCCGTCCCAGGCGTAGGCCCGCGTGGCGGTCGGCGGGTGGTAGTCCACCAGCTCGCCCGCGTCGGGCATGTCGTGGAACAGCCAGGCCGAATAGACGCCGACGCTGAGGGCCGCCAGGGCGATGAAGCTCAGGGCCCCGACGCCCAGCAGCGCGACCCACCGCGGGACCTGCGGACGGGGCGGCAGCGCCGTTTCCGGGGTTTCGGGGGCGGTCAACTCGGGGCGGCTCCGGCGCGCAACTAGAGCCCGTCGTCTATCCTGTGTCGCCCCGGGCGCCAACGTCCGGGACGGGCCGGTGCGTCAGCGCGACGCGAGCCGGACCTGTTCGCCGAAGTGGCTGTCGATGGCCCGGGTGACGGCGCTCATGAGCCGCGCGCGCTGGGCCGGATCGCGCAGCCGGGCCTCGTCCTCGGGGTTGGAGACGAAGCCCATCTCGAGCAGCACCGCCGGCACGTCCGGCGCCAGGAGCACCATGAAGCCCGCGTCCCTGTGGCTGCGGCGCAGCATCGGCGCCCTGCCCTCGATGTTGGCCACCAGGGTCTGGGCGAACACCGCCGAGCGGTTCCGCGTGGCGCGCTGGGTCAGGTCGAACAGGATGTCGCGCACCCCCTGGTCGCCGGTCAGGCTGGCCTTCATGAACCAGTCGTTGGCGCTGACGAACTTCGTCGCCCGCGCGGAGGCCTTGTCCGACAGCGTGTAGACCGACGCGCCCTTGAGGTCGGGCTCGGGCCCGGAATCGGAGTGCAGCGAGATGAACAGGTCCGCGCCGGCGCGCTGGGCGACGCGCACGCGATCCTCCAGCGGGATGTAGACGTCCCGCGAGCGCGTGAGCACCACCTTGTAGCGGCCCGTGCGGTTCAGCTGCTCGGAGAGCGTCAGCGCCGCGGCGAGGTTGATGTCCTTCTCGTAGCCCAGGGCGCCGCGCGCGCCCGAATCCTTGCCGCCGTGCCCGGCGTCGATCACCACCACCTTCTTCAGCGGCAGCGCGGGCTTGCGGACCGGCAGGAATTGCGACCGCAGCTGCGGGTTCATGGGCTTGACGATCGGCGCGCTCGCCATGACTGCGCCCGGCGCGGCGGCGACGTCGATCACGTAGCGATAGTTCACGACGCCGTCGGCCGGCGGCAGCAGGAAGCGCCGCTTCAGCTTGCCGTCCCCGGCGAGATCCATCTGCAGGCGCGCGCCGCCCTGGACCTGGTCGATGGTCCAGGCCCGAACCACGCCCCGTCCGGCGCCCTGCTGAAGCTGCGCGGCCGTGACGCCCGGCAGCATGACCACGACGCGGCGGTCGGCGGAGCCGTCCGACACGACCCGGGCGCTGGCGGCGCCGTCCAGCTCGATGACGAGGCGCGTCTCGCTCGCGTCGCCGCCCATCCGGACCTTGAGGAGGTCGACCTGTTCGGTGGCCGCATGGCCCACGGCGACCGCGGCGAGGCCGAGCGCGAGGGCCGCGCCCAGGGCCGCCGCGCGCCCCCGGTTCCGTCCCAAAGCCCCTGTCAGCCGCCGCAGCACTCGATCACGCCCCGAAACGACGAAGATTCGCACGATACGAACCGATTGCCCATATAGCGGCGGGCCTCGTGGACAAAGGGTTAACGAGGTGTTGCCGCCGGTCGGGCAGCTTGACGGCGCGGCTTTCCTTTTCAGCCCCCATGTTGCAATGTCCGCCCGCGCGACGTCGGAGCGCCCGTCCCGGGCCCGAACGCCACGCGACAAAACCACCCAGCGTCGGCTTCGACCGTACCTTCGGCGACGACGCTCCGATCCGATCCGCGCCCATCCGGACGCGCCTAGGAACACACCCGATGAGCTGCGCAGCTCGAGCCACTTCTGGCCCCAAGGCCTCCGCAGACGGCGTCAACGCCGTCGTCGCCGGCCGCGCGCGCGCTCGTCCCATATGCCGGCAGCGCTCGAACCTCGTGGCGCGCCGCGGAGAGACTGATGCCCAAGACGATGTTGATCGACGCAGCCCACGCGGAAGAGACCCGCGTGGTGGTCGTCGACGGGAACCGCGTTGAAGAGTTCGATTTCGAGAGCCAGAACCGCAAGCAGCTACGAGGGAACATCTACCTCGCCAAGGTGACGCGGGTCGAACCGTCGCTGCAGGCGGCCTTCGTGGAGTACGGCGGCAACCGCCACGGCTTCCTGGCCTTCAACGAGATCCACCCCGACTACTACCAGATCCCGGTCGCCGACCGTGAAGCGCTGCTGCGCGAGGAGGCCGAGGAGCAGGAGGAGGACGAGCGTCCCGCCCGGGGCCGCCGCCGCGCCGCCGCCGATTCGGCCGAGTCCGACGCCGACGCCGAGCGGCCGGACGACGATCCGGACTACATGGCGACCGACGAAGACGAAGACGACGTCATGGAGGAGGAGCTGGCGCGCCGGAAGCGCCGGCTGATGCGCCGCTACAAGATCCAGGAAGTGATCCGCCGCCGGCAGATCATGCTGGTTCAGGTCGTCAAGGAAGAGCGCGGCAACAAGGGCGCCGCGCTGACCACCTACCTCTCGCTGGCCGGGCGCTACGGCGTCCTGATGCCGAACACCGCCCGCGGCGGCGGGATCAGCCGCAAGATCACGACCGCCACCGACCGCAAGCGCCTGAAGAGCGTGGTGCAGAGCCTGGACGTGCCGAACGGCATGGGCCTGATCGTGCGCACGGCCGGCGCCAAGCGCACCAAGGCCGAGATCAAGCGCGACTACGACTACCTGCTGCGGCTCTGGGAGAACATCCGCGAGACCACCCTGCACTCGATCGCACCGGCGCTGATCTACGAGGAGGAAGACCTCGTGAAGCGCACGATCCGCGACCTCTACGACAAGGACATCGACGAGGTCTGGGTCGAGGGCGAGGCCGGCTACAAGGAAGCGCGCGACTTCATGCGCATGTTGATGCCCAGCCAGGCCAAGAAGGTGCAGGCCTACCGCGAGCCCACGCCGCTGTTCGTCAAGCACCGGGTCGAGGACCACCTCAGCCAGATCTATTCGCCGGTCGTTCCGCTCCGCTCGGGTGGATACCTGGTGATCAACCAGACCGAGGCGCTGGTCGCCATCGACGTGAACTCCGGCCGCTCCACGCGCGAGCGGAACATCGAGGCCACGGCGCTGAAGACCAACATGGAGGCCGCCGAGGAGGCGGCGCGCCAGCTGCGTCTGCGCGACCTCGCCGGCCTGATCGTCATCGACTTCATCGACATGGATGAGTCGAAGAACAACCGCGCCGTCGAGAAGAAGCTCAAGGACTGCCTCAAGGACGACCGCGCGCGGGTCCAGATGGGCAAGATCAGCCCGTTTGGCCTGATGGAGATCAGCCGCCAGCGCCGTCGCACTGGGGTCCTGGAAGGCACCACGCACCTCTGCGAGCACTGCGGCGGCACCGGGCGCGTGCGCTCGGTGGAGTCCAGCGCGCTGGCCTCGCTCCGGGCCCTCGAGATCGAGGCGCTCAAGGGCGGCGGCGAAGCCACCCTGCGCGTGCCCCGCGCCGTCGGCCTCTACATCCTGAACGAGAAGCGCGCGCACCTGGCGCGGCTGCATCAGGCGTTCGGCCTGTTCGTCACCGTGGTGATCGAGGACGAGATGGCGCACGCCGATCACGTCATCGAGCGCACCGCCATGGAGACCCGGCCCGACCACGCCCCGCCCCTGGCGGCGCCGATCCAGGCCTATGTCCCGTCGGCCGAGGAGGAGGCGTTCGACGACGAGGCCTTCGAGGATGAGGATGAGGACGAGGTCGACGAGGACGCCGACGACGAGGCCGAGGCGGACGACGGCGAGCCGCAGGCCCGCCGCGCCCGCGAGGAACGCCCGCGCCGCGACGACGACGAGGAGGGCGGCCGCCGGGGCCGCCGCCGCCGCCGCCGCGGGCGCGGACGCGACGAACGTCCCGACCGCCCCGAGCGCGAGCCGGCGGCCGAACGCGAGGCGCGGCCCCCGCGCGAGAGCGACGAGGACCGCGACAGCCGCCGCCGCCGCCGCGGCCGCCGCGGCGGTCGTCGGATGCGGGACGACTTCCGTCCGACCGACGCCTTCTCGTGGGTTCGCCCCTGGGTGCCCTACGGCGACGATCCGTTCGTCTGGTACGACCCGGCCGAGGACCTGAAGGTCGCCGCCGCCCAGGCCGCCCCGGCGGCCCCCGCGCCGACCCCCGTCGCGGCCGAGGCTTCGGCCCCCGCCCCGGCGTCCGTGTCGCACGACGGCGAGGACGACATCTGGGTCGAGCTGCCCGAGGCCGAGGAGAAGCCGAAGCGTTCGCGGCGGGCCCGGGGCCGCGGCCGCGGCCGGAACGGCGACGCCCCGTCCACCGAGGCCGCCACCGAGGATGCGCCCGTCGCGGTCGAGGCCGAGGCTGCGCCCGCGCCGGAGCCTGCGCCTGAACCTGAGCCGGCGCCCGTCGTCGCCGAGGAGGACGCGCCCCCGGCCAAGCCGAAGCGCACCCGCAGCCGCAAGGCGGCGGCCGCGCCCGAACCCGAGGCCGTCGCCGTCGCAGAACCGGCGGCTCCCGAGCCGCCCGCCGCCGAACCCGCGGTCGTGGCGGAGGCAGCGCCGGCCGCCGAGGCCGCGCCTGCACCGCGCCAGCCGGATCCCAACGAGATCTCGGGACCGGCGCCGGCGCCTCGGAAGGGCTGGTGGCGGCGCGGCTGACCGCGCCCGGAGCGACATCTTCCCGCCGCGAAGGCGCGTCATCTCCGCGATGGCGCGCCGCTCGCGTAGAAAGTGGATTCCACTTTCGCCGGGCCCGCTCTAGCATCCGCCCTGGTCATGGGGGACCGATGGGCTTCGAGAGAGTGAAGAGCATGGTCTCCCCATTGCGCTCTGTTTCCCGCGTCGCGCTGGGGCTCGCCGTCGCCGCGAGCGTGGCGCTGAGCGCCGGCCAGGCGGCCGCCCAGTCGTTCATCCGCGACACCGAGATCGAGGAGATCCTGGCCCGCAACTCCGAGCCGATCCTCCGCGCCGCCGGCATCGAGCCCAGGAACGTCGAGATCATCCTGGTCGGTTCGAAGGACCTGAACGCCTTCGCCGGCCCCCGCGTCATGGGCTTCAACACCGGCCTCATCCTCGAATCGGACACCCCCAACGAGCTGCAGGGCGTCATCGCCCACGAGGTGGGCCACCTCGCCGCCGGCCACTCCGCCCGGTCGGGCGACTTCAGCAAGGCGGGCATGCGGCCCTTCCTGCTGACCATGGGCCTGGGCGTCCTTGCGGCCATCGCGGGCGCGCCCGACGCGGCGGCGGGCCTGGCCTCCAGCGCGAGCTACTTCGGCACCCTGGGCGCCCTGGGCTACAGCCGCGAGCAGGAGAGCCGCGCGGACCAGGCGGGCGCCACCCTGCTGGACAAGGCCGGCCTCTCGGGCAAGGGCCTGGCCGAGTTCTTCGACAACTTCCGCTATCAGGAGGTCTTCGACGAGGCGCGCCGCTTCGGCTACTTCCGCAGCCACCCGATCTCGTCGGACCGCATCGAGGCCCTGCGCCGCCGGGTCGAGGGCCAGCCCCACTACGGCAAGACCGACAGCTCCGAGGCCATGGCCGAGCACGCCATCATGAAGGCCAAGCTGGACGGCTTCCTCAATCCGCAGGTGGCGATCACCAAGTACGAGGAGAAGGCCGCCGACTATCCGTCGCGGTACGCCCGCGCCATCGCCTACTACCAGCTCAAGGAGCCGGACCGGGCGATCAAGCTGGTGGACGCCCTGCTCGCGGACCAGCCCGAGAACCCGTACCTATGGGAGCTCAAGGGCCAGATCCTGTTCGAGTTCGGCCGCACGCCCGAGGCCGAGGCGCCGCAGCGCCGCTCGGTCGAACTGAAGCCCGACGCGCCGCTCCTGCGCATCAACCTGGGCCAGACCCTGATCGCCCTCGACGACAAGAAGAAGGTGCAGGAGGGCATCACCGAGCTGAAGCGCGCGCTCACCCAGGAAGAGGACAACGCCGTCGCCTGGCGCCTGCTGGCCGAGGCCTACGACAAGACGGGCGAGGACGGCCTCGCCCGCCTCGCGACCGCGGAGTTCAACTACAACATCGGCGACAAGCAGCAGGCCCGCGTCTTCGCCATGCGCGCCCGCGAGATGCTGACCCGCGGCACGCCCGAGTGGCGCCGCGCGACCGACATCGTGCTGGTGGCCGAACCGACCCGCGAGGACCTCCGCGAACTGGCGCGCGAAGGCTCCGTCGGCGGCCGGACGCGTTGAGGCTCACCGCCGCCTTCCTATCTGGAACCCCATGAAGCGCTTCTTCCCCCTCGCCGCCCTGGCCGCGGCCTCGCTCGGACTCGCGGCCTGCAAGCCCGCCCAGCCCGCGGCCGACCCGGAGTTCGGCGCCAAGGTGCGCGCCTACCTGCTCGAGAACCCCGAGGTGATCCAGGAAGCGGTGACCCAGCTGCGCCTGAAGGAGGCGGCCAAGGCGGCGGCCCCGACCCTGGCCCGTTATCGCAAGCAGCTCGAGAACGATCCCCGGGACCTGGTGATCAACCCGCGGGGCTCGGTGACGGTGGTCGAGTTCTTCGACTACCGCTGCGGCTACTGCAAGGTGGTGGCCCCCGAGGTCGCGAAGCTGATCCGCGAGAACCCCGACGTCCGGTTCGTCTTCAAGGAGTTCCCCATCTTCGGCGAGGTCTCCCAGAGCGCGGCGCGGGTGGCGCTAACGCCGCAGGCCAAGGCGAAGGGCCTGCCGCTGCATCAGGCGCTGATGGCCGACAAGAGCCTCAGCGAGGCCTCGCTGGACCAGCACCTGCGCGACGCCGGCCTCGATCCCGCGACCGTCCGCCAGGCCGCGCGCGATCCGGCCATCGACCAGCAGCTGCAGGATGTCCGCGCCCTGGCCGGCGGCCTCGGGCTCACGGGCACTCCGGCCTTCATCATCGGCGACTACGTCATCCCCGGGGCCGACATGGACTCGGTCCGCGCGGCGCTGGCGCGCATCAGGAACGAGGGCATGAAGCGGCCGCCGGCGGCGGCCCCGACGTAAAGCGCAACCTCTGCTAGACTGCGCCCAGGGCGTCACAGCGAGGACATTCATGAGCGAACGCGTGCTGGTCATCGGGGCCGGGATGGCGGGATTGTGGACGGCGATGGCGCTGGCCGGCCCGCAGCGCGAGGTCATCGTGCTCGACCGCGACCCGCCGCCGCCGCCGGGGGGCGCCGACGAGGCCTTCCAGGACTGGCAGCGCCGCGGCGTCGGCCATCTCCGCCACAGCCACGCGTTCCTCGCCCGGCTGCGGACGCTCGTCCGCGACCGCCACCCTGCCCTGCTGGACGCGCTGATGGCGGCCGGCGTGCGGGAACTCGGGTTCGAGGGCGGCCTGCCGGAAAACCTGAAGCCGGGCTACGTCCCCGCGCCCATCGACCGCGATCTCGCAATCCTCACCAGCCGGCGCACGACGCTGGAGCTGGTCATGCGCCGCTACACCGAGGGCCTGGCGGGCGTGACCATGCGGCCGCAGACCTTCGTGAAGGACCTCATCGTCGAGCCCGGCTCGCCGCCCCGGGTGACCGGCGTGCGCCTCGAGGACGGCGGCGAACTGCACGGCGACGTGGTCGTGGACGCCAGCGGGCGCAACAGCCAGGCCTACGAACAGCTGGCCGCGGCGGGCGCGTCGATCCCCGAGAGCTCCGAGCCCTGCGGCGTCATCTACTTCACGCGCCACTACCGCCTGCTGGAGGGCCAGAGCGAGCCGCCGCGGACGCGGAACTCGGCGACGGGCGACCTGGGCTACCTCAAGTTCGGCGTCTTCCCGGGCGACAACGGCTGCTTCTCGATCACCCTGTGCACCCCCGAGGTCGAGGAGGAGATGCGCAAGGCGATCGTCGACCCCGAGGTGTTCGACGCCGTCTGCCGCCAGATGCCCGGCCTCGCCCCCTGGATCGACCCCGACCGGGCGACGGCCACCAGCAAGGTCTTCGGCATGGGCCAGCTCGAGAGCCGCTGGCGCGACGTGGCCCCCGAGGGCCGGCCCGCTGCGCTGGGCTTCTTCCCGGTGGGCGACAGCGTGGTCCGCACCAACCCCCTCTACGGGCGCGGCTGCTCGTTCGCCGCCGTGAGCGGCCACCTGCTGCGCGACGCGCTGGATTCGAGCGCCGATCCGGCGGCGCGCCTGCTGCACTACCGCGCCGGCGTCGAGCGCGAGCTGCGCCCCTACTACGACGTGATGCGCCAGGCCGACCGCGGGGCCATCAAGCGGGCCCGGGCGGCGCTCCTGCCCGAGGCCCGGCCGTCGCTGCGCGGCCGGCTCGTGAAGAGCTTCATGGAGGACGGCGTCGCCATCGCCCTGCGCCAGGACATCGAGCTGATGCGGGCGTTCATGAAGGGCTTCCACATGCTGGAGCACCCGCAGGCCTGGCTCAAGCGGCCGGCGAACCTCGCCAAGGTCCTGCGCGTCTGGGCGCGGGGCAAGGCGAAGAACGCGGCCCTCTATCCGCCCAAGCCCGGCCCGGACCGCCGGCCCATGTTCGAGGCGCTGGGCCTCGACCTGCACGCCGACGAGCAGCGCGTCCGGCAGGCCGCCTAGCCCCCTGATCAACATCCGGCCATCCCGGCGAAGGCCGGGATCCAGATGGACGGGCTCGGAAGCCGGTTCCGCAGGCTCGGAGCCCTTCCCATCACGACCCCGCACCGGGATCTGGGTCCCGGCATTCGCCGGGACGATCGGAGGCTGTTGCAGTCCCCGGTCGCGAATTGAGTGCGGACCCTGGCGCCTGGCTGAGGCCCGAATCCGACGGACAGGACGGCGCGGCGCTTGACCACCGCGACGTAAAGGGCGTTGCGTTCCCCCCGAAGAATTCCCGGGAGGATCCCTATGTCGGACTACAAGCTTCTCATCGGCGGCAAGCTGGTCGACGGCGACGCCACGATGAACGTCCTGAACCCCGCCACCGAGGAGCCGGTGGCCACCTGCCCGCGCGCTTCCAAGGCCCAGCTGGACCAGGCCGTCGCCGCGGCCAAGGCCGCCTTCCCCGCCTGGAGCAAGACCTCCATCGACGAGCGGCGCGCCGTTCTGGTGAAGATCGCCGACGCCATCCAGGGCAACATCGCCGAGCTCGCCCGCCTGCTCACCCAGGAACAGGGCAAGCCGCTGCAGGACGCCATGGGCGAGGTGTTCGGCGCCTCGGCCTTCTTCCGCTACTTCGCGAGCCTGAACCTGGACGCCAAGGTGGTGCAGGACGACGCGTCGGGCCGGGTGGAGATCCGCCGCAAGCCGCTGGGCGTCGTGGGCTGCATCGTGCCCTGGAACTTCCCGATGATCCTGATGGCCTTCAAGGTGCCCGCGGCCCTGCTGGCCGGGAACACGGTCGTCCTGAAGCCCGCGCCGACCACGCCGCTGACCGCGCTCAAGCTGGGCGAGCTGATCCGGGACATCGTGCCCGCCGGCGTCGTGAACATCATCGCCGACGCCAACGACCTCGGCGGCGAGATGACCAAGCACCCCGACATCCGCAAGATCAGCTTCACCGGCTCCACCGAGACCGGCAAGAAGGTCATGGCCAGCGCCGCCGACGCGCTGAAGCGCGTGTCGCTGGAACTGGGCGGCAACGACGCCCTGATCGTGCTGGACGACGTGGACCCCAAGGAGACCGCGCCCAAGGTGTTCGGCGCGGCCATGCAGAACGCCGGCCAGGTCTGCATCGCGGCCAAGCGGATCTACGTCCACGAGAGCATGTACGACGCCATGTGCGACGAGTTCGCCCGCCTCGCCAACGAGATGGTGGTGGGCGACGGCCTCGAGCAGGGCGTCCAGATGGGCCCGCTGCAGAACAAGCAGCAGTTCGAGAAGGTCATGGGCTTCATCGAGAGCGCCAAGAAGGACGGCAAGGTCATCGCCGGCGGCGGCCGCAAGGGCGACAAGGGCTACTTCATCCAGCCCACCGTCGTGCGCGACATCACCGACGGGACCAAGCTGGTCGACGAGGAGCAGTTCGGCCCGGTGATGCCGGTGATCAAGTACTCCGACCCGGCCGAGGCCATCCGCCGCGCCAACGCCTCGATCTACGGCCTGGGTGGCTCGATCTGGGCCAAGGACACCGAGAAGGCCTGGAGCCTGGCCGAGGAGATGGAATCCGGCTCGGTGTGGGTGAACAAGCACGCCGACCTGCAGCCCCACCTCCCCTTCGGCGGCGCCAAGTTCTCCGGCGTCGGCTCCGAACTGGGCGAGGAAGGCCTGAAGGAATTCACCCAGGTCCAGGTCCTCAACATGGCCCGCTGACCGCCTGCTGACCCTCCCTTCCCGCTCGCGGGAAGGGGACCGCGCCCCCGGAATCCTTCCCTTCCCGCCCGCGGGAAGGGGGGACCGCGCCCAAAGGGCGCGGTGGGAAGGGCAAGCCGCAAGCGCCGAGGCCCGGAAGGCCGCGCGTGCTGCCGCCACACCGTTGTCAGCAGCCCCGCCCTAGTGTCGCGCCGACGGCAGACCTGAGGGAGACCCGCCGATGCTCACCGGACGTTGCCACTGCGGGGCCATCACCTACGAGATGGCCGAGCAGACGATCCACCACGCCCTGTGCCACTGCACCGACTGCCGCCGCTCGGCCGGCGCGCCCATGGTGGCCTGGGGCATGGTGCCGGCGGACCAGATCACCATCCACGGCGCGCCCCACGTCTACGCCTCGTCCGAGCACGGCCGCCGCCACTTCTGCCCCACCTGCGGCACGGGCCTGTTCTACACGAACGACGAGATCTTCCCCGGCCTCATCGACGTCCAGACCGCCACCCTGGACGACCCCGGCGCCCTGCAGCCCTCCGCACAGATCCAGGTGGCCGAGCGCATCCCCTGGATGGCCACCGCCCACGACCTGCCCGCATTCGAGAGGTATCCGGGCTGACGCCATCCCCCCGTCATCCCGGGCGCAGCGCTCGCCGGAGCGCGGAGACCCGGGACCCAGCCCCTACGCCCGGAAAGCTGCGCCATGACGCGCGACACGCACGCACAGAACCCAGACTGGCGCTAACTTTCCGACCCCCTGGTTCGAGGGCCTGAGGGGCCGCTGTACTGCATGCCGTCGCAGGGGCGCGTCGGGGGTTGCGCGGCTAGGTCCCGGGTCTCCGCGCTCTCCGAGCGCTGCGCCCGGGATGACGGAGCTTAGGGGCCAAAGCTCGAAGCTCCGCAGCGGACCCGCCGCGACAGCGGCGGCGAGCCCTGTCGGGCCGCGCGTCGGCGCGCCTGTCCCTCAGATCAGCCCGCTCAGCGGTGACGACGGGTCGGCGTACATGCGCTTGCCCATGCGGCCGGCCAGGTAGGCTTCGCGGCCGGCGATCACGGCGTGCCGCATCGCCGTGGCCATGCGGATCGGGTCCTTCGCCTCGGCGATGGCGGTGTTCATCAGGATCGCGTCGCAGCCCAGCTCCATGGCCAGCACCGCGTCCGAGGCCGTGCCCACCCCGGCGTCCACCAGCACCGGCACCTTCGTCTGCTCGATGATCAGGCCCAGGTTCAGCGTGTTCTGGATGCCGCGACCGGAGCCGATCGGCGCCGCCGCGGGCATGATGGCCGCCGCCCCGGCGTCCTCCAGCTTCCTCGCGTACACCGGGTCGTCCGAGCAGTAGACCATCACCTCGAACCCGTCGGCGATCAGCAGCTTCAGCGCCCGCAGCGTCTCTTCCATGTCGGGCAGCAGGTGCGGCGTCTGCGACAGCACCTCCAGCTTCACCAGGTCCCAGCCGCCGGCCTCGCGGGCCAGGCGCAGCAGGCGCACCGCCTCCTCGCCCGTGTAGCACCCGGCGGTGTTCGGCAGGTACGTGAACTCGTCCTCCTTCACGTAGTCGCTGAGCATCGGCGCGCCGGTGTCGCTGAGGTTCACGCGGCGCAGCGCCACCGTGACGATCTCGGCGCCGGCGGCCTTCGCCGCGGCGGCGTTCTGGCCGTAGTCCCTGTACTTGCCGGTCCCCACGATCAGTCGCGAGCGGAACGTGCGGCCGGCGACGGTCCAGGTGTCGTCGCCCAGCGAGGAATTGGGGGTCTGCGTCGCGCCGTCCACGTCAGCCGCCTCCGATGAAAGCCACGATCTCGATCCGGTCGCCGTCGGCGAGCGGGGTGCTGGCATAGACCGACCGCGGCACGATCTCCAGGTTCCGCTCGACCGCGACCTTCTTCGTGTTCAGGCCCAGCGCGGCCACGAGGCCGGCCACGTCGGCCACGCCCTCGAAGCTGCGGACCTCGCCATTGACCGTCAGTTGCATCAGCGGGTTGTGGGACTCCCGACCGCCGAAGACAAGCCTCCGCCGCAGGCGCCGTTCAACCACCAAGTGCACCAAGGTCACCAAGGTTCGCCGCGCGACCCGGTATCTGCTTGGAGACCTTTGTGCTCTTGGTGTCTGGCCGCCCGCGGCGCCGTCCTTGTGAGTGAAGCCCTGGACGGCTAAAAGGCCGCCGGAATCGACGGCGGAGCTCAATGCCGAAACCGATCTATGTGCTGAGCGGCCCGAACCTCAATCTCCTCGGGACCCGCGAGCCGGAGATTTACGGTCATCACACCCTGGACGACGTGCGGGCCCTCTGCGAGGCGCGTGCGAAGGCCAAGGGCTTCGAGGTCGTGTTCCGCCAGTCCAATCACGAGGGCGAGCTGGTCGACTGGATCCAGGAGGCGCGCACGAACGCAAGCGCCCTGGTCTTGAACCCGGCCGCCTACGGGCACACTTCCATCGCCATCCTGGATGCGCTGAAGATGCTGGCGATCCCCGTCGTCGAGTGCCACCTCTCCAACCCGGCCGCCCGCGAGGCGTTCCGGCGCGAGACCTACGTGTCGCTGGCCGCCACCGGGGTCGTCTCCGGCTTCGGGGCCGCAAGCTACGAACTGGCCGTCGAGGCCGCCGCGGGCCTGGCCCGCTAGACAGACCTGACCACACAAGGGCCGAACCCATGCCGACCTCTTCCAAGGCGCCCGCCGATCCGTTCGACGCACGCCTGGTGCGCAAGCTGGCCGACATCCTGACCGAGACCGGGCTGACAGAGATCGAGGTCGAACAGGGCGCGCTGAAGATCCGCGTCGCCAAGCAGGCCACGGCCGCCGCCGTGCACCATGTGGCGCCCCCCGCGCCGGTCGCCGTCGCCGCGGCTCCGGCCGCCGCCGCGCCGGCCGCGCCCGCTGCGGCCCCCGCCGCGCCCGCGCGCGCCGCCGGCGATGAGGTGAAGTCGCCGATGGTCGGCACCATCTACCTGCAGCCGAACCCCGGCTCCCCGCCCTTCGTGAAGGTGGGCGACACCGTCGAGGCGGGCCAGACCCTGTTCATCGTCGAGGCCATGAAGACGATGAACCCGATCCCCGCCTCGCGCGCCGGCCGGATCGTGGAGATCCTGGTCGAGGACGCCCAACCCGTCGAATTCGGCGAGCCGCTCGCGATCATCGAGTAGCCCGATGTTCGACAAGATCCTGATCGCCAACCGGGGCGAGATCGCCCTGCGGGTCCACCGCGCGTGCAAGGAGATGGGCATCGCCACCGTCGCGGTGCACTCCGAGGCCGACTCCAGCGCCATGTGGGTGCGCCTCGCCGACGAGAGCGTCTGCATCGGCCCGCCGCCCGCCGCCAAGAGCTACCTGCACATCCCGGCGATCATCGCGGCGTGCGAGATCACCGGCGCCCAGGCGGTGCACCCGGGCTACGGCTTCCTCTCCGAGAACGCCCGCTTCGCCGAGATCGTGAACGCCCACGGCTTCACCTTCATCGGCCCGAAGCCCGAGCACATCCGCATGATGGGCGACAAGATCACCGCCAAGCAGGCGGTGAGGGCCGCCGGCATCCCGGTGGTGCCCGGCTCGGACGGCGCGGTGACCACCGAGGAGGAGGCCATCGCCGCGGCCAAGGAGATCGGGTTCCCGGTCCTCATCAAGGCGGCGGCCGGCGGCGGCGGGCGCGGCATGAAGGTGGCCAGGACCGAGGCCGACCTGGTCGAGGCGGTGCAGACCGCCCGCGCCGAGGCCAAGGCCGCGTTCGGCGACGACGCGGTCTACATGGAGCGCTACCTGCAGACCCCGCGGCACATCGAGCTGCAGGTCATCGCCGACAGCTTCGGCAACGTCTGCCACCTGGGCGAACGCGACTGCTCGCTGCAGCGCCGCCACCAGAAGGTGCTCGAAGAGGCCCCCTCCCCGGCGATCGACGCCGAGGCCCGCGCTAGGATCGGCAAGGTGGTGGTCGATGCCGTCAAGGCCATCGGCTACCTCGGCGTCGGCACCATCGAGTTCCTGTACGAGAACGGCGAGTTCTTCTTCATCGAGATGAACACGCGTCTGCAGGTGGAACACCCGGTCACCGAGGCCATCACCGGCATCGACCTGGTGCGCGAGCAGATCCGCATCGCGGCCGGCCTTCCGCTCAGCTTCAAGCAGTCGGACGTGGTCTTCGAAGGCCACGCCATCGAGTGCCGCGTGAACGCCGAGAACCCCAAGACCTTCGCGCCCTCGCCCGGCCTCGTCACCGACTACCACGCCCCCGGCGGCCTGGGCGTGCGGATGGATAGCGCGCTCTACGCCGGCTATTCGATCCCGCCCTACTACGACAGCCTCGTGGGCAAGCTCATCGTCCACGGCCGCGACCGGGCCGAGTGCATCGCGCGGCTGAACCGCTGCCTGGCCGAAACCGTGGTGGCCGGCATCGACACCAACATCCCCCTGTTCCAGGACCTGCTGGCGCAGCCCGACATCCAGAAGGGCGACTACAACATCCACTGGCTGGAACGCTGGATGGCGAGCCAGGCCGGCTAAGGCGCGTTCCGGTTCAGCGCCTCGATCGCGTCCGATCGTCCCGCCGAGGCCGGGACCCGGGTGCCGAGTACGGACTTGAGGGCTCGACGGCGCGCCGGCGAATCGCTGGACTGCGCCCATGCTGCATGACTGGCGGATCCCCGAGCGGGGCCGAACGGCAAATGGCGCGCCGGGGCCGCCGGCACGCGTTCGAGCGGCTGTCGCCGGCCACGACCGCGCTCGTCGTCGTGGACATGGTTCCGTTCTTCGTCCTGGAGAACCCCTACTGCGCCGGCGTCGTCCCGCAGATCAACGCCCTGGCGCACGCGCTGCGTCAGGCCGGCGGCGTGGTCGCCTGGGTCCTGCCGTCGTCGGACGATCCCTTTGCGGCCGTCTCGAAGGAGTTCTTCGGGCCGCAGGTCGCGGAGACCTACCGCACCTCGGGCGGCTTCGGGCCCCTGCCTGCGCGCTTGGCGGCGGGCCTGGGGCACGAGCCCGACGATGTGTTTGTCGAGAAATCCGCCGCCAGCGCCTTCTTCCCCGGCCGCTGCACGCTGCCCGACATCCTCGCCGGGCGCGGCGTGCGCACCGTGATCGTGACCGGCACGGTCACCAACGTCTGCTGCGAGGCGACGGTGCGCGACGCGCGGACGCTGGGCTACCGCGTGATCATGGTCGCCGACGCCAACGCCACCGTCCGCGACGAGATGCACAACGCCAGCCTCACCGCGGTCTACCGCAGCTTCGGGGATGTCCGCCCGACCGCCGACGTCCTGGCGCTCATCGCCGCCGGCTAGACCGGGCGCCGGCGCCTGCTCAGCCCGGGAAGCGCATCACCACCCGCAGGCCCGGCGCCGCATCCTCCAGGCGCAGGCTGGCGCCCTGCCGGTCGGCCGCCGCCGCCACGAGGCTGAGGCCCAGGCCGAACCCCGGCGCGTCGCGTCCGCCGCCGCGGTAGAACCGCTCCAGCACGCGCGACCGCTCTTCGGCGGGCACGCCCGGGCCGTCGTCGGCGACCTCGATCTCCACCGCGCCGGCGTCCCGCCGAGCCGCCAGACGGATCGCCCCGCCGGCAGGCGTGAACTTGATCGCATTGTCGAGCAGGTTGCTGACCATCTGGAACACCAGGTCGCGGTCGCCCTGGAGGGCGAGCCCGGGCGGGACGTCGATGGCGAGCGCCTGGCCCTTCTCCTCCGCAGCCGGCGCGTGCAGTTCGAGGGCGTCCTCGAGCAGCGGCGACAGGTCGACGGCCGAACCGGCGTCGCGCGGGCCGCTCTGCAGGCGCGCGATGCGGAGCAGCGCCTCGAACATCGACTGCAGCCGCGCGGCCTCGTCCAGCGCGCCGACGGCGCGGGCGCGCACCTCGGCGGGATCGTCGGTGGCCGACAGCTCCTCCAGCTCGGCGCGCAGGCGCGTGAGCGGCGTCCGCAGTTCGTGGGCGATGTTGTCCGACACCCGGCTGATCGAGGCGACGAGGCCCTCGATCCTCGCCAGCATCACATTGAGGGTCGCCGAGAGCTGGTCGAAGTCGTCGTCGCTGCCGTGCAGCTCGACGCGGCCCGAGAGATCCCCGGCGATCACGGCCCGCGCCGCGCGGTTGATCCGCTCCAGGCGGCGCGACACGGCGTAGGTCATGATCAGCCCGCCGAGCAGGCCCAGGACGACGCTCATGCCGGCGCCCCAGGACAGCCCTTCGAACAGCAGGTCCTCGCGCTCGTCCAGGTCCTCGGTGTCGAGGCCGACCAGGAGGCGGTAGCCGCCCGGCAGGATCACGTCGCGCGCGACGGCCTCGTGCTCCTCCTCCGCGCCCGTGGCGTAGGTGCCGAACTCGTAGCGGACCCACTCCTGGCCGCGGACCTCGGGCCAGTCCTGCAGGTTCGCGGCCACCACGGCGCCGCTCGGCGACACCAGTACGTGATAGGGAAGCCGCCCGCTGGCGGTCGCCACGCGGCGCTCCAGGGCGCGGATGAGGGCGTCGCGGCCGTCCGTCGTGTAGACCGCCACGAGCCGGTCGCTGTCGCGCCGGATCGCCGCCTCGACCTGCGTCAGCGGCCGCCACACCCCGGCCACGTAGGTCGCCCCCAGCATCACGCCGAACGAGCCGCTGAACAGCGCCATGTAGACCAGGGTCAGCCTGAGCGTCAGGCTGCGCAGCGCGGACCGCAGGTTCATGTCCGCAGGCTGTAGCCCATGCCGCGGACGGTCTGCAGCAGAGGCGGATCGAAGTCCTTGTCGATCTTCGCCCGCAGCCGGCTCACGTGCTGGTCGATGATGTTGGTCTGCGGGTCGAAGTTGTAGTCCCAGACGGCCTCCAGCAGCATCGATCGGCTCACCACGCGGCCGGCGTTGCGCAGCAGGTGCTCCAGCAGGGCGAACTCCCGGGTGGTCAGGTCGATGGGGTGGCCGCGCCGCGTGACCGTCCGGGTCAGCAGGTTCATGTGCAGGTCGGCCAGCGCGAGCTCGGTGGTCTCCTGGACCGCCGCCCCCTTGCGCCGGCCCAGGGCTTCGACGCGCGCCACGAGTTCGGAGATGGCGAAGGGCTTGGACAGGTAGTCGTCGCCGCCCGCCCGCAGCCCCTTCACCCGGTTGTCCACGTCGCCGAGCGCCGAGAGGATCAGCACGGGGGTGCTGTCTCCCGACGCCCGCATGGTCTGCAGGATCTTCAGGCCGTCGACGTTCGGCAGCATGCGGTCGAGGACGATGACGTCGTAGGTCTCGGCGGCCACCTGGAAGAGCGCCTTGCGGCCGTCGGCCACGTGGTCGACCAGCCAGCCTTCACCCTTCAGGCCCTTCACCACATGGCCTGCGACCCGTTCGTCATCCTCCACGACCAGCACGTGCATGAGAGCGGTCAGTCTCCGATCAGGGGCGTGATGGCGCCGGTCCGAAGGTCGACCAGCACCTCGCGGTCCTCTGCGCCCACCAGCTCGATCTCGTAGTAGTGCCGCCCGCCCCGGCGCTCCAGCCCGATCTCGGCCACGCGGCCCTTGGTGGCTTCCTCGACCCGCGCGATGGTCTCGGCGAGCGAGCGCGGCGCGGTCTGCGCGGCCTTCAGGTGTTCGCCGACCAGCGGCAGGCGCGCGCGCAGGGACTTCGATTGCCGGATCAGCTGGCCGGTGTTCGCATCGACGAGCGCCTCGATGGGCTTGCCGTTCTTCACCAGGCTGACCTCGTAGACCATGTCGCCCAGGTCCACGTCGAACTCGGCGTCGTAGGCGCGCGCGCCCAACTGGCTCTCGGCCGTCGCCACGGCCTGGGACAGCGAGACCTTGGGCCGGACCACCTGGGCGGTGGCGGGGACAGCAAGCGCGGCGAGCGCGCCGGCGGCGAGGAAGGTGTTTCGAATGTTCACGTCAGCACTCCGTACTTCGTTGGGGGATGACTGCAGATAGCGCCGGCCCATGGGACTGGCCTTCCACAAGCATTTGAATTTCGTCATGAAGCCGCCGCGCCCCGGCGACCACGGCGCACAGCCGGGCCAGGTTGGCGTCCAGCGGAAAGTCCCCTGCCCGCCCGCCGGGAAGGATGCGGGTCGCCGGATCGGTCTGGGCGAGGAGGCCGCGCGCGAGGTCCGACGGACTGTCGGGATCGACGAGCACGCCGAAGCGGCCGTGTCCCAGGACGTCCGGCGCAGCCCCCGCGCTGCGCGACGCGACCACCGGAACGCCGCAGGCGAGCGCCTCCAGCAGACTGTTCGAGGCGCCTTCCCACCGCGACGCCAGAACATAGGCCGAAGCGCGCGCCACCAGCGGGAACGGGTCGGCCACCTCGCCCTCGAACCGGACGGCGTCGGCCACTCCCGCCCCGCGCGCCTGCGCCTCGAGCGCAGCACGCGCCTTGTCCGGGCCGCCCCCCAGCACGAGGAGGCGGAGCTCGGGCCGGCTCTCGCGCGCCAGCCGCAGGGCGTCCAGGAGGCGTGGGTAGTTCTTCTGCGGATGAAGCCTGCCGACCGCCACGACATAGGGCCGGCCGTCGTCGACCCAGGGGTGGCGGACGGGGGCCGTCGCCCGGCGCCGGATCGCCTCGACGTCGACGCCGTTGCTGAGGACGTCGATGCGGCGATCCCGGCGCGCCCGTCGGAAGGCCGGTCCGCGCGCCAACGCGGCCGAGACGCAGACGAGCCGCGTCGCATCGGCGGCCACGAGCCGCAGGCCGGCCTCCCGCGCGGCGCGACGCAACGGGTCGGCGCCGGCGTGCGCGGGATCGTTGCTGATCCTGTAGATGCGCGGCACGTCGGGCAGGCCGCGGAGCGCCGCCCACACCGCCAGATGCCCGTGGTTGCCCATGGACACCACGACCGACGGACGCAGGGCCTGCAGCTCGCGGCGCAGCGCCCCGGTCGCGGCCGCCAGGGCGAGCCCGCGAGGGCCGCGCGCCCAACCGAGACAGGTCAGGCCGGCGCCGCGGAGGTCCTCGGCGAGCGGGCCCGGCTGCAGGCACACGACCTGGACGGCGAGACCTCGCTGGACGAGCGCATTCGCCAGATGAACCGCATTGCGCGCCACGCCGTCGCCGGCCAGGCGGCCAAGGAACAGCACGATCGGACCCGTAGAGCTCATGGGTCGAGCTTGGCGATGGCCGATGACACCCGCCTCGCCGGAACATTTGCTTTCGCCCATGTTCCCCGGCGGCGGACGCCCGAGCGCTTGCGGCGGCGTCGCGGCGCGCTAGACGTTCGGGCGATGTCCGCGTTCGACGCCCGCGACCTGCTCGACTGCTACGCCCGCGGCGTCTTCCCGATGGCCGACGCTCGCGAGGACAGCCGCGTCTTCCTCATCGACCCCGAGCGCCGTGGCGTCCTGCCGCTCGAGACCTTTCACGTCCCACGGCGGCTGGCCCGGACCGTCCGCGCCGACGCCTTCGACATCCGCGTCGACACCGCCTTCCATGACGTGGTCCTGGCCTGCGCCGCGGCCGGACCTGGCCGCACGGAAACCTGGATCAACCGGCCGATCGAACGGCTCTATCTCGAGCTCCATCGCATGGGACACGCCCACAGCGTCGAGTGCTGGCGCGGCGACCGCCTTGTCGGCGGCCTCTACGGCGTCTCGCTGCGCGGCGCGTTCTTCGGCGAAAGCATGTTCTCGCGCGAGCGCGACGCCTCGAAGGTGGCGCTGGTCCACCTCGCGGCCCGGCTTATCGCCGGCGGCTTCCGGCTGCTGGACGCCCAGTTCATGACCGAACACCTGCGCCAGTTCGGCGCAACGGAGATCGCCCGGGCGGAGTACCACCGAAGACTCGCCAGGGCCCTGGAGGTGGAGGCCGAGTTCTACGTCGGCGGCGACGGGGCCGCGGGTTCGGACCTCGGCGGCTCGGCGGCCTTCGCCGGCGGAGCGGCGGCGGGCGCGGCCGGCGAAACCGGAGCGGGGGCGGCTTTGGCCGGCGGCAGGTCCAGCAACTTGGGCTCGGCCGCAGGCGGCGCCTTGGCGGGCGGCGGGCGCACCGCCGCGGTCACGGCGGGCGCGGGCGCGCTGGCCCTGCAGCTGATCAGCCAGGCGTCATAGGTGGCGTGCTCCACCGGGTGCAGCCCGGGCGACGAGGCGAACATCCAGCCGCGGAACGCCTGCTTCGGCGCCGGCGTGGGCCGGCCCGGCTGCGCGCGGGGCTGGGAGTCGATGCTCACATAGACGATGGAGTCCTCGATCGCCTCGTCCGGCGCCGAGCGCTCGCAGGCGCTCACGGTGAAGACGAGGCCCTTCCACCGCACCGGGGCGCCGACGCGCGCCTCGAACCGGAGGGTTTCGGCCGTCACCTTGTCGATCGCCTGCAGGATCGCGACGTCGTAGGCGCGGGAGCGGCGGATCGGCGCCGCGGCCGGCTTCTCGGCGACCTGCGCCTTGGGCGGCGCGGCCGGGGCCACCTCCTCGGCCGTCACCGGCGCGGCGACCGCGGGCGCGGGCGCAGCCACGCTGGACGGGGGAGCCTCCTCGGGCGGCGGCGCGGCGACGGGCGCCGAGGGCGCGTCCGGGGCGGTGGGCGCGCTGGGGGCCGTCGGCTGCGCGCTGACCACGCTCGCCACGCACGCGCCGATGACAAGGCCCGTGGCGGTGCGGGAGATCAGGCGAGGCGGGCGGCGTCCCATGCAGGCCTACTCCGGGCTCCAGGCCTCGTAGTCGCCCGTGGCGCGCTGCCGGTCTCCGCCACGGGAGATCGCGCCCTTGGGCCGGTAGGCGTGAATGGTGCCCGTGAGGTTCGGGCGGTGGTCCTTCTCCCAGGCCTTGCGCGGCAGCGGCGCGGCCGTCGGCGGCTCGTCGAAGGTGTAGTGCAGCCAGCCGTGCCAGTCGGCAGGCACCTTCGAGGCGTCGGCATAGCCCTTGTAGATCACCCAGCGCCGCTTGCGGCCGCGATCGTAGCTGTCGCGATCGTCGCGCGCCTCGAAATAGCGGTTGCCAAGCTCGTCCGTCCCGACGAGGCGGCCGCGCCGCCAGGTCGTGAAATGGATGCCGGTGGTGGCGCCGTTCCACCAGGTGAAAATGGTCTTCAGGACGGACAAATCGGGGCCCTTCGCAGGCTGTCAGGCGGGCGGACAATAGCGATGCGCCACGCAGCCGCCAAGGCCGGCTTTTGCAGCAATATGTTGGGGATGAGCGGTGATGACCCCCCAACATCTGCTGCCTGCGAATCACGACGCGCCTTAGGCTCGGCCGACTTGGGAGGAGGCCGAATGGACAGCGAGACCGCACAGGCCGGAATCGAGCGCCGCCTTCTCGAGATCGGCGGCGGGATGGTCGAGGTTGAGGCTCCCGCCCACTTCACCACGGCCAGGGTCGAGGCCTGGATCGGCTGGGCCGAGGGTCGCGCCGACATCGCCGCCGCGATCCAGGCGTTCGCCTACGAACTCGCCGGCAAGGCGCAGGCGAAGGGACTGACGCGCGACCTCAAGACCCGCACAAGGTTCCGCGAGACGCTGGCCGAGGCGATGCTGCACGGCCGCATCGGCTTCCTGGCGGCCGGACCGGCGCTCAAGGTCCTGGAACCCGGAAGCGGCGCGCTGGACGCCGTGACCGCGTCGCACCGTGGCCGGGAGGCCGCCCAGGCCGCGGCCAGCCTGAACGCGGCCCGGCTGCAGGCCGTGATGGACGCCGTCCTCCGATGCGAGGGCGACGGCGACGCCTGCGCCGATCCCGCCCGCAACGCCTCCCTCGCGCGCGCCGCCGAGGCGGCCCGCGCCGCCGGCGCCACGGACGCCGCCATACAGGACGCCATCGCGCTGGTCCGGGGCGGCGAGACGATGTGGCTCTGCTCGCTGCCTCCGCCGCCGCCCGTGACGCCGTACGTCGCGCTCCGCGGGCAAGGGTCCGCCCTCGCCCGCGCCGCCTGGACCACGGGCCGTGTGGTGGCCGCGCCCGACGTCGTGAGCGCTTCGGCGATCGCCGAGGCCGCGGCCATGCCCGCCGCGGGCGTGGAGCTCATGGCCTTCTGGCGCGACGGCGCCTTCGACGAGGCGGCGTTCGCCGCGGACGTGGCGCTCGCCGCCACCGCGCTGGCCGCGGCGCATGACGGGCCCGTGCGCCTCGGGCTCGCCGGCCTGGGCGACTGGCTGGTCGCCCACGGCTTCGACTACGACAGCGACGCCGCCCGCTCCGCGGCCCGCAACCTGTTCCAGGCGGCGCGGGACGCGGCCGAGGACCTCGACGTCGACCTCAAGTTCGCGCTGATGTCCGAGCCCGAGCTGGCCCTGCGCGTCGGCGGCCGCCTCGACGCCGCCCCCTGGGAGGGCCCCGTCACCCTGGCCGAGACCGCCGACGGCGAGGCCGTCCGCGTGTTGTCCGAGGCCGCGATCCTCGGGCTGCAGGCCATCGGCGCGGACCGGACCGAGGTCCAGGCCCGCCTCCTGGGCCGACGGCACTTCGCCGACGCCCCGGGCGTCAACGTCCAGAGCCTGACCGCGCGGGGCTTCACCAGCCTCGAGATCGAGGCGGCGCAGGCGGAGCTCCCGTTCGTCCGGAACCTGGCGCAGGCGTTCGCCCCGCACGTGGTGGGCGAGGGCTTCCTGCGCGACGTCCTCGGGGCGACGGGCGATCAGCTCGACGATCCCGCGCTCGACGTCCTGGCGCTCGCCGGCTTCCCGCCCGGCGACGTCGCCGCGGCCGAGGCGTTCATCCTCGGCGGCGACAGCCTCGAGGACGAGGCGCTCGACGATGACCAGCGCGCCGTGCTCCGTTCGCGCGACGCGACGCCGCTCTCCGCGCAGGCCGCGATGCTGGCCGCCCTGACCCCCGTGCTGGACATTCCGCCCGTGCTCGAGGTTCCGCTGCCCTGGTCCGCAACGCTGGCGGACGTGGCGGCCGCCCTGGCGGCGGCGGACATCGCAATCCGGCCGCGCCGTGGCCCGCCGCCCCTCGCCGCCGAACTGGACCTTCCGCCTGCCGCTGAGCGCCCCGCCCCCGCCCGCGTCCAGGCTCCCCAGGTCGAGGAGCGCGTGGTCGAGCGGATCGTCGAGCGCGAACGCACGCGGCGCAAGCTGCCGGACCGGCGCAAGGGCTACATCCAGAAGGCCAGCGTCGGCGGGCACAAGGTCTACCTCCACACCGGCGAGTACGACGATGGCGAGCTGGGCGAGATCTTCATCGACATGCACAAGGAAGGCGCCGCCTTCCGCTCGCTGATGAACAACTTCGCGATCGCGATCTCGATCGGCCTGCAGTACGGCGTTCCGCTCGACGAGTTCGTGGACGCCTTCGTCTTCACGCGCTTCGAGCCGGCCGGCGAGGTCAAGGGCAACGACACCGTCAGGTCCGCCACCTCCATCCTCGACTACATCTTCCGCGAGCTGGGGATCAGCTACCTGGGCCGCGACGAGCTCGCGAGCGCCGATCCGGCCGGGCTGAACGCCGACGGGCTCGGACGGGGGAAGGCCGAGGCGGCGCCGGCCGAGGACGCCGAGCCGCAGCCGGCCTCGCGGTTCATCAGCCGCGGCTTCGCCCGTGGCGCGGCCCCCGACAACCTGGTGTTCCTGCCCTCGGCGGGACGTGCGCCCGGGCCGGCCGCGATGGGCGCCGCCGAGGTCTGCGCCGCATGCGGCGACATCGCGGTCGTCCGCAAGGGACAGGCCCTGATCTGCGAGACCTGCGGCGCCCGGGCCGGCCGCCTCAATGAGACTCCGACCGGCTAGGCCCTGCCGGCAGCGCGGTCCGTCGAAGCTGGGAGGACGGCCGCGCGGCCGGTTCCTCAATCCGGGTAGGATCGTCGCTAAGTCCTTCCAAGTTACCGCGAATTAAGTGGCGCCTGCCGGTGGATGCAGGCATCCGTCACCTCCAGACCACCGGAGTTGCGCCGTCACGATGCGTTCCCGTTCGCCCCGTTTCCAGGCCGCCCTCGCCGCCGCCACAGCGATCCTCGCGATCGCGGGCGGCGCCGCTGCGGGCGACAAGGAAGTGCGCCGGCAGGACTCGTTCGGCGGCTCCTGCACGAAGTGCGAGCTGTCGGGCCGCAACCTCCGCGGGGCGCGGATCATCAGTGCGAACTTCTCGGGCGCGACCATGGTCGGCGTCATCCTGCGCGAGGCCAAGCTCCACGCTTCGGTCTTCGCGAGAGCCGACCTCACCAAGGCCGATCTGACCGAAACGGTGATGACCGGCGCGAACTTCTCCGGCGCCAACCTCACCTCCGCACGGGCCCGCGCCGCCGAGGCCAACGGCGTGCTGTTCGGCAGCGCCAACATGACCCGGATCGACCTGGCCGACGCCGAGGCTTCGGGCGCCGTGTTCGCCCGCGCCATCCTGGTGGGCGCCAACCTTCGGGCCATGACCATCCGCGGCGCCTCGTTCTCGCAGGCCGATCTCAGCCAGGCCGTGCTCAACGACATGGAGGGGACAGGCGCGTCGTTCGAGCGCGCGGTCCTGCGCGGCGCGAGCTTCCGCGCCGCCGAGCTTCAGGGCGCCAGCCTGTCGCGCGTCGAGGCGCGCGGGGCGGTCTTCTCGGACGCGACGCTGACGGGCGCGAACCTGTCGGGCGGCCAGTTCCAGCACGCCGCGTTCCGCTCGGCCGACCTCACGGGCGCGAACCTGACGGGCGCGAACTTCGACGGCGCGGACTTCCGCGACGCCGACCTCACCCACGCGCTCATTTCGCGGGCCGACCTCTCGGGCGCCCGTGGACTGCGGCAGGACCAGCTCGACGACGCCTGTGCGGACAGCCATACGCGGGTCCCGCCAGGGCTCACGGCCCGGACCTGCAGCGGCGCGCGGTTCATCTACCGGAGCCACGCGAAGCCGACGATCCGCTTCGTGCCGATGGCGCCGCCGGCGCCCCCCGCGCCACCGGCTCCGCCCGGGCCGCGCTAGCTAGGGGTCCGCCGCCTCAGGCCTTGATCGGCGGGGCGAGGCGGATGTGCAGCTCCTTCAGCTGCTTGTCCGCGACCTCGGAGGGCGCATTCATCATCAGGTCCTGCCCCTGCTGGTTCAGCGGGAAGGCGATGACCTCGCGGATGGCCGTCTCGCCGGCCAGGAGCATGACGATGCGGTCGATGCCGGGCGCGAGGCCGCCGTGGGGCGGCGCGCCGTGGCGGAAGGCGTTCAGCATGCCGCCGAACTGTTCCTCGACCACGCTCTCGTTGTACCCCGCGATCTCGAACGCCCGCACCATGATCTCGGGCAGGTGGTTCCGGATCGCGCCCGAGCACAGCTCGTGGCCGTTGCAGACGATGTCGTACTGGTAGGCGAGGATATCCAGAGGATCCTTGCTGTTCAGCGCCTCCAGCTCGCCCTGCGGCATCGAGAACGGGTTGTGGCTGAAGTCGACGTGGTTCGTCTCCTCGTTCATCTCGAACATCGGGAAATCGACGATCCAGACGAACTCGAAGCGGTCCTCGGCCACCAGCTTCAGGTCGGTTCCGACCTTGGTGCGGGCGTTGCCGGCGAACTTGTAGAAGGCCTTGGGATCGCCGGCCACGAAGAACGCGGCGTCGCCCTGCCCGAGGCCCAGCGCGCCCATCAGGGCGTCGGTCTTCTCAGCCCCCAGGTTCTTGGCGATCGGACCGCCCCAGCCACCCTGGTCGTCGGACCAGAAGATGTAGCCCAGGCCCGGCTGGCCCTCGCCCTGCGCCCAGCTGTTCATGCGGTCGCAGAACGCCCGGCTGCCGCCGCTCTTCGCGGGGATGGCCCAGACCGCGTTCTTCCTGTCCTCGAGGATCCGCGCGAAGAGGCCGAAGCCGCCGCCGCGGAAGTGATCCGACACGTCCTGCATGACGATCGGGTTGCGCAGGTCGGGCTTGTCCGAACCGTACTTGGCGATCGCCTCGCGGTACGGGATCCGTGGGAACGGGTACGGCGTGACCGGCTTGCCCTCGCCGAACTCGGTGAAGACGCCGTGCATCACCGGCTCGATGGCCGCGAACACGTCCTCCTGGGTGACGAACGCCATCTCCACGTCGAGCTGGTAGAACTCCAGCGAGCGGTCGGCGCGCAGGTCCTCGTCGCGGAAGCAGGGCGCGATCTGGAAGTAGCGGTCGAAGCCCGACACCATGAGCAGCTGCTTGAACTGCTGCGGCGCCTGCGGCAGCGCGTAGAACTTCGACGGATGCAGGCGCGACGGCACCAGGAAGTCGCGCGCGCCCTCGGGCGAGCTGGCCGTCAGGATCGGCGTCTGGAACTCGAGGAAGCCCTGCTCGATCATCCGGCTGCGGATCGACTGGATCACGCGCGACCGCAGGACGATGTTCCGGTGCAGCGTCTCGCGGCGCAGGTCGAGGTGGCGGTTCTTGAGCCGGATCTCCTCGGGATAGTCGGGCTCGCCGAAGACCGGCAGCGGCAGCTCGGACGCCTCGGACAGCACCGCGACGTCCTTCACCTTCACCTCGACCTCGCCGGTCGGCAGGTTCGGGTTCACCGTCTCGGCCGTGCGGGCGACCACCTCGCCGTCCACCCGGATCACGCTTTCGGCGCGGAGGTGCTCGACGATGTTGAAGCCCGGGGTCGACGGCGCAAGGACCAGCTGCGTCAGGCCATAATGGTCGCGCAGGTCGATGAAGATCAGGCCGCCGTGGTCGCGCTTGCGATGGATCCAGCCCGAGAGACGGACGGACTTGCCGGTGTCGGCGGCGCGGAGCGCGCCGCAGGTATGGGTGCGGTAGGCGTGCATTTTCCGAGGGAAACGGGGTGTTTTACGAGGCGCGGAAGGGCGCACGGAGGGGGCGGAAAGTCAAGGCGCGGCCGCCCCGGCGCGACGAGAGGCCAGGCTCACCAGGAGCCCTGCGGCGAGCCAGAAGCCGAGCACCGGGCTGACGCCGATCCCGACCAGCGGCGTCGGGAAGGCCCCCAGCAGCGGCGAAACCGCCGAGACGAGGAAGTAGCCGCCGAGCGCCAGGGCCGGCGGGGCCGGCGCCCTGGACCGGCGCGACAGCATGAGCGGGGCCGCGCTCGCGGTCGCCAGGGAAACGGCGGCCACCGCAGCCGCCATGGGCGATACCTCCCCCGCCAACCGGAAGATCTCCTCGACCTCTGGAACCGGTGCGAGCGGGTCCGGCCGGATCCACGCCATAGCGGCGGCCGCGGCGCACAGCCCTGCGACGGCGACGCGATGGACCGGCCGGAGTGGCGAAGCCGCGGCCGCGGCCACGAGCGCCACCGCGACCGCCGTGGCCTGCGAGGCGTCAGGCTGGGCGATCAGGAGCAGGAGCGCCGCCGCCGCGGCGACCCAGGGCCAGGGCCTGCGCAGGTCCATCGCCGCCAGCGCGACCACGGCGGCGGGCATCAGGAGCTCGGCGGCGTTCACCCGAACCGGGCCCACCTGCAGCCAGCGGTGCACGCCCTGCAGACCTTCGGCGGCGAAGGTGAGCGCCACGGCAAGGAGCGCGGCCGCGACGAACACCCTCTCCGCACGCGGTCCGGCCAGCCGCGCCACCCCCGCGGCCGCGGTCGCGCCCAGGATCCAGGCGGCGAGGTTCAGTCCCCAGCGCTGGGCCCCCACACCGCTGTGCGCGGCGACATGGGCCCCCAGGGCGACGGCCGTGAGGGAGGCCGCGCCGAAGACGACTGCGAAGGTTCGCAGAGCCCGATCCAAGGGCCTCCTACTTCTCCGGGTGGAGCAGCGCCTGGTAGGTCAGCGTCCGGGCCATGGTGCCCAGGTCGTCGCCCCCGGTGCCGCCCAGGCGCTGGATCATTCCGACGAAGAAGAGGTCGTTCGTCGGATCCACCCAGAACCAGGTGCCGGCGGCGCCGCCCCAGCTGATCGTCCCCTTCCCTTCCAGCGTGCCGGCGGCGCGCGGGTCGTTGACGACCATGAAGTCCAGCCCGAAGCCCACCGCCTCGTTGAAGCGAGCGCCCGAGGTGCCGTTGGAGTTCACCAGCACGTTCTTGGGGATCACGTTGGTGCCGAGCAGCTCGACGGACGCGGGCGACAGGATGCGGGCTCCGTCGAGCACCCCGCCGTTGAGCAGCATCTGGCAGAACCGGGCGTAGTCCATCGTCGTCGAGACCAGGCCGCCGCCGCCCGATTCCATGGTGGGCGGCTGCAGGTAGGTCGGCAGCGGGTTGTCGAAGATCTTGTCGGCCTCCTGGATCTTCCCCAGATCGCGGTTGAAGGCGTAGACAGCGGCCAGGCGGTCGGCCTTGGGCGCGGCCACGTAGAACGCCGTGTCGTTCATCTTCAGGGGCCGGAAGATCCGGTCCTGCATGAACTGGCCCAGCGTCTGGCCGGTGATCTTCTCGACGATGTAGCCCTGGATATCGACGGACGAGGAGTACCGCCACGAGGTCCCGGGCTGGAAGACCAGGGGGATCGTCGCGGTCTTGTCGATCATGTCCTTGAGCCCGTTCGAGCCCAGCACGCGCTTCTCGCGGTACATCTTGTCGACCGGATGCTCGTCCTGGAGGCCGTACCCGAAGCCTGCCGTGTGGCTCATGATCTCGCGCATCGTCGGCGGGCGCTTCATGTCCTCGAGGATCGGCACGCCGTTGCCGTCCGTGCCCGTCATCACCTTGAGGGTCTTGAACTCGGGCACGAAGCGCGTGACCGGATCGTCCAGCCGCCACTTGCCCTCCTCGAAGAGGATCATCATCGCCACGCCGGTGATCGGCTTGGTCATCGAGTAGATGCGGAAGATCGTGTCCTCGGTCATCGGCGTCCCCGCCGTGAGGTTCTTCTTCCCGTAGGTCTTGAACGAAACCACCTTGCCGTGGCGGGCGAGCATGGTGGTCATGCCCGCGACCCGGCCCGAGTTCACGACATTGGCCATGTAGGCGTCCAGCCGCGCCAGACGGGCGCTGTCGAAGCCCAGCGCCTCCGGACTGGCCGCGGGTGCCAGCGCGCCGACGGGCGCCTTGACGGCGGCCGGCTTGCGCGCGGCCTGGGCGTAGCCCGCCTGCGCGGGCGCAAGCGCCAGAGCGACGACGCTCAGGGCCGCGGCCAGGCGCGTGCTTGTACGAAGCATGATGATCCCCTCCCCCAATATCCTTGGAGCCGAGCTTAGGGCCGGGTCGCGTCGGCGCAAGCACGGTCGCGTTTCAGGTCGGCAATCCGCCGCGGCGACGCTAGCCTGCCGCCATGAAGCGGCTCCTGATCGTGTGGCACTCGCGGACCGGCGCGGCGCGCGCCATGGCCGAGGCGGCGGCCGAGGCGGCCGAAGCCGAGCCCGGCGTCCGGGTGCTGACGCTGCCCGCCGACGAGGCGACCGCCGAGGATCTGCTCGCCGCCGACGGCTATCTGTTCGCCGCGCCCGAGAACCTCGCGGCGCTCTCCGGCGCCATGAAGGAGTTCTTCGACCGCGCCTACTACCTGGTCCTCGAGCGGCTGAACGGCCGGCCCTACGCCATGATGATCGCGGCCGGCAGCGACGGGCACGGGGCCGTACGCCAGCTGGCGCGGATCGCCACCGGCTGGCGGCTGAAGCCCGTGGCCGAGCCCCTCGTCGTCTGCACGCGCGCCCAGGACGCGGACCGGATCCTCGCGCCGAAGGTGCTGTCCGAGGACCAGCTCGCACCCTGCCGCGAGCTCGGCGCGGCCCTCGCCGCGGGGCTGGCGATGGGCGTGTTCTGAGGCTTATCCTCGCGGCCATGGACGCTCGTACGCCCTTCCACCTCGAGCCCCTGCCCGCCACGTTCGGGGCGAGGGTGACGGGCCTGCGCCTGGCCGGGCTCGACGAGGCCGATTTCGCCGCGCTTTACGAGGCCTGGCTGGAGTACGGGCTGCTGGTCTTTCCCGGGCAGAACCTCAGCCGGGAGGAACAGGTCGCCTTCGCCAGCCGCTTCGGGCCGCTGGAGTTCCGTCTCGCGCCGATCAGCAATGTGCGCGAGGACGGCTCGGTGCGCCTGCCCGACGACGACTGGGTCCAGGTGCTGAAGGGCAACATGGGCTGGCACTGCGATTCCACCTACATGCCGGTCCAGGCGAAGGGCGCGGTCTTCACGGCCCACATCGTGCCGGCGTCGGGCGGCGAGACCGAGTGGGCCGACATGGCCGCCGCCTTCGAGGCCCTTTCGCCCGAGATGCGCGCGCGTATCGCCCCGCTCAGCGCCTACCATTCCCTGAGGCGCAGCCAGGCCAGGATCGGCCACGACTACCGGAAGAGCACGGAGCACGGCGGCTACGGCGCGGACGTCGAGACCCCGCCCCTGCGCCCCCTGGTGAAGACGCATCCGGAAACCGGCCGGCCCTGCCTCATGATCGGCCGTCATGCGTTCGGCATCCCGGGTCTCGCGGACGCGGAGGGCGAGGCGCTGCTCGATGAGCTGCTCGGGCACGCCTGCCAGCCGCCGCGCGTCTGGACGCACGCCTGGGCGCCGGGCGACGCCGTGATCTGGGACAACCGCCGCCTGATGCATCGGGCGCGGCCCTGGGACCTCTCCAAGCCGCGGGTCATGTTCCACTCGCGGATCGCGGGGGACCCCGCGACGGAATCCGCAGCGGCCTGAGCTCAGTCGGCGGAGCGACGGGGCGGCGTGATGCCGAACACCGCGTCGTCCCCGACCACGATGATGCTGGGCGTGCGCGCCGGCGGGACGCTCATCAGGGCGTCGATGAGCTCGCCGTCGTCCTCGCGTTCCGCCGCCTGCGGCGCGTCCGCCTCGCCGTCGAAGACAGTCCGTCCGGTCATCGGGCCTCCTCGCCGGGAGAATCCGGGCCGCGCGGTTCGGTTCCCTGGCCGGGCGCTCCCCCGCACGCTTTACGTGGATGTCAACCTGTGCGAATCGAGAGGTGCTCTCGGAAGCGCGGTAGCGCATGTTTCAGCCCGATACCGGCGCGTTCCGGCTGTGAACTCAACGGCTTCGGCCGTGGTGGGGGGTGAGTAGCGTGCCCAGCCTCGTGACGGGCCTTGGCGGCCCCGCCGGCTTCGGCGAGGGCGTGCTCGGCCGCAATGACGACAGCTCGACCGGCGCGATCAACATCACGTCGGTTTTTGGCGCTGGCGGGCTCAATTTCTTCGGCACGAACCACACCAGCCTGTTCGTCAACAACAACGGAAACATCACCTTCGGCAACCCGCTGGGCCAGTACATCGGCGCGCCCATCGGGGCCGGCGGACTGAACGTCCCGATCATCGCGGCGTACTGGTTCGACATCGACACCCGCGGCGGGGTCGACAATCCGTCGCCCGGCGGCACGTCGACCGGTTCGAACCTGGTCTACTACGACCTCGACACGACCAACCGCATCTTCACCGCCACCTGGGATGACGTCGGTTACTTCTCGGGTCAGATCGGCAATCCGAACGCCTTCCAGATCCGCCTCATCGACGTGGGCGGCGGCGACTTCGACATCGAGTTCATCTACGAGCACATCAACCAGTCGACCTCGGCCACGAACGACTCGTTCGGCGAGACCCCGCGCGCCGGGTACGCCCGCGGGAACGGCTCGGCGGGGTTCGAGCTCACGCTCTCGGACATCGCCGGCGATACGGGCGACTTCGAGATCATCAAGACCATCGACACCGAGATCGGGAACACCGGTCAGGCGGGCTACTACTACTTCCAGGTCCGCGGGGGCGTGGTCTCAGGCGGCGCGGGGGGCGGCCCCTCGTCCAGCGAACCCCCGCCCCCGCCGCGCCCGGCGACATTCGACGTCCGCCAGATCGGCCTGTTCCGCGAGGGCGACGAGGGGACCGTCGCGGTCGACGTCGTCATCACCCGCTCGGGGGACGACCTCAACGCCGGCTCTGTGGTCGACTGGGAGATCACCCTCGATGACCCCAACGACCTGGCGCCGGGCCAGCCGTTCTCGGGGTTCGTGGCGTTCGCGCCGTTCGAGACCACCGCCACGGTCCGTGTGGAGATCCAGGGGGACCGCCGGTTCGAGGACGACGAGTGGTTCCACTTCCGCCTGACGCAGGCCAACTTCAACGGCGAGACCTGGGACCCGGGCGTCGACGCCGTCGGCGTCATCGTCAACGACGATCCGGCCGTGAACTTCCAGTTCGCCGGTCCCGTCACGCGGGCGGAGGGCCTTGTCGGCGCCTCCCCGTTCGACTTCGTCGTGCTGCGAAGCGGAGACCTCTCGCGCGCCTCGACCGTGACCTGGACGGTGTCGCTCGACACCGCCGACGCCCAGGACCTCGACGGCGGCCAGGCTCTGTCCGGGACGATCGAGTTCGCCGCGGGCCAGGATCGCGCGATCATCACGGTGAACGCGCTGGGCGACGTACGGCCCGAGCCTGACGAGACCTTCACGGTCCGCCTGGTCTCGGCCACCACCGGCGCGACCACCCTGCCCCTCAACGCGAGCGCCGCCGGCGTCATCCTGGACGACGATTCCCGCCAGAGCCTCCTGATCGCCAGCCCGTCGGCGCTGGTGCTGCCCGAGGGCGACGCCGGAAGCGCGACGAGCTTCAACATCACCATCATGCGGGTGGGCGACGTGGCCACAGCCGCCAGCGCGCCCTACGCGATCAGCTTCCCGACCTCGGGCGGCCTGAGCCCGAGCGAGATGCAGTCCGCCCTCACCGGCACGATCAGCTTCGCGGCCGGCGCCTCCCAGGCGACGCTGACCGTCGTGGTGACCGGCGATGTCGCGCCGGAGGGCAACGAGAGCTTCGTCGTCACCCTCGGCGGCGGCGCCCTGAACACCCTGAGCATCACGGGCGTCGTTCTCAACGACGACAAGGTGGCGACGGCGGGCGCCGGTCCGTTCGAGGCCGCCGCGGCGCCGATCGAACTGTCGACCTTCATGTCGCAACTGATGGGAGGCGGCCTGTGGTCCGACGCAGGCGCGGTCTAGCGCCGGCGCCGCGTGCACGCCGGGTCGGATGGCTGGCCAGCTGCGCCGCCGTCCTCGTCTCGGCGCCGCCCGCGCATGCGCAGCTCGTCCTCGACGCCGCCGCCACCCTGGTCTCCCCGGGCGGACAGAGCCCGGCGATCGTCCAGACGGCGCGAACGGCCGACATCACGCTCGGCGCCCCACGCACGATCCTCAACTGGTCCACGTTCAATCTCGCCTCGGACCAGGCGGTCGTATACCGGTTCGGCGACCGCAACTGGATCGTGCTGAACCGCGTCACCGGCCAGGCGGTGCTCGACGGCCAGATCGAGGCCTTCGTCGGCAATGCGCGCGGCGCCGGCAACGTCTGGTTCTACGCGCCCGGCGGGGTCGTCATCGGCTCCAATGCGCGGGTGAACGTCGGAGGCCTGCTCGCCACGTCGGGCCAGGTCGCGACAGCGGGCTTCCTCGACCCCTCCAACTTCAGCTTCGGGTTCACGGGGGGCGGCGCCGGGCGCGTGGACGTCCGCGCCGGGGCCGAAGTGAAGAGCGGCGGCGGTCCTGTCGCCCTGATCGCCGGCGCAGTGACCACGGCCAGCGGCGCCGCCGTCACCGGAACCGGCCGCTCGAGCGTCCTCTATGCTGCGGCCGGCGACTACACCGTTCGGTTCGCGCCGCAGCCCGGCGACCTCGACCTCGTCGACTTCGTGGTGCCGGCCGGCGGCGGCACGGCCTCCGCGACACCCCTGACGCTCGCCGGCCAGACGGCCGCGGGCAGCGTCTATCTGGCCGTCGTCAACCGCGCCGATGTGGCGAGTGCCGTGGTCAGCGCCCCGGGCCTGATCGCGGCCCAGTCGGCGAGCGCCGACCGTGGCGACGTGATCCTCGCCGCCGGCGCGGGGATCTCCAACCGCCAGCCCGGCGCCACGCGCGTCAACACCACGACCGAGACCACCGCCACGTTCGGCGTGGTGACGGCCACCCGCGACCTCCTGGGCGGGTTCGCCGCGCCGACGGCCATGACCGCGACGCAACTCTCCGCAGGACGCGACCTGGGCCTCGCGGCGGCCAGCGTCGACACCAGCGGGCTCGACGCCGGGCGGCTCCTGGCGGTCGACGCCGCGCGGAGCCTCACCGTGCGCGCCAGCGCCTCCGCCGGCGCCGCAGCGACGCTGCGCACGACCGGCGCACTCAACGTCGCGGGCGCCGTGAACGCGGTGGGCCGCCTCCAGATCGACGCCGGCTCGGTCCAGGCCGCCCGGTTGAACTCCGGTCGCAGCGTGGTCGTGAACGCGTCCGGCGCGGCGGCGAACGGCGGCCCCGCGGTCAGCGTGAACGCGGCCCTGGCGGCGGACGACATCCTCATCACCACGACCGGCGCCGCCGGCTCCATCGTGCTGGGCGAGGCAAGGCTCACCGGCGCGGGGACGGACGAGGGTCCGGCCGGCCGCAGCCTGATCCTGCGGACGGGGGGCGCCTCGGCCGACATCACCTTCGGCGCCGTGTCCGGCTCCCCGCTGGCCGGCGCTTCCAACGTGGCTTTCGCCGGCGGTCGCGACGTGACCGTCAGCGTCCCCGGCCTGCTGACGCTTGCACCCAGCTCGGCAGGCCGGACCTTCACCATCCGCGCCTCGGACCTCGAGCTCACCGGAACGCTGACCGCAGCGAACCTGCGCATCGAGTCCCTGCAGGGCGCGATGACCCTGGGCGGAGCGGCGGGCGGCGCAGCCGGGGCGCCGGCGGCCGACATGCCGGGCCTTCGCCTGACCGACGCCGAGTTCCAGCAGATCGCCGTCAGCGGCGAGGCCAGCTTCTACGCCGGCTCGACGGCGTCGGATGCGCGCGGGGACCTGGTGGTCCAGGACCTGAACGTGACCCCGGGCCGCACGCCCCGCCTGCTCTTCGCCGCGGGCGGGCAGAACGACGTGGTCATCCCGGGCACGCTCGCGCCCGGCATCACGGGCGGCGTCGTCAACATCGGCGAGGCCGCGGTCGATTCGCCGTGGCGGCCCGGCCGGATCCTGGTGACCGGCGCCGTCGGCTTCTCCCGCGGCTCGCCGGACGCGGGCTACAGCGACGTGCGCGCCTTCGACGAGGTGAACTTCAACGCACGGAACGACGTGCTCATCGGCGCGCCGCGCTTCATCAGCCTCGTGGCCTCCGCCCCGCCGTCGTCGATCGACATCGTCCGCAACCTGCCGGTGGGCGTGGCGCCGACGCCCGACGAGGAGAACCTGGTCTTCGTCACCGCGGCCGAGCTCTCGCTGCGCGCGGCCGACCGGATCGTGCAGCAGAACACGGGGACCATGCAGCGCCCCAACGGGATCCTCGTGACGACCCTGCTTCCGGGGGCGCTGAGCGCCGCCCGCGCCAGCGTCGTCGACCTTTCGGGGGCGTTCCGCGACGCGAACGGCGTGGTCCGCGGCGGCTCGCTGAGCGTCGAAGGCGGCGGCTCGGGGATCATCCGCTTCAACGGCTGCGACGCCGGCCAGGGCGGCTGCGGGCCGCTCGCCGTGGCGGCCTTCACCAATCGCATCATCGACAGCTCGGGCCTGGGCGCGCTGAGGACCGGCTCCGGCCGCTCGACGGACGGGGTGGATCCGGCGACCGCAGGACTCGGCGGCGTGCCGCCCGAGCCGCCAGTGCTCGTGTTCACCGATCCCAACGCCGAGGCCGACGCCATCGCGACCGATCCGGTCACCCTGGGCGCCGGCAGCGCCGAGGTGTGGCGGCAGAAGCGGCAGCGGCCAGGCCGGTAGCCGCAGATTCCCGCCCGAGGCTGCCGCGGCGGGAGCCAAACCCGTGCTAGGCTGGGGCGATTGTAACGCTCGCGGGGAGGCGGGGCGTGCTGGGTATCGACATCTCGGCCTTGAGTCAGGCGGAGCTGCGGCAGCTTCTGGAGGTCGCGCGCGCTCGCGGGCAGCAGGCCCTCATCGCGCAGCTCACCGCCGAGATCGAGGCGCGGCCGGGTCGCATCGGACGCTATGGAACGCCCTCGTCCTTCGTGCTCGGTCAGCCTGCGGTCGAGGCCTCGCCGCCCGCCAGGGTCCGCCCTCGGCGGCGACTGGCGGTCGCGATCACGGCGGGAGTCGCGGGCGCTGCGACAGCCGCCCTGGTCCTCGGCCTGAGCGTCGATCCGGGACAGCTTGTCACGCCGGTCCGCGACACGGCGCCGCCGCCGCGGGTGGCCCTGGCGCTCGCGACATCCCCCCTCGCGGCCGATGATCCGCTCTCCGACCCGGTGCCGGAGCAGGCCGCTCAGGGCGCGGCGCCGCCACGCCGGCACAACCCCTGTTACGACGAGCCCACCGCTGCGGACCGGCTGGTCTGCGGCTATCCCAGTCTCGCGCAGCGGGAACAGGCTCTGAAGGCCGCGCTCCAGGCCGCGCTCACGGCAGGCGCCGACGCGCGCGCGCTGGAAGCCGAGCAGGCGGCGTGGAAGGGTGAGCGGGACGGCGTCTCCGACCGCGAGGCGCTCGCCGACCTGTACGACCGCCGCATCCGCCAGCTGGCCGACGCCGCCAGCCCACCGCCGCCGGAGTCCCCATGACCGACACGCCGATCCTGTACGAGGTCAGCGACCACATCGCGACGATCACCCTGAACCGCCCGGACCGTCTGAACGCCTGGACGGGTCCCATGGGATCCGAGCTGCGGGCCGCCATGGCCAAGGCCGACGCCGATCCCGACGTGCGCGTCATCATCCTCACCGGCGCGGGCCGCGGCTTCTGCGCCGGGGCGGACATGGGTTATCTCGCCACCGTGACCGAGACCGGCGAGACCGGCGGCGGGCGGGGACCGGAGCCCTACGATCCGGCCTCCCGCGGCGACTTCCATCACCCCATGGCGTACTTCCCGAGCGTGAAGACCCCGATCATCGCGGCCGTCAACGGTCCGGCCGCCGGGATGGGCTTCGTGATCTCGCTCTACGCCGACCTGCGGTTCGCCGCCGACAGCGCCGCGTTCGTGACGGCCTTCGCGCGCCGGGGCCTGATCGCCGAGCACGGGATCAGCTGGACCCTTCCGCGCCTGGTGGGGCAGTCCCGGGCGATGGACCTGCTGCTCTCGTCCCGCAAGGTGGGCGCCGAAGAGGCGCTTCGCATCGGCCTCGTCGACCGCGTGTTCCCGACCAACGAGCTCATGGCCGAAACCCGCGCCTACGCGCGCATGCTGGCCGACGAGGTCTCGCCGCGCTCGCTGGGCGTGATCAAGCGGCAGCTGTGGGAATCGGCCTTCCAGGACCTCGGCGAGGCGCTCGAGCTCGCGGACCGCGAGATGGCCCTCAGCCTGAAGAGCGACGACTTCAAGGAAGGCGTGGCGCACTTCGTCGAAAAGCGCGCGCCGCGCTTCACGGGCGCCTGAGATGGCCCTCGCGGCGGCCGCCGCCCTGCTCCTGGCCCTCGCCGCCGCGCCCGGGCGCGAGACGCCGGCGGGGACCACGGCGTTCAAGTGCCAGGACGGCAGCGACGTCACGGCCCGCTTCGCGGCCCGCGGCGAGCGGTTCGTGGCCATCGTCGACGCGGGCGACGGTCCGCACGTCCTGACCAGCCTCCCGGGCCTCGACAGCGGGCCGGTGAAGCTCACCTGGAGCGACGGCGTCCGGACCCTCACCTGGAGTCCGGGGGTGCAGATCATGTTCCTGGACCGGGCCGGCCACCGCATGTGCGGCCGGGCGCACGGCCACGGCGGTCACGGCCGCTGACGCCGGCTCAGGCTCCGAAGATCGATCCCGGCGGCAGGCTCGACATCGCGACGCCCACCAGGATCACCTGGCCGGAGCTCATCTGGATCACCGTGTCGCCGCCGACCTGCATGACCGTGAACTGCGTTCCGGCATCCAGGAGGACGCGGTCCCCCTCGGCGACGCTGAAGTCGAGGACCCGGTCGATCCCGGCGTCCGCAGAGGAGTGGAACAGGTCGGCGCCGCTGCCGCCGGTCATGGTGTCGTCGCCCCGGTCGCCCGAGACGAAGTCGGCCCCCGCGCCCCCGGCCAGGGTGTCGTTCCCCTGCCCGCCCCGCACCGTGTCCGCCCCGTTCTCGCCGTGGCAGGTGTCGTCGCCGAGGTTGCCGTAGGTGAAGTCGTCGCCGTCGCCGCCGAACAGCAGGTCGTTGTCGCGGCCGCCGACGCAGAAATCCGTGCCGCCGCCGGTGGAGACGGTGTCCGAGCCCATGTTGCCGTTGATGTCGTCGAAGTCGGCGCCCCCGACGAGGCTGTCGTCGCCCTCGTCGCCGCGCAGGTAGTTGCCCGCCACGCCGGCGCTGCCGCCGGTGATCGTGTCGCCGCCCGCGCCGCCGGCCACCGAGTCCGAGCCGGCGCCGCCCGAGATGCTGTTGGCGGCCGTATTGCCGATCACGGTGTCCGAACCCGCGCCGACCAGCACGTTCTCGATGGTGGTGTTGGGCGACGTCGCGAGGTTGTTGGACCAGGTGTAGGTGTCGGGCTTGTTCAGGAAGTCGGCGATGAAGCTTGCCGAGAAGTTCGGGAACGCCGCCGTGTAGAAGGCGATCTGCGCCGCCACGGGAAAGAGGGCGATGGAGGAATAGGTCCCTGGCGTCAGGTTGATGCTGGACGCCCGGGTGTGGGCGGCCAGGTCCAGGGTGTCCACCCCGCCGTTGTCCACCAGCGTCGCCATCAACGCGGTGTCCTGCGAGAACGTGTAGGTGTCGCCGCCCGTCGCCACGTTGCTGGCCGCGCCGTAGAGGCCCTGGATGGCGATGACGTCCAGCAGCATGGGCGTCGAGGGCTGCACGAAGTCGCCGCTGGCGAACAGCGTGCCGCCGCGGACCTCGAAGGTCCTCAGGATCGAGTCCTCGAAGTTCGTGTACGACATCACCGTGTAGCGGGTCGTGTCGAACTCGACCGGCAGGCGCGGCCCGTCCTCGAACGGGTGCTTCAGGCCAAGCGCGTGGCCGATCTCGTGCAGCAGCGTCGTGTAGAGGAACGTGCCCGGATCGGCGGCGTCGCCCTTGTATTCATCGTCGAGCCAGATGTCCCCCTCGAACGCGGCGCTGCTGAACCCGGGCGTCGGCGGGCCGTAGGCGTAGGCCGCGGCGTTGGCGCTGGCGTAGTCCGCGGCGTTGGTGAAGGCGATCCGGATGTCGCCCTGGGTGAAGCCGTTGTCGGACACCTGGTTGATCGAGAGGTTGATCAGCCGGTCCCAGGCCTGGATGGCCATGACGAACGCGGACGCCTGGCTCGCCGAGAGCACGCCGTAGGCGGCGTTGAAGGGTTCGTCGCCGGGCGGATAGGACGTCGCGGACCAGACGGCCCCCGCCCCCGGGATCGAGAAGGTGATGGACGACGTCATCCAGCGCGAGCCGTCGCCCTCGTGAAGTCCCGCGAAGATCTCCGCCGTCGTGATCGGCATCGCCGCCCCCGAATAGCACCTCAGTCGGAGCTATTACGTGGTGGCGATGGTGAATTCTTCGTCTTCCCGCCCCTCGGGTCGTGCAGGGGCGGCGGCCCGATGCTCGGAGGGCCGCCGCCCCGCACCCGCGGGCGCCGGCGCCCTAGTAGCGCCAGCCCCAGCCGCGGCGGTTGTCGTACCGGTCGTACTGGTCGGGGCGGCCGTCACGGTCGCGGTCGCGGTTCCACTCGGCGCGATCCGGGATCCCGTCGCGGTCGGAGTCGCGGCGGCCATAGCCGTAGCCGTAGCCGTTGTGCCGATAGCCGTGGCGGCGGTTGTCGTAGCGGTCGTACTGGTCGAGGCGGCCGTCGCGGTCGCGGTCGCGGTTCCACTCCCGCCGATCCGGAATGCCGTCACGGTCGGCGTCATGATAGCGGCCGCTGTAGTAGCCGTCGTAGCCATACCCGTACGGCTGGGCCGAGGCGGCGCCGGCCGCGAGCGTCGCGGCGGCGAGCGCGGCGCCGAGGATCAGGGTCTTCTTCATGGGGGCCTCCTTTGGCTTGTCCCCACCGTAGGCCCGCCTGGCTGAACGGGGTCCGGGACGCCGGTTCAGCGCCCGTTCACCACCCTGAACTGGGCCGTAGCCCCTGCCCGGCGCCACCGGCGCCCGGAACTCGCGGCCACGCCGGTGGTTCGTAGGGCCACCGAGTGAGCAATTGGCGGCAGAGGCGTCTCCGGCCCATGGAACACGACGATCCCGCGATCGACGGCGAAGCGGCTCGGCTGGTGATCGCGCACGCGCGCGACTACGCGATCATGACGCTCGACCTCGACGGCATCGTACGCTCCTGGAGCCCCGGCGCGGTCCAGGTCACCGGCATCACCCAGGACGCCGCCATCGGGACCCACTTCGGGCGTCTGTTCCTCGAGTCGGACCGGGCCATCGGCGATGACCGCCGCGAGCTGGAGCACGCCTGGGAACACGGACGCGTGGAGGACAGCCGCTGGCACGTCCGGGGCGACGGCGCCCGGTTCTGGGCCAACGGCGTGACCATGGCCATCCGCGGCAGCTCGCCGCCGATGCTGATCAAGATCATCCGCGACGAGACCCAGAGCCGGCTCGCCGAAGAGCAGCGCGTGCTGCTGCTGAACGAGCTGAACCACCGGATCAACAACACGCTCGCCACGGTCCAGTCGCTGGTGGAACAGACCCTGCGCGCGGCCGACCTGGACCGCCAGCTTCGGGACGATCTCTCCGCCCGCCTCGAGGCGCTGAGCCAGGCGCACAGGGCGCTGATGGAGCACAACTGGGCCGGCGCCGATCTCACGGACCTCGTCGAACGCGCCCTGGCCCCTTTCACCACCGGCGAGGACGCCCGGTTCTCGGTCGAGGGCCCGCCTCTGCGGCTGAGCGTGCACCAGGCCGTGTCGCTCTCGCTGGTGCTGCACGAGCTCGCCACCAACGCCGTCAAGCACGGGTCGCTGTCGCGCCGCGGGGGACGTGTGTCGGTGCACTGGAACCAGGCGCTCGACGAGCAGGGCGGCCGGCGCATGAGCTTCCTGTGGGCCGAGAGCGGCGGGCCGGCCGTCCAGCCGCCCAGCCGTCGCGGCTTCGGCTCCCGCCTGCTGGAGCGCAGCTTCCCGCAGGGCAGCGGCGGCGAGGTCAAGGTCGAGTACGCCGAGGAGGGCGTCCGGTGCGCCGTCTCGCTGCGCCTGTCGAGCGAGGCCGAGATGCCGATGCTGGACCTGGCGGCCGCAGCGCAGAGCGCCTGACCTCTGACTTCACCGCGGCGGTGACAACGCGCGCCGCCACGCTATGGTCCGCGCCATGCTCGCGATCGGCCAGGCGGCTCCCTTCTTCGTCGCGCCCACGGTCTCGTCGCCCGAGTTCGTGTTCGACACGGCCGGCGGCCGCTATGTGCTGATGCTGTTTCTGCCGACGGACGAACGGCTCCAGCCCGCGCTGCAGGCCCTCGCGACGCACCAGCGCCTGTTCGACGACGTCAAGGCCGCCGCCTTCGTGGTGATGCGGGAGCCGGACCGGATCCAGGGCGTGCGGGACCTGCGCGGCCTGCGCTGGATCTCGGACCGGACCGGCGCGATCACCCGGCACTATGGCCCCGACGCCCACTGGCTGTTGCTGGACCCGGCGCTTCGGACCCTGGCGACGTGGCCCATCGAGTCCGCCGACGAGGTGTTCGCCAGGGTCGCCGCGCTGCCGCCCGTCGAGGCGCACGCGGGGGTCCCGCTACATGCCCCGGTGCTCATCGTGCCGCGGGTGTTCGAACCCGAGCTTTGCGAGGCCCTGATCGCGCGGCATCAGGAAAGCGGCGGCGAGGCCACAGGGGTGATGCGCGACGCGGGCGACCGCACGGTCGCGGTCATGGACGAGCTCAAGCGGCGCCGCGACATCTGGATCGACGATCCCGATCTGAGGGCGGGCATCCAGGCGCGCCTGGAACGCCGCCTCTATCCGATGATCGCCATGGGGCTGGGCTTCACGGTGACACACATCGAGCGGTTCCTGGTCAGCTGCTACGACGCGGCCGACGGCGGCGTCTTCCACGCCCACCGGGACAACACCACCCAGGGCACGGCGCACCGCAAGTTCGCCTGTTCCCTCAACCTGAACGACGATTTCGAGGGCGGCGACCTGCGGCTGCCCGAGTTCGGTCCGCAGACCTATCGCGCGCCGCCGGGCGGCGCGGTGGTCTTCTCGTGCGGCCTCATGCACGAGGCGACGGCGGTCCGCCGCGGCCGCCGCTACGCCTTCCTGCCCTTCTTCTTCGACGACGCCGGCGCCCAGGTCCTGGCGGCCTACCAGGCGCGGGTCGCCGCCGCGGAGACCGTGTCCGCATGAGCGCCGCCTGGGCCCTTCCGCCGCTGTCCGAAGGCGAGTTCGCGCCGGACTTCGTCGCGCCCACGCGACAGAACCCGCGTTTCCATTTCCGGACCGTGGCCGGCCGCTACGTGGTGCTGGGCTTCCTCCCCCGCGATCCCGCCCGCCGGGCGCAGGCGGTGGCGGCCTGGGAGGCCGAACAGGCAAGGTTCGACGACCAGTTCCTGGCCGCATTCCTCGTGACGCCCGCGCCCCTGACGGACGACGCGCCGCCGGACCGGGTTCCCGGCCTGCGATGGTTCTACGACGCCGATGGCCAGGTCCACGAGCGCTATCAGGTCGCCCCCGAGGACGGCGGATGGTTCCTCCTCGACCCGGCGCTGCGCATCCTGGCCCGGGCGCCGCTGGGCGAGCCGGGAGCCGTCTTCGGCCGGCTGGCCGCCCTGCCCCCGCTCGCGGCCCACGCCGGCGTGCCGCTCGTCGCGCCGGTGCTGATCGTCCCGCGCGTCTTCGAGCCCGATCTGTGCCGCCGGCTGATCGCGTACTACGAGGCGCGCGGCGGTCTGCCGTCGGGCGTCATGCGCGACATCGACGGCAAGACCGTGGGCGTGCTCGACCGCATGAAGAACCGCCGCGACGTGATGGTCGAGGACGCCGACCTCCGCCAGGAGCTGCTGCAGACCCTGAAGCGCAACCTCGTGCCCGCCATCCGCCGGGGCCTGCAGTTCACCGCCACGCGCCTCGAGCGCTACCTCGTCGCCTGCTACGACGCCGAAGAGGGCGGCTACTTCCGCCCGCACCGCGACAACGAGACGCTCGGCACCGCCCACCGCCGCTTCGCCTGCTCCATCAACCTCAACGCCGAGGCGTTCGACGGCGGCGACGTGCGCTTCCCCGAGTTCGGCCCCCGCACCTACCGGCCGCCCACGGGCGGGGCGGTCGTTTTCTGCTGCAGCCTGCTCCACGAGGCGACGCCCGTGACGCGCGGACGCCGCTACGCCTTCCTGCCCTTCCTCTACGACGAGGCGGGCCATGCGATCCGCGAGCGCAACTACAAGCTCATCGACAACAGCTCGGCGGCCGCCGCGAGCTAAGGCTCCGTTCACCGGCGCAAGCCACCTTGCCGCCGGAAACGGCCGATAGAGTCTTCCGATGCGCCTCCTGCCCGCCCTCCTCGTCCTCGCGATCGCCGCCCCTGCGGAGGCCGCGACGACCATCCTGCCCGGCTACTGGGAGTCGACCAATCGCCTGCTCTCGCCGATCCGGCAGACCAAGACCGAGAAGCGCTGCATCACGCCCGCCGACGTGGAGAAGTTCATGTCGGGCCCGTCGAACCGCCACTACGCCTGCACCTACCCCACCAAGGTGTTCGCGGGCGGCAAGATCCGCCTGAAGGGCGCCTGCGTCTCGAAGAAGGGTCGCAAGGTCGCGGTGCAGGGCGAGGGAACCTACACGCCGACGAGCTTCAACCTGACCGCCGAGATCGCCACCGAGTTCCTGGGGCTCGACATCTCCGGCAAGGCCTCCACCGAGGCCCGCCGCATCGGCGACGCCTGCCCGGCCCCGCCGTCCTCTACGCCCGCCGGCGGGTGAGCGCGGCGGACGCCGCCCGGCTTGACAGCCCGGCGCCGCGGGCGGTCCCTGCCCCGATGACCGTCACCTATTCGAGCTACCTCGGGCTGGACCGCCTCCTCTCGGCGCAGCATCCCACCAGCGACCGCCACGACGAGCTGCTGTTCATCGTCATCCACCAGACGAAGGAACTCTGGCTCAAGGAGATCATCCACGAGGTGCGGCTGGCCAAGGCCCTGGTCCGCTCCGGCGAGGTGGAGCCGGCGTACAAGGCGCTGGCGCGCGTCTCCCGCATCCAGACGATCATGACGCTGTCCTGGGACGTGCTGGCGACGATGACGCCGGCCGACTACCTGAGTTTCCGCGACGGCCTGGGAGCGAGCTCGGGCTTCCAGTCCTGGCAGTTCCGCACCCTGGAATACCTCCTCGGCCTGAAGGACGCGGCCTTCCTGGCGTTCCAGGACGAGGGCTCGGCGGCCCGCGGCGAGCTCGAAGCGGCCCTGGCCGCGCCCAGCCTCTACGACGATGCGCTGGCCCGCGTGGCCGCCAGCGGGCTGCAGATCCCGCCGGAGGTCCTCCAGCGCGACGTCACGCAGCCCTACGCGCCGCACCCGGCGGTGGAGGACGCCTGGCTCGAGGTCTACCGCGACACCGCGCGCCACTGGGAGCTCTACCAGCTGGCCGAGAAGCTGGTCGACCTGGACGACGCGCTGCTCACCTGGCGGCACAAGCACGTTCTCACCGTCGAGCGGATCATCGGCGGCCGGCGCGGGACCGGCGGCACCGAGGGCGCGAGCTACCTTGCCCGCACCCTCCAGCGGCGGTGTTTCCCGGAGCTGTGGAGCGTCAGGAGCCGGCTCTAGACGCCTGGCCTAGAACGGAATCTCGTCGTCGAGGCTCGCGGAGAAGTCCTCGCTCGGGCGCGAGCCGCCGCCGTTGCGGGGGCCAGAGGAGAAGCCGCCGCTGGCGCCGTAGCCGCCGCCGTCGTCGGCCCCCGCGCTCTCGCCGCGCCCGCCCAGCATGGTGAGCTCGCCGCGGAACTTCTGCAGCACGATCTCGGTGGAGTAGCGCTCGGCGCCCGAGTTGTCCTGGTACTTGCGGGTCTGGAGCGCGCCCTCGATGTAGACCGTCGAGCCCTTGCGCAGGTAGTTCTCGCAGACCTTCACGATGTTCTCGTTGAAGATCACCACCCGATGCCACTCGGTCTTCTCCTTGCGCTCGCCGCTGGTGCGGTCGCGCCAGGTCTCGGAGGTGGCGACGCGGAGGTTGGCGACCCGGTCGCCGGAGTTGAGGCTGCGGATCTCGGGGTCGGCCCCGAGGTTGCCCACCAGAATGACCTTGTTGACGCTGCCCGCCATCGATCTGTCCTTGCTTTCCGTGTGCGCGGGCTCGTCGGCCCTGGCGGCACGCTAGCGCGCCGGATCGGCGACAGCAACCAAAAGGTTCCGCTTTTGTTCAGGTTCGGCCCGGACCGTCCACAGCTGAATCGCCGCTACTCCTGCGGCATCGCTCCGGGAACCGCCAGCCGCCCGTCGCCCGTCCGGACCAGCGCCACGTAGCGGGGGCCCTCCAGCGAGGTGGAGGTCATGACCCCTTCCTTCACCAGGAAGAGGAAGTTGGCCTGGTAGGCGCCGTAGATCTCCTGCTGGTTGCCGCCCATGCGGAGGAACTGGATGCGCATGGCCTCCAGGTTCGCCGCGCAGCGCTCCAGGCTGGGGGCGTCCACCAGCTTGTTGTACTTCAGGGACCCGTCCTTCTGCGGAACGACGTGGTAGCAGATGCCGGCGTCCCCCGGCGGCTTCGTCCGCTTGGCGCAGCCCGACACGGCGAGCGCCGCGGCGAGCAGGAGGATCGGGAGAGGATTTACAGACATAAGATCAGCCTACCAGGGTCAGCGCACGACCGGAATGCTGCAGTCGGCATTCTGCGGCGCCAGCGTGTGGAACGTGCGGTTGTCGTCCGAGATCTCGACCCGCCCGGCGACGAGCCGCAGCGTCTGCGGACCGAAGCGGCCGTAGGTCGCCGCGCCCGGCCGCTCGCAGCGGCCCGCGAACAGAGCCTGGACGCAGGCGTCGAGGTCGGTGTCGCCCGCGACCTTGCGCCAGCGGCCGCCGCCGTGGCGCCAGCAGGCGGTGGCGGAGGCCGCCGCCGAGGCGGCGTCTTCGGTGTCCTCGACCGGCTCGATGGGGGCCGCATCGGGCGCGATCTCGTCCTGCGGCGTCGGCGGCAACGGGGTCAGCACCTGGCCGGCCTGCTCGGCCGCGGCCAGCGCGCCGGTCTCGTCCAGGCCGACGTCGAGCGCATCGGTGGCGACGCCGTTGCGCTCGGCGCAGGCGCTCAGGCTCAGCTCGCCGACGAACTGGCCCTGGACGAAGCAGCGCAGCGGCTTGCCCGGATCGATCCGGCCGGCCTCCTCGCCGCCGCTGGAATCGATGACGAGGCCCCCTTCGGACGCCGGAGGCGGCGCCTCCGGACGGTCGCCGCGCACCAGCACCCACGCGATGGCGCCGCCTGCGAGCAGCGCGGCCACGCCGCCCAGGAGGACGAGCGGCGGGCCACGGCGGCGTGGCGCCGGCTCGGCGGGCTGCGGAGGCGTGTCCATGCGGTCTGGCTAGACCCGCAGAAGGACGCTTTCAAGGCGCCGCCTCAGCCGCCCAGGCGTGCGAGCGCGGCCTGGTAGTTGGCGATCTGGTTCGTGAGGTAGGCCGGGACCGGGCCCGAGGCGGCGGCGGCCGCCAGCGGATTGGGCGGCGACGCCGCGGCCTTCAGGTCGATGTAGACCTGACGCAGCTTGCCCATCGCCGCGCCGATCTCGGCCAGCGCGTGCTTGCGCTCGGTGTCGTTCTCCAGCGAAAGCGCGGAGTCGAAGCCCAGGCCGTAGATCACCGACTTGCCGTCCGCCGGCACGGTCTTGCCGTCGACCACCCGGGTCTTGCGCACCACGCCCTCGGGGATTCCGAGCAGTTCCAGCGCATCCTTGTCGGCCTTGCCCGCGGTGAACTCCAGGGTCACGCGATCGGTGCTGGGCTCTATCCGCAAGGTCCGCTGACCGTTGCTCGTGGCGATGCTCACCTTCGCCTGGAAGCCGCTGGCGCGCCGGATCTTCTGGGCCAGCGTGTCGAGCGTGTCCTTGTCCTCGATCGTCACCGTCCCGCGGATGCCGAGGCCGGTCTGGACGGTGAACTGGTCGCCGGCGCGCAGGCCGGAATGGGCGGTGATGCGGGCCGAATCCGTCAGGTCCAGCTCGCCCTTGGGCAGGCCGATCCGATCCAGGACGCTGGCCCCCGTCGTGTCGACGGCGATGGCCGTCGGCGCGGCCCGGCCGTCCTTGCCCGTGAAGCGGCGGGCCCAGTCGATCGTGCCGGCGTTCACGTCCAGGCGGGCCAGGAAGCCGTCCTTCGTCCCCACGGGCGCGAGCCCGTTCGGGAGGTCCGTCCCGGCTGAGCCCCCGATCCACACCTGGCCGCCCGCGACGGCCAGCGAGGTCGCGCGGTCGTCCCCTGCCCCGCCGTAGTACGCCACCGAACCCCCGCCGCCGAGGTTGGCCGAGAGGCGCGCCGCGAAGGCGTCCTGGCCGCCGGCGTGCGCGCGGGTCACCGAAAGGCCGGACAGGCCCGGATTGCCGGTGGAACCGGCGACCACCACGTCGGAACCGTCGAGCGCCAGGCCGGTGATCTGGCCGCCCTGCAGGTCGCCGAGGTCCTGCGTCGAGGTGAGCACCGGCGCCGCGCCCGAGACGTCGTAGCGCCGCAGCACCGCGCGTCCGTCCTCGACGCTGGCGGTGATGACGCTGGTCCCGTCCACGACGAGCCCCGCCGGCCGGTCCGCGCCGGTGGTGCCGAACGTGGTGGTGAAGAGCGTCTGCACCTTGCCGGCCGCGTCGGCCTTGAACGCCTGGAGGTAGGCGTCCGCCTCGCCGATCGTCGCCGCGCCCGGCAGGGTCGAGGTGGTCCGGCCCGAGACATAGACCGTGCCGTCCGCCCCGAACGCCACCTCGCTCGCCTCGTCGGCCTGCCGCGCCCCGCGGCGCTGCGTCCACAGTTCCTGGCCTTCGGCGTCGTAGAGGGTGACGAAGCTGTCGGTCACGCCGTCGAACGCGCCCGTGGAATTCAGCGGCCCGTCCGCGGCGCCGTTCAGCACGCCCTTGACCGAGCCCGCCACGGCGATCTTGCCGTCGGCGGCGATGGCGAGGCCGAGGCCCGTCGCCTCGTCCGCAGCGCCCAGCGTGCGGGCGAAGATCAGCTGGCCGGCGGCGTCGTACTTCAGGAGCGCCACGTCCTGCTCGCCGCGCAGCGCCTGGCCCGCCGTCTTCTCGACGACGTCGGCCAGCATGTAGACCGAGCCGTCGGCCGCCACGCGGGTCTCCCGGACGGTCTTCACCTCCGGCCCGAGGGTCTGTCCGAAGATCCGGCCATCCACGAAGTTCGCCTCGCCCGGACGCTGCAGCGGCGCCGGCACCGAGACCGTGTCGGTCTGGAACTTCAGGAACTGTGCGGCCTCGGTGGAATCCTTGGTGTCGGCCTTGCCGTCGGGGTCCGGGTTGCCCGCGTTCTGCGCCACGTAGACCGCGCCGGCGGTCGCGGAGGCCGAGAAGCTGATGGTCTCGCCCAGCGTGGCCTTGATCTTCAGGGCGTACTGATCGGGGATCGTGCCCACGGTCACGGTCTTGCCGCCGATGGTGGTGGTCTTGGGGCCGCCCGGAATCCGCTGCGAGGCGAATCGGCTCTCGATCCCGGCCGCCTCGAGCTGCTGGTTGACGTAGGCGGCCACGTTGCCGACCGAGCGGGTCGTCGCGCCCATGCCCGCCAGGTCGATCGGCACGTTGAAGGTCTGGCCCGAGCGCTTCACCGTCACGGTGAACTGCACGGCGCCTTGGAAGGCCTCGGCGGCCGTGTCGCTGGATCCGGACGCCAGCGGACGCGTGACGTACTCCGTCTTGGCCTTGGGCACGCCCAGCGCCGAAGCCGCCGAGGTGGAGACCTCACCCTGGATCACCCGGACTTGGTCGAGCTGCAGGGTGTCGACGTAGCCGAGGATCTCCTTCAGGCCACGGTCGAAGGCCTGGTTGATCCGCGTGCGGTCCGCCACCGCCAGGTTCTTCGCCGTCGACTGTTCGGCGACGCCCATCAGGGCGCCCAGGCCCTGGTAGAGCGCGAAGAGCTTGCGGTAGTCGGCGCTCGCGCCGGGCACGTCGAGGCGCGTCGCCCCTTCGCTGACGAAGCGGCGTCCGGAAAGGGCGGCCTTCACGGCCTCGTTGGTGATGGCGGCGGCGGCCGGCTGGTTCCAGGGGGCCGTCGGGATCGTCTTCTTCTTGGCGGCCGTCGCGCCCGCGCCGGCGCCCGCGGCGGTCTGACCGGCGCGTGACTGAAACAGGTTCAGCAGCAGGTTCGGGTCGAGCGGCGTCACCATCAGGAAATCACCTTGCCGGACCAGCCCTTACCGGCCGTTAACCGGCGCCGCCTGCGGCGGAATAATCGCGCGCAGGGCAACTCGGAAGACAAGCGTACAACAGCCTGTAAAACATGGAAAAACCCCGGACGTCCCAGCGCCCGGAGTTCTTCGACGCCCCAACGAAACGGGACCTTAGCCGCCGCGGAACAGCTGCAGCACGATCTGCGGCGCGGAGTTGGCGATGGAGAGCGCCTGGGCGCCCAGCTGCTGCTGCACCTGCAGCGCCTGCAGGCGCGCGCTTTCCTTGGCGAGGTCGGCGTCGACGAGATTGCCCACCCCGGCTTCGAGCACGTCGGTGAGCTTGGAGACGAAGTCCAGGTGGGCGTCCACCTGCTTGGCCTGGGAGCCAAGGTTGCCCAGCGCCTGGTTCACGTTGCTGATCGAGGCGTTCAGGCGCGCCAGCACCGTGGTGGCGATCGTCACCGTCGTGATGTTCGCGTTCGCCGTGATCGTGATGTTGCTGCCGCCGAGCGCCAGGGTGCGCGTGGAGAGCGTGAGCCGCGAGGTCGCATCGGCGTTGGCCAGGAACTGGATGTTCCCGCCGGTGCCGCTGAAGAGATTCGCCCCGTCGAACTCCGAGTTCGTCACCACCTGGGTGATCTGGCGCAGGATCGCGCGGAAGTCCGAGTTGAGCGCCGTGCGCGAGTTGGTGTCGAGCGAGGTGTCCATCGCCGCGACGACCTTCTCCTTCAGCTGCACGAGCAGGTCCGAGACGGTGTCGCCGGCCGCCAGCGAGACCTCGGCGATCGAGTTCGCACGCTCCAGGCTGATCCTCACCGCGCCCAGCGCGCCGATATCCGCCCGCTGTCCCTGGGCGATCGCCCAGATCGCGGCGTTGTCCTTGGCGTTGCCGATCTTCAGGCCGGTGTTCACCCGGTCCTGGACACTGGCCAGCTGGTCGTTGGTCTTGTTGAGGTTCTGCAGGGCCGTCAGCGCAGCCTTGTTCGTGTTGACGCTGATTACCATCGCGCTCTCCTGGCGGGGCTCCCCGGCGCCGACTCGCGTCTTCGCCTCGCCTCGAAGCTAGGAAGGCGTGGTGTTCATATGGTTAACACGCATAAAGCATGGCGCCGCCGCCGGAGGGCTCCGGGGCGGTGGGGACAAGCGTCCTCGTGCGCGCGCGGGCGCGCCCGTCGATCAGGCCTCGGTGCTGATCACCGATCCGGCGGCGTACTGAGCCTCGTCCTTCAGCCTCAGGACCTCGGCCCGGGGCAGCTGCTGGACGACCTCGCCGGTCAGGCGGTTCACCGTCTTGTAGACGTACGACCCGCTGGCCTGGTCCATTTCAATCACCAGTCGCATTTCGACCGGAGCCGCGACGGGGACCGGAGCCGGGGCCTGGGCCTTCGCGCCGCGCTTGGCGGCGGGGGCGTCGGCTGGCTTGGCGGTCTGAACCCTCTTCGGCTCGGGCGCGGGCGACGTGGCCGCGACCTTGGTTTCCATCTCTCCTTTCGCTGAACGTCAGTGCAGCGCTCCACGTGAGGCGAACGGCGGACGGGCGAACCCGTCCGCCGGACGCGAGTTGCCGCCCGCGATGCTGCGAGAGCCTCGCGGGCGCGCGGGCCTTAACGGAAGAGGCCCAGCAGGATCGAAGACGACTGGTTGGCGATCGACAGGGCCTGCACGCCAAGCTGCTGCTTGGTCTGGAGGGCCTGCAGTCGGGCGCTTTCCTTGGCCAGGTCGGCGTCGACGAGGTTGCCCACCCCGACGTCGATGGTGTCCTGAAGCTTCTTCACGAAGTTCAGGTGGCTGCCGAGCGCCTTGGAACCGGTGCCGAGCGACGAAAGCTTGCTCGACACTTCGGTGATCGCCGCGTTGACCGCCGCGATGGCGAGCGAGGCCGCCGCCGTGGTCCCCAGCGTGCTGGCGTTGATCGACAGCGCCGTCAGGGTCAGGGTCTGGGCCTGCACGGTGATCACGGACGTGGCGTCCGAGTTGGCGATCGCCTTCACCGTGGTGCCCGCCTGCTTGATCAGGTTGGCGCCGTTGAAGTCGGCGTTGACGACGGCCTTGGTGATCTGACCGAGCAGCGACTTGAACTCGTCGTTCAGCGCCGTGCGGCTGGCCGTGTCCAGACCGGAGTCACGGGCGGCCAGGGCCTTTTCCTTGAGCTGCAGCAGCACGTCGGAAATGGTCTCGCCGGCCGAGATCGCGACCTCGACGGCGGACTGGTTCCGCTCGAGCGACGAAATGACCGAGTTCAGGGCGTTGGAAGTGGCGCGCTGGTTCTGGGCGATGGCGAAGATAGCGCCATTGTCCTTCGCCGAGGCGACCTTCTTGCCGGTGTTGATCCGGGACTGCACCGTCTGCAGTTCCGAGTTCGTGGCATTCAGGTTCTGGAGCGCGATGAGCGCGCCAAGGTTGGTGTTCACCGAATTGGGCATCGGTAGGTCCTTCGTTCAAAAGGTCCAGCCGTCGTTCTGATGGCCGGGGGCGTTTTGCCCGCCCCCCACGCAGCAAGCCGCGGGCCAGCCAAACCTTACCGAAGGTCCCGTTATGTCTCTGAATTTGCAGCATTAAGGAGGCATTATGGTTGCCTCGACCCGGCAATTGTTGCCCACCACTCCGAGGGCTGGGCACAAATTGCCTACCGGGCCCGGCAAGAATCGCCGGCCGGGAAAGGAGCCCGCCGGACGGGCCGAAGCCCGCCCGACGGTTTCGCGCACTTAGCGGAACAGACCCAACAGGATCGTCGAGGACTGGTTGGCGATCGATAGCGCCTGGACCCCGAGCTGCTGCTTTGTCTGCAGCGCCTGGAGTTTTGCGCTCTCCTTCGCCAGGTCGGCGTCGACGAGGTTGCCCACCCCGACGTCGATCGTGTCCTGAAGCTTCTTGACGAAGTTCAGGTGGCTGTTGAGCGCCTTGGCGCCGGTGCCGAGCGACGACAGCTTGCTCGACACCTCGGTGATCGCCGCATTCACGGCCGCGATCGCCAGCGAGGCCGCCGCCGTGGTCCCGAGGGTGCTGGCGTTGATCGACAGCGCCGTCAGGGTCAGCGTCTGAGCCTGGACCGTGATCACGGACGTCGCGTCCGCGTTGGCGATCGCCTTCACCGTGGTGCCCGCCTGCTTGATCAGGTTGGCGCCATTGAAGTCGGCGTTGACGACGGCCTTGGTGATCTGACCGAGCAGCGACTTGAACTCGTCGTTCAGCGCCGTGCGGCTGGCCGTGTCGAGGCCGGAGTCACGGGCGGCCAGAGCCTTTTCCTTGAGCTGCAGCAGCACGTCGGAAATGGTCTCGCCGGCCGAGATCGCGACTTCCACCGCCGACTGGTTCCGCTCCAGCGAGGAGATCACCGAGTTCAGGGCGTTCGAGGTCGCACGCTGGTTCTGGGCGATGGCGAAGATAGCGCCATTGTCCTTGGCCGAGGCGACCTTCTTGCCGGTGTTGATCCGTGTCTGGGTGGTGGCAAGCTCCGCGTTGGTGGCGTTGAGGTTCTGGAGCGCAACGAGCGCGCCAAGGTTCGTATTCACCGAATTGGGCATCGGTTGATCCTTCCATTCTGGAATGAAGTGAGCCGGGCCTTTTGCCGGCTTGGCGGATTTTCCGCCGGATCCCGCGTCGCAATCGGAATGCCAGCCCCGCGCGGGCGGCGCTCAGCTCATGCCGCTGAAAACAAACATGTTTCCGCGGAGTGCGGTTCGCTCAATCTGAGTAGGACGCGGCGCGATCCTGCCGCCCGGCATATCCTGCCGACTAAACCCGGCGTCCTGCAGCGTGCGCGGACGCGGGCGGCGCGGGACCTTCGCGCCTGCGTCGCGCGTGGATCAGGCGGCGGCCTGAGCGCCGCCCGCGAGGCCCTGCATGATCAGGCGGTTGATCTCGATCAGGGGCTCGAACTCCTCCTGGCCGCGGATGACCAGGCTGGTGTGCTTGCCCACCCAGATGCTGAGCGAGACGATCGAGGCGCGCAGGGGCGCGGGCAGCGCGTTGTCGCTGCGCTGGCACTCGCCGGCCAGCGCCGTCCACATGCGCTTGTTCCAGTCGAGCGCGTCCATCCGCTTGCCGAACTCGGAACGGTCCAGCTGGGCGGCGTCCATCAGGGCGCGGGTCACCTGCGCGAAGAGGCGGTACTCGAGGTCGCGCGGGCTCTCAGCCCGCGTCGCCGCCTGCTGATAAGCCTGAAGGGACATAGCCCAGCCTTTCGTTCTCGTACTCGATCAGCTTCCGGCACAGCATCAGCGCCTTGTAGTACTCGCGCTCCATGCAGTGCTTGGAGATATCCACGCAGTCCGCCAGCACGTCCGGATTGGCGATGACCCCCATGAACTCGGTCATCCGCTGGACGAACTCGCCGTAGTATTTCTCGGCGTTCCCCTCATCGAGGTACATCATCATCACCGGGAAGTAGATCCGACGCGCGGGCGTCTGGACGTCCTCCTCCTGCATGATGTCCTTCTCGCGAAGGACCGAGGCCTTGTTCTGCAGCACGAGGACCGCCCGGCGGTCGCCGTTCTGGACGACGGCGCCGTTCAGGACGAACCTCTCACCCGGCTTCAGCGATAGTTTGAGCGGCAAGTTCGTTCCTCGTCTGCGTTGGCGACCGCGGAGCGCGAATCTGACGAAAGCCATAATCGCGCGAGGCGCGGCCGAACGCACCCCACGCTTAGCGGGCCACCCGTTAACGGCCGATTGCCGCCGTCTCAGGCGCCGCCGTGTGCGCCAGGCTTAGCGGCAGGTTAACCATAAGGCGGCAGGACAGGAGCATCCCGCCTCGAGGAGTCGCGAGAATGGCCAAGACGGCGCTCGACAGCGCTTCCTATCCTGACGGCGCGCAGCTCGGCGCCCAACCCAGCGTCCCCGAGTCCATGGCCGAGATGGGCGAAGCGGGGGGCAAGGACTCCCTCGCCCGGCTGAACAGCGCCGTCGGCGAACTGAGGGCGGTCGCGGCCGCGCCGGTGCTGCGCCGCGCGATCGACTTCCTGAACCGGGAGGACTTCGTCAACGGCGGCAAATGGGCCGTGAAGGCGCTGGAGATCGACGAGCGCAACGGCGTCGGCTGGTACCTCCTCGCCATCGCGCGCGAGCGCGCCGGCGATTTCGGCAATTCGGTGCGCGCCTACGAGGCCGCCCTGGCCCTGCTGCCCGAGCACGCCGAGGTGGCCAACGACCTCGGCCGGCTGGCCTTCCGGATGGGCATGCACGAGCAGGCCGAGAAGCTGTTCCGCCACTACATCGACCACGCGCCCGAGCGCGCGGACGGCGTGAACAACCTGGCCAGCGTCATGCGCGAGCAGGGCCGCACCGAGGAGACGATCGAGCTCCTGCGCGCCGCCATCCAGCGCCATCCCGAGTCGGCCATGCTCTGGAACACCCTGGGCTCGGTGGTGATGGACCAGGGCGACCTGCACAACGCCGCCACCTTCTTCGGCGAGGCGGTGCGGCTGAACCCCAAGTTCGGCAAGGCGCGCTACAACCTCAGCCAGGTGAAGCACGGCCTGGGCGACAACGAGGGCGCCATGGCCGACTGCGACGCGGCCCTGCGGCGCACCAACACCGCCGAGGACAAGCAGATGATGGGCCTGGCGCGCGCCACCTATCAGCTTTGCCTCGGCCGGATCGGTTCGGGCTGGGACGACTACGAGGCCCGGCTCTCGGCGCAGTTCGCCGGGGTCACGCACTTCGCCATCGAGCGGCCCCGCTGGAAGCCCGGCGGCGACCTGCGGGGCAAGCGCTTCCTGGTCTGCACCGAACAGGGCCTGGGCGACGAGGTGATGTTCGCCAACGTCCTGCCCGACGTGCTCGAACAGCTGGGCCCCGACGGCAAGCTGATCCTGGCGGTCGAGCGGCGGCTGGTGACGCTGTTCCAGCGCAGCTTCCCCACGGCCGAGGTGAGCCGCCACATCACCAACGTCGTGGCCGCCTCGGTGGTCCGCCGCGTGCCCGAGATCGACCAGTCGCAGGTGGACCTCTGGACGCCGATCGCGAGCCTCATGCGCCAGTACCGGCGCAGGCTCGAGGCCTTCCCGCAGCACCAGGGCTACCTGCGCCCCGATCCCGAGCGGATCGCGCACTGGCGCGAGGTCCTGAAGACCGCGCCGGCCGGGCCCAAGGTCGGCCTCCTCTGGAAGAGCAACATCAGCAAGGGGCGGACGCGGTTCTTCTCGCCCTTCGACCAGTGGCGGCGCGTCCTGGCCACCCCCGGGGCCAGCTTCGTGAACCTGCAGTACGGCGACTGCTCCGAGGAACTGGAGCGGGCGAAGCGCGAGTTCGGGGTCACCATCTGGCAGCCGCCCGGCATCGACCTGAAGGAAGACCTGGACGACGTGGCGGCGCTCTGCTGCGCCATGGACGTCACCATCGGCTTCTCCAACGCCACGCTGAACATCGGCGCCGCCTGCGGGGCTCCGGCCTGGCTGCTGACGACGCCCGGAATCTGGACCCGGCTCGGAAGCGACGCCTACCCCTGGTACCCGCACGTCCGCACGTTCGCCCCGCCGGCCTTCGGCGAGTGGGACGCGCTGATGGAGGACGTGGCGGGCGCCCTCTCGGAATTCGTCGCCGAGCGGACCTAGCCGCGGAACGGCGGGGACGGCCGGGTGTTCACGCAGCACCCAGCCAGGAGCTCCCCATGCCCGGAACCGACTTCGAGAACGACGCCGACGGCTACGATCCGCAGGACCAGTCCGAGGCGTTCGACGAGACCAACTTCACCGACGGCGGCGACGTGGGCGAAGGCCGCAGCTACGCCGAGGCGGCCGAGCGCAGGACCTTCGAGGACCTGCCCGAGGTGGAGGACCTGACCGTGGCCGACGGCGACGAGGACGACGACGAGGCGCTGGCCCTCGACGCCGACGAGTTCGACCCCGACGCCATCGACGACGGCGACCTCGAGGAGGACGACGAGCTCGACTACAGGGCCGCGACCGCCGAGCGCGAGGACGACATCGACGGGCTGGGCCCCGAGGACGGCTTCGACGAAGACCGGATCGCACGATCCGACATCGACGGCCTCTCCGAGGTCCGGGACGCCGGCGAGGCCGAGGGCGGCGAGGACGACTTCACCGACCTGCAGGCGCGCAACCTCGACGACGAGGACCTGAAGGAACTGGGCTATTCCGAGGACCGGGACGGCCAAACGGTGGCCAAGCCGGACCGGTGACGGCGGCGGCGACGCCGCGCCCCCAGGTCAGCCTCGCCGATACCGGCCCAGGCCCTGGCCGCCGCCGATGCGGCGGAAGCCGGCGCGCTCGAAGAGGCGGCGGCTGGCGGCGTTCTCGTCCTTGATCTCGGCGAAGACCGCGCCGGCCACCGACTCCAGCGCCTGCCCCAGCAGCGCCATGCTCAGCCCCTGGCCCCGGAACGCCGGATTCAGGTTGATGGAGACCTCGGTCTCGTCACGGTGGTCGAACCGCACCATCCCGACCTTCCCGTCGTCGGTCTCGCCGATCAGCAGGGTGATCGAGGGGTTCAGCAGCGCGCCCCGGAACCAGGCGGTGTGCGCGGCCAGGTCGACCTCGTCCGAGGTGCGCGACATCGCCCGCGTCACCGGATCGTTGCGCCAGCGCCAGAGGTCGACGCAGTCCGCCTCCGTGGCCCGCCGCAGCCTCATGGCGGGATCGGCGCGCTGTTCTCGGCCAGCGCCACGACGTCGTCGCTGCTGAACGCCGGGTTGGACGGATAGAGCCGCTCGTAGACGCGCCGCACGAACGCCAGGTCCTCGGGCAGGTCGACCGTCCAGCGCAGATGGGCCAGCGACGGCGACCGGGTCAGGGACGCCAGCCGGAACCGCTCGGGATGGCGGTAGATGAAGGGCGTCACGTGCTCGCGCTCGTAGGCGTCGCGGGCCTCCCGCCCGGCCGCCAGCAGCACGTCGCGGCGCATCACCTCGGCGTCCAGCCCGTGCTGGAAGGTGCGGTCCGGGGTGACGTTGTTCGCATAGTCCGCGCCCTCGGCTTCGAAACGCTGCACCAGGGCGTCGATCACCCCGGGGTCCGCAAGCGGGCAGTCGGCGGTCAGGCGCAGGACCGTGCCAGCCTCGGGCCTGCCCTCCAGCAGCGCGCAGAAGCGGCCGAGCACGTCGTGCAGGTCGCCCCGGAAGACGGAGACCCCGGCGCCCTCCCCCCAGGCCGCGAGCGGATCGTCGCTGGGGTCGAGGCTGGTGGCCACCACCAGGTCGTCGAGACGCCGGCTGCGGCGCAGGCGCTCGATCTGCCGGGCGATCATGGGCTGGCCCAGCACCGGCGCCAGGACCTTGCCGGGCAGCCGGGTGGAGGACATGCGCGCCTGCAGGATCGCCAGGTTCACCGATGGGCCTCGCCGCGAATCGAACGCCAGTGTGGCGCCATGCGCCGGCGCCGTCGCGAGAGGCGCCATCGCCGCAGACGTGCGATGGCGCTTGATCCTTGCGCCCCGACCTATAGGCTGCGCCCAGCCAAACAACTGTTCGAATGCGGGCTCGGCTCGCATGGGGAGCCCGAATGAGCCAACGTTTCGAAGGGACCGACAAATACGTCGCCACCGAGGATCTCAAGGTGGCGGTCAACGCCGCCATCGCCCTGGAGCGGCCGCTCCTCATCAAGGGCGAGCCCGGCACCGGCAAGACGGTCCTGGCCTATGAGATCGCCGAAGCCCTCGGGTCCGAGCTGATCACCTGGCACATCAAGTCGACCACCAAGGCGATCCAGGGCCTCTACGAGTACGACGCCGTGACCCGCCTGCGCGACAGCCAGCTGGGCGACGAGCGCGTGAAGGACGTCAAGAACTACATCAAGAAGGGCAAGCTCTGGGAGGCGTTCGAGGCGCCCAAGCGCCCCGTCCTGCTGATCGACGAGATCGACAAGGCCGACATCGAAGTCCCGAACGACCTCCTGCAGGAGCTCGATCGGATGGAGTTCTACGTCTACGAGACCAACGAGACGATCAAGGCGGCCGTCCGCCCCATCGTGATCATCACGTCCAACAACGAGAAGGAGCTGCCCGACGCGTTCCTGCGCCGCTGCTTCTTCCACTACATCCGCTTCCCGGACTCCGAGACGATGCAGGAGATCGTTGACGTCCACTATCCGGGCATCAAGAGCAAGCTGGTCGCCGAGGCGCTGCGCATCTTCTACGACATGCGCAAGGTGCCGGGCCTGAAGAAGAAGCCCTCCACGTCCGAGCTGCTCGACTGGCTGAAGCTGCTGATGGTCGAGGACATCGACGGGGACGCGCTGGCCGAGAAGGATCCGACCAAGCTGATCCCGCCGCTGCACGGCGCCCTCCTGAAGAACGAGCAGGACGTGCACCTGTTCGAGCGCCTGGCCTTCCTCGCCCGGCGCGAAGGCGCGGCGCGGCCGGGCCAGCAGTAGCGGCTGCGCCCGGAGTAACATCCGGGCGTAACTTACCGCGAATTCACTCGCCTTTTCGAAGGGCTCCGCTCAGGTTCCACGCGAACGGACGGAGCCCTTTTCGCATGAAGCCGCTGCACCTCTTCGCCGCCTCGGCCCTGGCCCTGACCGCCGCCGCCTGCGGCCCCAAGACGCCGCCGGTCCGCGCCGCGCTGGACTGCCCCGCGACCGAGGGCGAACTGACGCGGACGTCCGCGACGCCGGACGGCAAGGCCTGCACCTACGTGGCCGCCGACGGCGGCGAGGTGACGCTGCAGCTCGTGTCGGTGCGAGGCACCGTGGACGACACGCTCCAGACCTTCGAGACGAACCTCCTCGCCCAGCGAAGCCCGGCGCCCGCCGAGGGCGGCGATGCGAAGGCCAAGGCCGCGGACGACGCCGGCGCGGCCGCGGCCGGCACGGCCGCCAAGGCGGCCGAGGCCCAGGCCAGTCTCGACGCCGGCCAGACGGGCGTCCGGATCGAGGCGGGCGCCGACGGCAAGGGCGTGCATGTCAAGGTGGACGGCAACGACGCCAAGGCCGTGAACGTCGAGACCAAGGACGGCAAGACGGTCGTGACCGAGTCCGGCGACGGGACGACGCGGATCAACCTGCCCGGCATCCACATCGTCGCCAACGAGAACGACGACAGCGCCAAGGTCGAGGTGGGCCCGATCAAGATCGACGCCGGCGGCGACAGCGCGACGATCCGCATGCGCCGCGATGTCCGCCTGCGTGGCGAGGCGCTCAACCCCGACCAGCGGGGGTTCCGGGCCACCTTCATCTACACCGGCAAGGATCTCCCCTCCGGGTATCGCGCCGTCGGCTACGAGGCCGGCGGGCCCAAGCAGGGGCCGTTCACCATCGCCGTGGTGAAGTCGAAGCTGGACCGCGGCGACGCGGAAGCCGTGTACGACGACGTCAAGAAGCTGGTGCGGCGGAACGGCGGCGTCTAGCCGCCGTCCCCCCGGGGCGAACAGGGTCCGGGTCGTCAGCCCGCCGGCTGCACCTCCACCACCTTGTAGGTGAGCGGCCGGCCGTCCTCGTCGGTCACCGTGACGTACTCGCCCACCGCGAACCGGTGCTGGCCCAGGCGGTGGACCGGCTCGTCGTCGGCGGAATCGTCCGCGTCGTAGTCGAAGAACCAGCGCTGGCCCTTGCGCGCCAGGCGGCCGTCCACCGGATCCTCGTCGGGCGCGAAGCGGCGGACCGTGCAGGCGTCGCGCGCCTTGGCGTAGGCGCCCTCGTCCAGGTGGCCGTCGGCCGTCAGAGGGGCGGTGAGCGAGTACCCGCGGTGATCGTCGCCCCCGGCGAACTCTGTGCCGGGGTTGCGGGCAAGACGCATCACGATGCGCGACAGGGACATGTTCGGGCCTCCAGGAAGGTCACTCAGGCAAGCTAGTGGGAAAGAAACAGGGACGGACTATCGGAGTTCAGGAGCGTCCGGGTGGTTCCGCCGAAGATGAACTCCTGCAGGCGCGGGTGACCGAAGGCGCCGGCCACGAGGATGTCCGCGCCCGCCGCCGAAGCCGCCCCGAGGATCGCCGGCGCGGCGTCCCCGCTGTCGGTCAGCACCTGCACTTCGGCCTCGACGCCCCGCGCGGCGTAGTATCCGCACAGGCGCACGGGATCGAACGTCCGCGAACTCGCCTTCGGCGCAGCGATGATCACCACCCGGCGCGCCTTCTCGAGCAGCGGCGTCGCCAGGCGCGCGGCGCGCGAGGCTTCCTTGCCGCCGTCCCAGGCCACCGCGACGGTCCCATCGATCTTGAGCTCGCCCTTGGCGATCACGACGGGCCGCTGTTCGTCGGCCACCATCTGCTGGAACGCCTCGGCGAGCGGGCCGCGGCCGCGCGACGGATCGGCGGTGAAGACCACCACGTCCGACAGCCGGCTCTCGGCGGAAAGCCCGGCCCAGACCGGCGTCTGCAGGGACACGAAGCGCGTCTTGGCGTAGCCGGCGCCCTCCGCCGCGCGCCGCGCGTTCGATTCCCCGGCCGCGGTGGCTTCCTTCAGGGACTCCAGCGCGGTCGTCTGGACCCCGCCCAGAAACCCCTCGCCCATCCAGGGCATGACGTCGGCCACGTCGGCCGGGGTGTAGACGCAGGCCAGTTCCGCGCCGAACGGCTCGGCGATCCGCCGGCCCGCCGCGACGGCGGCCGCGTCCCCCTGCCCTCCCGACAAGGGCGCCATGATGCGAGCCCAGCTCATCGGTGCATCCCTCTCAAGGTTCGGTACTTATCCTAACCCATGCCGACCCGATTGATCTTTGTCAGGTCCTGGGCCAGTCCTCAGCCTCGACTGTGAAAGGAATATCCGGGTGAGGAAAGGGCTGCGTCGCGGTAAGGCCGAGCCCAGGGCGTGGCAGCGGATGCTCTCGGGGCGCCGGCTGGACCTGCTCGACCCCTCCCCGCTCGACATCGAGATCGAGGATATCGCCCACGGACTCGCGCGCGTGGCGCGCTGGAACGGCCAGACCACGGGCGCGCACGCCTTCTCCGTGGCTCAGCACTCGGTCGTGGTCGAGGAGATCGTGGCCCACATCCAGCCCGACGTGGAGCCCCGCTGGCGGCTCGCGGCGCTGCTGCATGACGCCTCGGAGTACGTGATCGGCGACATGATCAGTCCGTTCAAGGCCGCCCTCGGCGTGGACTACCGGCTCTTCGAGGAGCGTCTCGAGAACGCCATCCACGTCCGGTTCGGCCTGCCGGCCAAGACGCCGCCTGCGGTCAAGAAGCTGATCAAGCAGGCCGACCGCGCCTGCGCCTTCTTCGAGGCCACCCAGCTCGCCGGCTTCGCGCGGGCGGAGGCGCTCGACTTCTTCGGGGCGCCGCCGGCCGGCTACGACCTGCACATCGAACCCCAGGCGCCCGCCGAGGCCCAGGCCCACTACCTGCGCCGCTTCGAGGTGCTCTCCGAGGCGGCCGGCTACCGCAGCCACGACCAGGCGTTCGACACGGAATGACCAGCGCGGTCGTCATCGGTCTTTCGGCGGTGGTGCTCGCCATCAAGGACGGCGAGGCGGTGACGCTGACCGTGCGGCACAACGAACTCACCGGCCTGCCGTTCGGCCCGTTCGACCCCGACGCCGACCGGACCTTCGAGCTGGCCCTGCGGGCGTTCGTGACCGAGCAGACGCGGTTCGACCTCGGGTACGTCGAGCAGCTCTACACCTTCGGCGACAAGGGCCGTGACGCGCCGCTCGCCGACCTGGGCGACGGCGCGGGCGCGGCGCGGGTGATCTCGGTGGGCTATCTCGCCCTTGCGCCCGCCGCCGTGGACACCCACTTCGCCGGCAGCGAATGGCGCCCCTGGTCGCGCACCTTCCCCTGGGAGGACTGGCGCGCGGGCCGTCCCGTGGCCATGGACGCCGTGGAAACCGCCCTCCGGGGGTGGGCCGATGGCGACGCGCAGAAGCTGGCCCGGGCGCGGCTGCTGTTCGCTCTCGACCAGGCCCCCTGGAACGAGGAGCGCGTCCTCGAACGCTACGAGCTGCTCTACGAGGCGGGCCTCGTGCAGGAGGCCGCCCGCGACCGCGGCGAGGCCGCGCCCGTCCGCCCCGATGCGCTCACCGCGGCCCTGGGCGATCCGATGATCTCGGACCACCGCCGGATCCTGGCCACGGCTCTGGGCCGCCTGCGGGGCAAGCTCAAGTACCGCCCGGTGGTGTTCGAGCTGATGCCGGACGCCTTCACGCTCTCGGCGCTGCAGCGCACCGTCGAAGCGATCGCCGGCGTGCCGTTGCACAAGCAGAACTTCCGCCGCGCGCTGGAACGGGCCGAGCTGGTGGAGGGCCTGGGCCGCCTCGACGCCGAAACGGGCGGGCGGCCGGCGGAGCTGTTCCGCTTCCGGCGCGAGATCCTGGGCGCGCGGCCCGTGAGCGGCCTCAGCCTGCCGCTGCTGCGGGACTGACCGCCGGCTCCGCGGCGCCGGTCGAGGTCGCCTCGCCGCCCCCGGCCGCGCGCGCCTTGATCATCGCGCTGGTCTCGCGGCTGCCGTCATGGCTCCAGCCGGGCGGCCCGAAGATGTAGCCCAGCGCATGGCGCGGGTGCCGCACGACGTCCTGGGCCATGGCGATCCACTCGTGGAACGCCACGCGGACGATGTTGAACGTCGCCAGGTTCTTCACCAGGCCATAGCGGCACGGCTCGGCGTCCAGCTCGGGCTGGAAGGTGCCGAACAGCCGGTCCCAGACGATCAGGATGCCGGCGTAGTTCTTGTCCAGGTAGACCGCGTTGCGGGCGTGGTGCACCCGGTGGTGCGAGGGCGTGTTGAACACCGCCTCGAACCAGGCCGGCATCCGTCGGATCGCCTCGGTGTGGATCCAGTACTGGTAGACCAGGCTGACGCCCTTCTGGATCGCCACCATGGCCGGCGGAAAGCCCAGCAACGACAGGACGAGGTAGACGCTCCAGCTGCCGTTCAGGGCGCCGGTCCAGGTCTGCCGCAGCGCCGTCGACAGGTTGTAGTGCTGGCTGGAGTGGTGGTTGACGTGGCTGAGCCACCAGACGCGACGCTCGTGACTGAGCCGGTGGAACCAGTAGTAGGCCAGGTCCTCGGCCAGGAAGACGAGCACCCAGGCCCACCAGGCGGTCATCGGGATGTCGAAGATCCGCCAGTGCTGCCAGACCCAGACCACGGCGGTGAACGAGATCGCCCCGAAGAGAAGGCCCGCGACGTTCGACCCCAGCCCCATGCCCAGGGACACGGCGGTGTCGCGGCCCTCGTAGCGGGCGTCGATCTTGCCCATGCGGGCCAGGATGATCTCGGCCAGCACGGTGACGATGAAGATTGGCGTGGCCAGCGCGACGGGGTTCAGCGCCGCGTGGATCGGATCGGGCAGGCTCACGCGGCGAGGTCTCCGTCGAAGCTCTTCGGCGGCCAGGACGGCAGCGTGATGACGGCCCGCGGCGCGGCGATGTCGCCCAGGTCGACGGAGAGGCGGCCGTTCCGGAACGTGGCGCTCACCGCCTGGGGCCAGGGGATCTGGCGCGCCGCGAAGCCGTCGCCCACCCGGCAGACCACCAGCGCGAGGCCGCCGGACTTCGCCAGGGCGCCGGCCCCGTCCGATGCGACCCAGACCGCCTCGACGGCGCGGCCGGGAAATTCCTCGGCGAGGATGGCCCGCGCGCGATGCTCGTCCAGCGGCGCGACCGGCCGGGCGATCTTGGCCCAAGCCGCGATCGCCACGAGGACGCCCACGGCGGCGGCCGAGGCGGCGAGCTGAACGAAGAAGCCCGCGTCCATGACGATTGTCCCTCCCACTCGTCGCCGCAAGCGTGGGCGGGACGGGAGGCCTGGTCAAGGAAAAGGCCGCGCGTGCAAGACGCGCGGCCCTCCTGCCGTGTCCGGCTGTTCCGGCTAGAACCGGCGGACGTACGACACGCCGAAGGTGTCGGAGTCGCCGCCGCCGTCGTACTCCGAGCGGAGGTACTCGACGCGGATCCCGTTCACGCCGTCGAAGTGGTGCTGCAGCCCCACGCCGAGGTTGACCGACTCGTCCGAGCCCGAGGCGCCCACGCCCGCGGCCGAGGCGCCGATCTTGGTGGTGCCGTAGCCCACGCGCGCCAGCAGGTCCGTGTTCGCGCCGACCGGCAGGAACCCGACCACATAGGCCGCGAACTGGTGCTTCAGCTCGATCTTGGCGCGGGTGGCGCCGACGCGGAGCGAATCGTCGTCCACGCCGAAGGCCGCTTCGCCCTCGACGCCCAGGTAGGGCGAGAAGCGGTAGCCGACCTTGGCCTGGATGGCGCCGAGGTCGATTCCGCTCTGGCTGGAATAGGCGCCGCCGATGTTGACGTAGGCGCCCGGAGCGCCGGCGGCGTCCTGAGCCTGGGCCATGGCAGGCGCGCACGCGAGCGCGGCGGCGACCGTGGCCGCAGCAATCATAAGCTTCATACTGGTAGTCTCTCCTGGCTGAACTGGAGCTCCCCCCTTGGCGGACGGCCGGTCAGCGGCGGCGCGTCCGTCACCGGTTTGTTCCGGTGAAGCTGTGCTCGCCTAGCATGTGGGATTCACAGACCACAACCCCCCTGTGGCCGCCAGGACACGCCCCAGGAAAACACCTGAATCCAAGGTCGTATGACAAAGATTTAATACGTAGAAGGCCACGCCCGGGGGCGTGGCCTTTCCTGTTTCGCAGGTCTTCGACGAGCAGTCGGAGGAAATCTCCGCCTGCCCTTCGCGGCTTAGAACTTGCGCGAGTAGCCGATGGTCCAGACGTCCGCGTCGCCGGGGCCGCCGTCGAACTCATAGCGCGTGTAGTCGACTCGCACGCCGTTCACGCCGTCGAAGTGGTGCTGGGCGCCCACGCCGAAGTTCCAGGACTCTTCCGAGCCCGAGGCCGACACGCCCGCGGCGCGCGCGCGGATCTTCGTCGTGCCGTAGCCCACGCGGGCCAGGATGTCGGTGTTCGGCATGATCGGCAGGAATCCGACCACATAGCCGGCGGCCTGGTGCTTCAGCTTCTGGTTCACGCGCACGCCGCCGATCGTGTCGGTGTCGCTTTCCAGGCCCGTGGCCAGTTCGCCTTCGACGCCGAGGTTCGGGTGGAAGCGGTAGCCCACGCGGCCCTGCACGGCCTTGATGTCGGCGCCGCCGGCGTCGGCGATGCCGAGGTTGAGGTTCACATAGGCGCCGACGTTGTCGCCCGCGGCGACCTGGGCTTGAGCGGCGGCGGGCATGACGGCGGCGATCGCGGCCAGCGAGGCCGCGGCGATGAGAGCAGTTTTCATTTTTGGGAATTGAACTCCGACTTGGGTCTGAACAGCCCGCCCAGGGGTGCGTAGATGGGGAGCCAAACGCGGCGGGCTACGGGCGGTTCTATGGCGAAGCCGGGTTTGGAAGCGGCATGTGGCTTGTGGGTCACAATGACCGGCTGACGCCTCCCGCGTCCGTGCTAAACGGGGCGCTCTTTCGGGGAGGTGTTCCAGATGACCCAGGCAGTGATCGCGGCGACGGGGCTGTACACGCCGCCCAACAGCCTTTCGAACGCCGAGCTGGTGGAGACCTTCAACGCCTACGTCGAGCGCTTCAACGCCGCCAACGCGGACGCCATCGCGGCCGGCGAGATCCAGGCGCTGACGCCCTCGTCGGCCGAGTTCATCGAGAAGGCCTCAGGCATCAAGTCGCGGTTCGTGGTCGACAAGACGGGCCTGGTCGATCCCGAGCGCATGACCCCCAACATCCCGGAGCGCCCGAACGAGGAGATCTCGGTGCTGGCCGAGATCGCGGTGGAAGCGGCGAAGGACGCGATCGCGGCCTGGGGCAAGGACGTCTCCCGGATCGACGCGGTCATCTGCGCCGCCTCCAACATGCAGCGCGCCTACCCCGCCATGGCGATCGAGGTGCAGCAGGCGCTGGGCGTCGAGGGCTTCGCGTTCGACATGAACGTCGCCTGCTCGTCCGCCACCTTCGGCATCAAGACCGCCGCCGATTTCGTGACCAGCGGCTCCGCGCGGGCGGTGCTGATGGTCAATCCCGAGATCTGCTCGGGCCATCTGAACTTCCGCGACCGCGACAGCCATTTCATCTTCGGGGACGTCGCGACCGCGGTGATCGTCGAGCGGGCCGAGGATGCGCAGGGCGGCTGGGACATCGTCGGCACGCGGCTGAAGACCCGGTTCTCCAACAACATCCGCAACAACTTCGGCTTCCTCAACCGCTGCGCGCCCGAGGGCGTCGGCGCCCCGGACAAGCTCTTCGTGCAGGAAGGCCGCAAGGTGTTCCGCGAGGTGGTGCCGATGGTCTCGGAGATGATCGTCGAGCACGCGGGCGATCTGGGCATCGACCCCCATGGCCTGAAGCGGATGTGGCTGCACCAGGCCAACATCAACATGAACGAGCTCATCGGGAAGCGCGTCCTCGGCCGCGATCCGACCCCGCAGGAGAACGTCATCATCCTCGACGAGTACGCCAACACCTCCTCGGCCGGCTCCATCATCGCGTTCCACAAGGCCAGCGACGACTTCGCGCCCGGCGAGACGGGCCTGATCTGCTCGTTCGGCGCGGGCTACTCGGCGGGCACGGTGTTCGTCCGCAAGCGCTAGCCGGCCCCGCGCGGGCGCGCGCCGCGCGCGCCCCATGGAAAGCGCCGGTGAGCCGTGGTGTACTGCGCCGGCTCAGGCCGGTCGGGCGGCCTCAGGGAGTTCCGCTTGCCGCGCTGGAGCAGGTCTTACGCGCTCTGGATCGCCGCGCTGGCGCCCCTGTTCGTGCTCATCGGCGTCCTGGTGTTCGCCGCCTTCGAAGGCGCGCGCCGGGACGTGGAGGTCGTCAGCGCACAACGCGCGACGGAGGTGGCGAGCCTCGTCGACGCGAGCGCGGTCTCCGAACTCAAGCTGGCCCAGGTCCTCGCCTCGTCGGCGCCGCTGGCGCGGGAGGACATGGCCGAGGCCTACAGGCGCGCGGCGGAGGTGATGGCCCTCAGCGGCAACTGGCGCACCGTCGTGCTGTCCGACCCTGCCCGCGGGATCGAGGTCTTCGACCTGCGCCGACCGCTGGACGGCGGCCCGCGCCCGATGGCGGACTACATCGCGGCCGCCGCGCCCGGCCTCGCCGGGCCGACCATGTCGGACATCACCCGCGACCGGCTCGGCGTCTATGTCCTGCCCCTTCACGTGCCGGTCGTCACCGACCGGGGCCGCCGCTACCTGCTGACCGTCGAACTCGACACCGCCGCCATCCAGGCTCTCGTGACGACGCGCGCGCCGCCGGGCAGCGTCGTCGCGGTGGTCGACCGGTCCGGCAATTTCATCGCCCGCAACGTCGCCTACGAGAGCCGGGTCGGGCGACCCGCGACGCGGTACGTGCGTGATGCGATCGCGGGGGGTCGCAGGGGTCTTTATCCCGGCGTCACCTACGAAGGGTTCAAGAACTACACGGCCTTCGACACGGGTCAGCGGACCGGCTGGTCGGCGCATGTGGCGGTGGCGTCCTATCTGGTCGACACGCCGCGGCGGATGTCGCTGGCGATCCTGGGCGTCGTCGCGGTCGCCTGCCTGGGCGCGTCCGGAGGACTGGCCCTCGTCGCCGTCCGCCGCATGAGGTCGCGCCGGCAGGAAGAGGCGCGGCTGCATCAGTCCCAGAAGATGGAGGCGGTGGGCCAGCTCACGGGCGGGATCGCGCACGACTTCAACAACCTGCTGACCGCGATCATCGGCGGCCTCGAACTCTCGCTGAAGCGCGCCGCGCCCGGCGATCCGAGCCGGCGCTATCTCGAGGGCGCGCTCGACGCCGCCGCCCGGGGCGCGAAACTGACCTCGAGGCTGCTGGCCTTCTCCCGCACCCAGCGGCTGGCCCGCGAGCGCGTGGACGTGCAGGCCGTCATGTGGGGCATGACCGACCTGCTGGAGCAGTCCCTGGGACCGCGCATCGCCATGTCGATCGACGTCGCCGAGGACGCGCGCTGGGTGGTCACCGATCAGAACCAGCTCGAACTGGCGCTCCTGAACCTCGCCGTCAACGCCCGCGACGCCATGCCCGAGGGCGGGCGCCTGGAGCTGTCCACGCGGCGCACGCCGGCGAAGGGGCGTTCGTCGCACGACCGCGTCGAGATCGTCGTCGCCGACACCGGCCAAGGCATGACACGCGAGGTCGCGGCGCGCGCCTTCGATCCTTTCTTCACCACCAAGGAGGTCAACCGCGGCACGGGGCTCGGGCTCGCCCAGGTCTACGCCATGGCGCGGCAGTCCGACGGCGAGGCGGTCATCGAGAGCGTCCCCGGCCAGGGGACGCGCGTGCGCCTCCGGCTGCCGGCGGCGCCCCCGCCGCTCGCCGGGCCGGACGACGTGAACGCCCGCAAGGACGCCGTGACGGCGAGCCTGCGGCGTGACCGCCGGCTGATGGTCGTCGACGACGACGCGGGCGTCCGAGGCGTCCTCGTCGACGAGCTGCGGCTCCTGGGGTTCCAGGTGACCGAGGCCGCGAGCGGCGCCGAGGCGCTCGCCATGCTCGAGCGCGACGCGCCGGACCTGATGATCGTCGATTTCCTGATGCCCGGCCTCACGGGCGCCGACGTGGCCGTTCGGGCGCGCGAACTGCGCCCCGGGCAGAGGATCATGTTCGTGTCGGGACACATGGACAACGCCGCCCTGGATGCAGCCGCCCAGGGCGCCGTCGTCCTCCGCAAGCCGTTCGTCGTCGCCGAGCTCGCGGAGACGGTGGGCCGGGCGCTGGATGACGCCGAGGCTCCGCAGACGGCTCCGTCCGCCTAGGCTCCGGCGACCACGCGGCAAACCCGAGCCGCCCCTGCGCGTTGACGCTCCACGCAGGAGGTCGCATGGCGGCGAAGGTGCATGATCTCGAAGACGTCCTGGACGCGTTGCACCGCTCCGCCAAGGACGAGGGCGCGAAGGTCTCGGTCGACGAGATCCTGGCGACGTTCGGGCGCCGCTCGTTCGGTCCGCTGCTGCTCCTCTGCGGCCTCCTGGGCATGACGCCCGTCTCGGGCATCCCCAGCGTCCCCTCGATCCTCGCGGTCATCACGGTCCTGATCGCGGGTCAGATGGTGTTCGGCCGCGAAGCGATCTGGATCCCGCGCTTCATCGCGAAGCTGTCGGTGGCCGCGGACAAGATCGAGAAGGCGGTGCGCGTCTCGCGCAAGCCCGCGCGCTGGGTGGACAAGGTGGTCCGGCCGCGGCTCCACGCCCTCACCTCGCCGCTGGCCGACCGGCTGGTCGCGGCCGCGTGCGTCCTGGTCGCCCTCGCCGTCCCGCCGCTGGAGCTCGTGCCCTTCGCGGCCTTCATCCCGTCGCTGGCGATCTTCACCTTCGGCCTCGGCCTGGTGGCCCGCGACGGCCTGGTCGTCCTGGTCGCCCTGCTCCTCAGCGCCGCAGCGCTGGGCCTCATCGGCTGGCGCCTGCTGGGCGGCTGACCGTTGGTCCTGGAAAGGCTGACCCCAGGCGGTCTCGCTATCTCAAAAGTCGTATAGTTGACTCTCACAACCAGACGGCGGCACTCTGCAAGCCTTGCCATGGGGGCTCGACATGCTGCTTGGCGCGAACCTGATCGCAGCGTTCCTGGCCTTGGCGCTGCCCTTCGCACTGTTCGTGTCCCGACACGTCGTGCGGACGCAGCGCGCGGCCCTCT